>DATAZF010000318.1:0-2217 GCA_036272235.1 Bryobacteraceae bacterium | reverse complement strand
ATGCAGCGTTGCGCGCACCAGGTCCTTTTCTTTCCGGGTCAGCGTCCTGCCCTCCAGTAACGCACGAACCGCCTGCTCGCGGGAATAGCCTTCCCGTACGCGCACAACGAAGGTGAGCAGCGCGAAATCAGTGATGCCGATACGCCTCAACGTGCCAATTTCATCGGCGAACTTATCGAGCACCTCGGGAAGTTGCTTTTCAGGTTTCACGGACGCCATCGCATCGGTATTATCGGGACGCCGCCTGAACTACTGAGGGAACTTCCGGCACGAACAAACGGACCTCAACCCGGCGATTTTGCTGACGCCCGGCCCGGGTCTTGTCGTCGCCGACCGGTTGGGCATACCCCGAGCCCAGCATCGTCATGTTGCGCAGCGGGATGCCGCATTCATTGACCAGAAAGCGCCCGACTTCCTGCGCCCGCCGCTGGCTGAGAACCTCGTTCACCTCGGGCGCCCCGGTCTTGTCGGTGAAACCCTGAACCTCCACAACATATCGATTCAGGCCCCTTGCAGCTTCGCAGATCGATGCGAGCTCCAGTTTCGCCTCAACCTCGAGCGCCCATTGATTTGTGGCGAAAAGAATAGTGCCTGGTTTGGCGAGCTTGAGCTTGTTGGTATCGTCAACGAAACGGCTGAGGTTTTCGGCATAAGTGCGGGCTCCCGCGCTTGCCTGCGCCGCCCCGTCGGCGGATTTCTGTGCATTGTCCGCCTTCTGGTCGGCCGCTTTGGCCGCATTTCCGGCGACTGTTGCTTTTTGAGCAGCGTCGGCGACTGCCGCCGTCAGCTTCTCGTCTGTTCGGGACAGATTGCGGTCCAACTCCGCGATTTGCTGTGTATCGGTCGCGATCTGCTTATCCTGATCGGCGTTTTTCGCTTCGATGGCCGTCACCCGGTTCTGGACCGGATCGACCGTCCGCGTAACCCACTTTCTAGTCGCAACACAGCCCGATGAGAGGAAAACACCGCCAATCACTACACATGCCAGGAGACTCGTTTTCATTGACAAATCCTTTCAATCATAAAGGCAAAGTAAATATTAATCTTAGGGCTGCCAGGAATGGCGCGGGAACCAGTCTTTTGGCTATGCGAGCCAAACTTTCGGATGCCGCCCGCTGGCCCCAGCAAGTGATGCATGATGCTGAACATATGGCGGCTACGACGTTTGCTGAGACATTCCAGATCGAGAGGTTCATCGACTTTCTGCTGAACGCCCCCAGGAAATGGGTTGTAATATCGCTCAGTCTGCTGGCGATCGGGGCCATCGTGGTGGCCGACTGGCTGGTTGGCCCGGAGATTTCCCTGGGAGGGATGTACATATTCCCGATGCTTCTCGCCGCCACGGTGCTCCGCCCCAGAGCGATCGTGGTGCTCGCGCTGCTCTGCGCGGGCCTCCGGTGCGCTCTGGAGGATTCCCACCTGCCTGTCCAGTACGCCCTTCGATTTGGCTTCGCCTCGCTGACCTACGTGCTGTCGGGACTATTCGTACAGGGAATGATGCGCAACCGCGAGATGGCGCTGGAGCATGTCGCGCAATTAACCATGGAAAAGAAGCTGCGCAACGAGGCACAGGACAGGCTGCAGGTGCTGGTCGAAAGCAGCCCCGCGGCAATTATCACGTTGAGTCATCGCGGGACCGTGATCGCGTCCAACTACGCAGGCAATGTTATGTTCGGCGTGGAAACGGGTCACACGCTCGAAGGCCGCTCTATTGAAACCTATATGCCGGTACTGACCGAGGCCCTTCGGCTGGGAACGAGAGGCGGCTCTTTTCGCACCGCGGCGCAGGCACAGGGACGGCGGGAGAACGGGCAGATGTTTCTGGCGGATCTCTGGTTCTCGACCTACGCAGTCCGCGACGGCATCCAGCTGGCGGCGATCATGGTCGATTGTTCGGAGGAGATGCGCGATCGCGAGCAACAAAACCTCCGCAACCTTTCCATCAGCAGCCGGTTGGTGGCCGGCGCCGTTCTGCATGAGATTCGCAATATCTGCAGTGCGATCTCAGTCGTCTATTCCAATCTCAAAGACCGCGAGACACCGTGCCGGATAGAAGAGATTCACGGTCTTGGGACCCTCATTACGGGACTGGGGCGTGTCGCCTCCCTCGAACTTTACGGAAGCGCGGCGGAACCGGTGGAAGAAGTGCCACTGCGTCAGATCTTCGATGAACTGAGGATTATCATTGAGCCGGGCTGGGTCGATATGGAGGGCTGC
>DATAZF010000317.1:0-39490 GCA_036272235.1 Bryobacteraceae bacterium | reverse complement strand
GGCGGGGTCCAGAGTCTCGTTCCCCAACCTCGATCCGATTTTTCACAATGTCTTCTCTTTGTCAGGCGCGCGATCGTTCGACCTGGGGAACTATCCAAAAGGCGAGAGCCGGATCGTGACTTTCCCGGAACCGGGGATCGTTTATGTCAACTGCCATTTGCACTCCAACATGACGGCGACGATCGTAGTTGCGCCCAACCAATGGAACACAAAGGGCGATCGCAACGGGCACTTCGAGCTCAGCGATGTTCCGCCTGGCAAGTACACCATCGTCGCGTGGCACAAGGCGTCGGGCTATTTCCGACAGACGATTACGGTTGCGCCGGGTAAGGACGAACATGTCGAGTTTCTCATTCCGCTCGACGAAAACGGCGCAAATATGGGGCTGCTTTCACAAAGAGGGAACTGAAGATCTTCGCGATGCGCTTCAGAACCCGTGCCTTCCTGCTCTGTTTTGTGCCCTTCGCGCTGTTGTTGACGGGCAGTTTCTGGACCGTTCAGAAGCTGGTGCAATCGACAGTGCGGGATGGGCTGCGCACGTCCCTGCGGGAGAACCACCTGTCGATCGCGCGGCTCCATTCCAGAAGCGACCTGCAGAACAGCCGTTTTCTCAAAGTTGTCGGCGAAAATGCTTCGCTGAAAGCGGGTCTGCAACTATTGACGTCGTACCCGACGAACAGCGCCGCGATACAAACAGTCGAAGATCAACTGCAGGAATTGTGCCAGCAGATGGGCTTCGATGTCCTCATGATCTCGAATTCTCGCGGAACACCGCTGGCGGGAGTCATCCGGTCCGATGGCAAGCTGGCCCCCATGGAGGATCTGAGCCACATGCCGCGGCACGGGCTCATGGCGCGGATGGACAAGGTTTATCAGATGGCGTCCATTCCCATCGATCAGGGGGAGGAAAACCTGGGCGAATTGTCAGTAGGCGAGCGGTTTGATTTTTCCGAATTCAACACGCCGGCGGTGTTGATCCGCAACGGACAGATCCTGCAGTCCAGCATTGCCCGAATTCCGTTGCCGCAGGTGCAGGAGTCGCTCGCGGGATGCCTGGGACTGGGGGAATGCGATATTCGCCTGGCTGGCCACAACTACATTTCGCTTCCGCTGCAGAGCATTTCGCTTGGCGACGGTTACCTGCTGCGCAGCCTGCAAAACGTGGACTCCGCAACGGGGCCGGTGCAGAGTGTTCTCAATCGCGTCTTCCTGACCGCCTCGATCGGTATCGTGCTCGCCGCGCTGATGTGCAGCATTTTCTCGTCACGCAGCATCGTGCAGCCGATTGCTGCGATGATCGCCCATCTGCGCTTGACGGAAGGCACGGGCCTGCTCCCGGAATTCCGGAACGAGCTGTCCCCTATAAGGGAGGTCCAGGATTTGACGGCCAGCTTCAACCATGCGGCCGGCGCCATCCGGGAAGCCCGCGAGGGGCTGCAGCACGCCTACCTCGAATTCATCGGCTCACTGGCGAATGCGCTCGATGCCAGAGATCCATATACGGCAGGGCACAGCCACCGCGTCAGCGAACTTTCCTGCGCCACGGCCTCTGCGCTGGGAGTAACGCCGAGGGAACTGGATGAAATCCGTATCGGCGCGCTCCTGCATGACATCGGCAAGATCGGCATTTCGGACGCGGTGCTCCAGAAGACCGGGCTGCTGACGGAGGAGGAATTCGCGATCATCAAACAACATCCGGAAATTGGACGGCGGATACTCGAAGGCGTTCACGGCTTTGCTCCTTATCTCTCCGCGGTCGAACTGCACCACGAAAACTGGGATGGCACCGGGTATCCACGGGGCCAATCCGGAAAAACGACGCCCATCGCCGCCCGTATCATTCATGTTTCCGACGCCTATGACGCGATGACGACGGACCGTCCCTACCGCAAAGGAATGGATCATCGCGAGGCTGTGCGGGTCCTGCGCGAATTTGCCGGCAGGCACTTTGACCCGCGAGTCGTCGAAGTTTTCACGAATCTGCCGACCGGCAGCGAAGGGGTCGAGGAAGAGGTGGCGAAGACCGCTTTGGCGACAGCGGGGAAGGGATGAGAAATCCCGGATCGCCGCGCCGCTTTTCCATCGCGATTGGCGCTTTGGCTTTCTTCAGGCTGTCAACCCTGCTGGCGCAGGAGGCAAACTCCGGTATCGATTTGCGGGCAACCGTCAGCGGCGAAGCTGTCTTCGCGCACGAGTTGACGGATAGCCCGCGTGACGGGGCGCCCGCCGCCGCGGGATTCCGTTCCATGCTTTATCCCACCTGGAAGATCGGTGAACACTGGAATGTCTCCGGCGCGGTCGAAGTCGAGTCGAGGCCATACTTCCCGGGGGATTTTTCGACACAGGGCTACGGGGTGAAGTTCTATGTACTGCAGGCGGGCGTCAGCTATTCCAGGGTCGGAAAGAAGGGCTCTGTGGTCGTCCGCGCCGGGCAAATGACATCGGCCTTCGGCGCATTCCTGCTCCGCTATGACGATGCGGACAACCCGCTTCTCGACATGCCTATGCAATACGGCTACTATTACGCTGGCATCACGTCGGCCGGACTCGCCGGCGCACAGATTGATGCAACCCATGGGAAATGGGACGGCCGTATCCAGTTTGCGAATTCTTCCCCGGCCAATCCACGCAGTATCTTCGCGAGTGATCAGTATGCCAACTGGGCCGGCGGCATCGGCTACACGATTCGCCAGGGTTTTCGCGTTGGACTCTCGGGATACCGCGGACCTTATCTCGACCGGCAATACGTTTTCTACTCCCCGGGGGAATCGAACCCGCGTGATCTGCCCGCCAGTGCCGGAGGCGCAGATGTCGAGTGGGCGCGTGGTCACTGGAACCTTTACGGTGAATGGCAGCGGTTTGCCATGACCTATCACGTGATTCCCACATTCCGCGAAGATGCCGGATACGTGGAAGCCAAACGCGTCCTGCATCCACGATGGTTTGTGGCGGCGCGAGCGGGCTACCTGCACGGCACCTATCAAACGGGCGGCGAGACATATGAGGCGTCCGTCGGCTACCGGCCGAATGCGCATCAACTGATCAAGGCCGGCTATTCGGTGGAACGAGTTCGAGCCTCAGGCGAGTTGGACCGGGTCTTCGGCATCCAGTTGGTTACGATGCTGCATCCGCTCTCCCTGGCCTGGAACTGATCGCGTCCGCTATTTTCGCGCCTCATGCCTGCATCGCACCGCAAACAGGCGGTGGCCAGTCGAGCCCGGCATCGTGCTCCAGCCAGCGATCGATCTTTTCCGCGATCTCCGGCGGGAATGGAGCGGTCCGGCGGATCGTCAGATCGGTGAATGCGTTCATGCATTCGAAGATGGCCGCCAGCTTTCCTCTCGATTCGTTAACCAGAAACATCAAATAGTGCAAGCGCTTCGCGGATCGGGCGACCAGGCGCGAATAGACGGCCACAGTATCACCCGGCATCACCTCGTGGAGGAAATTGGTGTGGTGTTCAAGATCCACGGTGCCGGTTTTGTGCTCCAGGTGGAACCCGGATGTCAGCCCGATGCGTTCGTGAAGCTCATCGCCGGCGTCATCGAAGATCGCGACATACCAGCGCATGTTCATATGGCCGTTCGAATCCGCCCACCGTGACGGCACGATGAGACGAAGGGATTCGGGCTTGAGCTCGAGAATACTCTCAAGTGAGAGGGCGGGCGGCCTCATGCATTTTCATTGGTCGCAAAACAGCGCATTCCGCCTCTGCAGTTGTGGGACAGCACGGCTAATCGCGCTGCGAGAACCGATACAGCCGTTCAGCGTTACTTCGCGATGATGTTGCCGGTGGTGGCGTTGACCAGAGCGACGAAGCCGTTTTTGGAGTCGCCGAACAGGATGTACCAGACGGGCGCGGGGAAACGCGTAGCCGCGCCCAATGAGAGCGATACCGATTTGGCCGCGTGCTCGGGATCTTTGAGCCATTCGGTAGCCTTGCCCGCGGCCGTCTTGTATGCCGCGTCGGAGTCGATCGTGAAGTCGCTCGTCTGGAAGGTCATCGCCGCAGTCGTGGGGCCAGCCCAGGCTTCGGGGCTCTCTGCCTTGACGCCCTTGGCGATATCGGGAAGTTGCTCAGCGACGGCGTAGGTGTACGTGCGGGCAAGATGCTGGGAAGGCGAGCCGAATATAGCCGTCCACACTCCCGCTTTACCGTCGGCGTTCTTCACGCCTGCGACTTCACCGCTCTTCAGGCTGATCGGCAGCAGGTCGGCCGCCCAGGTATGCGCCGGCGTATACATTTCGTAGAATGCCGTCTTGGCGGCAACAGGCTCTGGAGGACCAGCCGGGGCTTTCTTTGCGGCATCGGCATCAGTCTTGACCTCGGTTGTCTTTGCGGGTTCCGAAGAACAGGCGCACAGGCCGAGGATGGCGACAGCGAAGGTCGCCTTCACAAAATAGTTCATGTTCATGATGTTCCCCCAATATTCTATTCCAGGCGACAGCACAGCGGCAGAGAATGTGAGGGTCCGGAGGCGGCACCAGCATGACAAAATGCGGGAGGCCTTAACGACCTCCCGCATCGGGGGACAGGGAACTGATCCGCTCTCCGTTCAGAAGGAGAAGCGGGCGACGATGGTTCCGTTTCGCGGTTGCGCGAGCTGATTGGTCGGCGCAAACACAGTGCTGATGTAACCGAAGCCTCCGGACAGGAACGCCGCATTGGCCGGATTGTGAGTGACCGGCGTCGTTGGATTCGTGTACGACGGATTATTGAGGAACGTCCGGTTGAAGATGTTCGCGAACTCGACTCGCAGGTTGAGGCTCATTCGTTCTTTAAAGCGCCACGTGCGGCCAAGATTGATGTTCTCGGAGGGATGCCGCTGAAACCGATAATCATCATAGAAGGCCGAGGCCGTACCGAACTGGCCAAGCGGCGGATTAACCCACGCTGCCGGATTGAGTACCGCGGTGTTCGAAGGATCATAGCAGTGACAATTCAAATCGGAGACGGTGTAGAGGGGCACACCCGGGACACGATCCATGAGCGAGCCCTGGTATAACTGGCTGGAAAGGCTGTTTGCCGCGGCGGGAGCAGGGATCGGAAGTCCGCTCGAATAAGACAGCACGGTGCCGATTTGCCAGTCCTGCAGAATGTAAGATGCCTTCCGCAGGGCAGAGATCTTCGGCAATTGATAGCTGGCGGCGATCGTCAGCAGAAGTGGCTGATCGAAGGCCGAGATGGATTTACTGGCGAACGGCGCAGCTACCGTGTTGTTGACATAGCTGGTCGTAGCCGAGCTGCCGTTGGTTACCGTAGGTCCGCTGCCGGGCAGGGTGTTGTCGGTACCAACCTGGAGAGACTTTTGCCAGGTGAAAGTAGTGTTCACCGTCAGCCCATGGGAAAAGCGCTGCGTCAGCTTTGTCTGCAGCGAATCATACCAGGTCTTGCCCAGCGGATCGCCCGACACCGGTATATTGGCGAATTGTGGGAAAGGCCGCAGAGACTGCGCTACCGTCTGGCTGCTGGAGAATCCCGGATACGGCGCACCAAGGTGATATTGAGCCGCAATGGCCGGGCTGACCGCGGAAAGGGGTGTCGAAAGCAAGCCCGTACTCGGCGCGAAGAGAAGGTTTGTCGTAGCCGGATCATTCAGATTGAAGCCGTGCGACGAAAGGATTTGCGGGGTGACGGCATTGATATCGACCAGCGACGGGGCCTGCCACCAGACTCCGCGGTTTCCCACATAAGAGACGTCGAGAGCGAGATTCTTCGTTAACTCCCGTTCGATGCCGATGCTCCATTGGTTCTGCCGGGGCGGCCGCCCTGCCTGAGGATCGAGGAAGACAACACCTGTCGGAAGCGATTGATTACCGCTGCCATTCAGCGGAACCGTCTGGGAAGGAAACGTTGGTACGGCAGGAATGCCATTTTGCAGAATTGTCGCGGGTTGTCCCTGGCCAGGCGACCCTTGAGTCAGTGTGTTGACGACTCCGGCGGTGTTCACGCCAAGCGGATTAGTGCTGGTCTGACCATAAATCAACCCCCAGCCCGCGCGAATAACAGTCTTGTCGTTAATCGAATATGCGGCGCCAAGGCGAGGGCCCAGCGCGAAAGGATAATTATTGGCGAAGCTGCAGTTGCAGCCTCCGGGCCGCGAGCCTTCGTAGAGGAACGCTCCCGGTTGGTTGGCTGCGGATGGGTTCGGGGCCGTCGGGAAGAAGTTGACGGCGCGGCCGTGTTCTTCCTGATAATAAGTCCCGAAGTCATACCGCACACCGTAGTCAACCGTGAGTTTCTTGCTTACTTTCCAGGAATCCTGTAGATAGAAGCCCAGCTGTTTTTTCGACTGCCGGAAATCGGGAACCTGCGCGATGGTGTATTGATCGACGGCGCCCAACAGGAAACTGGCATAGGGCAAGCCGAGAGTTCCTCCTGGAAATGTCTGGCCGACGAAGGGGCCGTATGCCGTTTCGTTGGCGTTGAAGCCATAAGTCCCGGCGCTGTTGGTGTACGTAATCTGGGGAACGGCCGACCAATACAGGTCGGTCCCGCCCTTCAAGGTGTGGCTGCCTCGGATCCAGGTCAGGCTGGCGTTGGCAGCCGGTTTCTCCCAATAGCTGTGACCCTGGCCGGGAGGCCCAAGATCATGCGAGCCACCCGCCGCGCCGCATGTGTTGGCGGGTGAACAAAGACCGCTGAAGACCGGGAAATTACGGTTCAGAGTGGCGCCCTTCAAACCCAGCTCGGTCAGCGGGTTGAAGTCCAGTACCGGGGCGTCGTCGAAGAAGTTATTCTGCTGATACCCGACGCCAAGATGAAGCAGCATGGTCGGCGACAAGGTGAAGTCGTCATTCAACCGCTCGACATGCGAATGGATGAATGTGCCCCGGGCCTGCGTAATCGGCGTTGGAAAGCCTTCATAGTTGCCGTAGATCTGGGAATACTGCGAATCGGTGTGCGTGAACGACCAGTAGAACGAGATCTTTTGCCTCGAACCGATCAGCTGGTCGATCTTGACCGCGGGAATCGTCGTATGCCGGATGCTCGGCTGTGTGGTCGAGAAGTTGTTGATGGTACCGCCGCCTGTCGGGCCCGGAATAAGACTCTGGACCTTCAGTGCGACCGGATCGAAACGGCTTGCGGGAATCGTGTTGTTGGGGAACGGCAGGTTTGTTGTCGGGTCGAAGATTTCCCCGGCGAGTGCCGGCGTGCCGTTGACGGTGGTCAACTGTTTGTTACCGGCCGCGGCGATCGCGCCGCTGAAGTCGCCCGCACGGTACGCATTGGTCGGGACCGTTTCGGTGAAACCAACAGACTGCGTTTCGCGAAACTGCTCGAAGTTGAAAAAGAAGAATGTCTTGTCTTTGCCGTTGTAAAGCTTCGGAATGGATGCCGGCCCTCCGATCGTGAAGCCATAATCGTGGCGGCGGGCGCGCGGGCGGAACAACTGATCCGGGTGATTCGTACTCGGGTTTGAAAACGAGAACGGCTCACCTGCATTCAGAACTTCATTGACTATGTAGTCGTAAGCGGTTCCATGATACTGGTTGCCGCCCGACTTCATGGTCACATTGAAGAAACCGCCGCCGACCGCACCGTACTCCGGCGCAAAATTGCTGGTCTGTACGGATACTTCCTGGATGGCATCCACGCTGGGCTGCGTCTGCGCGGCGGCATAGGGGAAGCCGGCGTTGGTCGAATCCATTCCCTCCACGTGATAGGCGTAGGAGTTGGTTTGCGCACCGTTGATTTTCACCTGCGAATTAGGCACGTAATAAACGCCCGGAATCACATTCAGGACGTTGTTGGGATTACGGATGCCCGAGCTGCCCGAGGCTGCAGAGCCTGTGCTCAATATCGGGAGAGTGTCGAGCGTCGACACGTTCACATTGCTGCTGACATCGCCCGATTCCGTCTTGAGCAGGCTGGCTTCGGCGCTGACAGTGACTGACTCCGACGCGGCGCCGATTTCAAGCGGAATATCGACTCGAAGTGTCTGCGCCACCTCGACTGTGATACCAGAGCGGACGAATTTCTTGAATCCGGGCGCGGATGCGGTGATTTCATAGGGGCCCACAGGGAGTTGGGTCAGCGTATAATTTCCCGTCGCCGTGCTGGTGGTCGGAAACAGAGATCCGGTTTCGACATGCTTTGCCGAGATCTGAGCATTGGCGATTACGGCACCGGTGCTATCCGTTACCGTGCCGGTAATGGTTCCCCGGTCACTCTGAGCAAATAGTGCGGATGCCAACATTAACAGGCATGACGTAGTAAGTAGTAGACGCATAACTCTCCTGACCGGACTTTCGCCAACCTTAGTTCCGGGAATACGTATTGACGAGACCCAGGGCGCGGCAAGGCCACATACTTCGTGCAATCCTGCAAACCCCTGTTAGGGGAAGTCTATAAAACCCGTATGCCCGGTGTCAGTGAGTTATTTCACGTAAGTTACATTCGGGAAGCAACCGAGGGGTTATTTCGCTCAAAGGTCGGGCGCGGGAAGATCCGGATAGCGCGAGCCTCGCGGCTTCTCCCCTCCTGCATGCTCGGCACAAAAAAAGCCCCGGCCTTCCGGCCGGGGCTCGTACGAACAAAACAGCTTCAGCCTAGAACGTGAAGCGAGCGATGATAGTGCCGGTACGCGGACCCTGATACAGCTGGCCCGCCGCGCCGAAGGTGGAAGCCACCGAACCCGGCGCGAAGACGGCGTTGACGGAGCCGAATCCACCGGTTACCTGGCCTGCCGCATTGTGAGTAAGAGCGGAAGCACTGGGCGCGGCCCCGGGGTTGGTGGTATTCGGAGTCGCGATTTGTGTCCGGTTGAAGATATTGACGAACTCCGCACGAACCGAGAAGGTCATCTTTTCCCGAATGCGGAAGTTGCGGCCAATGTTGAAATTCTCCTGCGGATGCCGTGCACCGCGGAAGTCGCTGTAGTACAGCCCGTTTACGGCCGGAATGACCGTCGGATTTGGCCCGGGGCCGAATGTTCCATTCGTCGGGTTGGTCCAGGCTGCAGGGTTCAGCACCTGATCCGTATAGGGATTGATACAGCCGCAGTTGAGATCCTTCAGATAAAGCGGCTGACCCGTACGAACCTGTTCGCTGGGTCCGAGGTTGTTGGCCGTAGTCGCCGCGGGAGGCGCGAGCGGTAAACCGCTGGCGTACTGCAGGAAGGCACCTAACTGCCAGTCTCTCGTCGCCATCGCCAGATAGTTGTTGCTGAACCACTTCTGCGTCTGGTACAAAATGTTGGCGTTGAAGAGGAACGGTTGGTCGATGGATTCAATCGACTTGCCATAGGTGGAGGGGTTGAAAATATCCTCATCGATGGAATCCATTGCCCTGGACCAGGTGAAAGTGCCGCTCACCTGTAACCCATGCGACATGCGTTTAGTGCCCTTGATCTGCAGAGAGTCGTACCAGGTTTTTCCGGTCGGCGAGTCGGTCACCGTGGCCGTGCTGAATTGCGGGTAGGTCCGCAGAGCATTGATCAGGGTGTTATTGGTGCCATAGCCAGGATACGGAAGATAGTTACCGATCCTCGCGATAACGCCCGGGCTGCTGAGCGTCGAGCTCAGGAGCAGGTTATCCGTCGGGTTGGTATACGGATTCAAGCCGAGTGCAGCGAACGTCGCCGGGGAAACCTGATTGAGGAGTCCCAGCTGTCCGGGCCACCACACGCCGCGGTTGCCGACATAGGCAGCTTCCATTACGAAATCGCGAGCGATTTCGCGCTGGACACCGATGCTCCATTGACTCTGGCGAGGAGGCCGTGCGGCGTTCGGATCAAGAGAGGTCAATCCGGTAAATCCGGTGATCTGACCGGGCAGCGGACTTTGACCGGGGCTGAAATTCGGCCACGCGGGCTGCGGCACAGTGCCTGCCGTACTTACATTGGCGAAGCCGTTGATGCCGGTGATCGCGCTGGTCAGCTGCGCGGAGGAACTCGGATTGATATCGGCAGGGGTACCGTAAGCGATGCCCCAGCCGCCGCGGAAGACGGTCTTCGGATCGATCTGATAGGCAGCGCTCAGGCGTGGCCCAAATGCCCAGGGATAGGTTTTCAGGAACGAGCAGTTGCAGGTGGCTTCGAAGATCGGCGCGCCGAGTCTTCCGCCAGCCGCGGGATTCGGCACGGTTCCGCCGAGATCCGCGGATCGCCCGTATTGCTCGTGGGTCGGGGTTGCGAGATCGTAGCGAAGCCCGTAATCCAGCGTGAGTTTACGAGTGATTTTCCAGGAATCCTGTGCGAACCCGGCCCATTGAGCCTTGCCCATGCGATTTTCCTGCACGGCGTACTGTGTGGTTGAGATGGCGTCGCCCAGCAACATATTCGCGTAGAAATTGCCCATCTGCTGGCCGGCAAGACCCGTGGCTACTGTGAAGGGTTGTGCCGTGGCACCGAAGTTCGTGGCCGAACCGAAAATCAGTCCGACTCCCGAGGGAGGCGCGAGGATATTCCCCTGGAACCAAACTTCTCCACCGAACTTGTAGGTGTGGTTGCCATGAATCCAGGTGGTGTTGGCGTTGAAGGACGGGCGGAGCGTGGTGGTCGTCGTGTGAACGAGCGCGTTGCCCATCTGCTGCATGCCGCCGAGGGTGGCGGAGGCAAGCCCGGTGGCGCCGAGCGTTGAAGTAAACGTCGGGAAATTATAGGAGATGTCGCAGCCGGGCAGGCTGATCGTGGTGCAGTCGAACTTGCCGCCGTTTTCAGTGAACGGGGCGGTATCGACGAACAGGATGCGCGACCAGCCGGCTCCCAGGTGCAGCAGCAGGGTCGGCGACAGAGTGTGGTCGTAGTTCACCCGTTCGGTTAATGAGTGAATAAAGGTGCCGCGAGCCTGGCTGATTTCATCCGGCAAACCGTCGGCATTGCCGTTCGGCGTGGAGTACTGCGAAACCGTGCTTGTCAGGCCCCAGTAGAACGACAGGTGGCCCTTGGTGCCGATGTTCTGATCGAGTTTCAGGGACGGAATCGGCGTCACGCGCGAGCCGAGATTCGTACCGTGGAAGTTGTTCGTAAGGCTCGTCGTCTGCGCGGCCGGGATCAAAGACTGTACAGATGCCGCAAAAGGCGTGATGCGTGACATTGGAATGATGTTGCCCGGGAACGGATTCGAGAAGCCGAGTCCGTTGGCCGCTGTGCCGCGCGTCGTGGGATCGTAAATCTCGTTAGCGAAGATCGGCCGCCCCATGGCATCGGTCCCGAGAGAAGCGGTCGGTACGCCGAGGTTAGGGTTGAAGTTCGCACCGCCGTTCGGCGAGATCGCCGAGAAGTCGCCCGTGCGGTAGGCCGCCGTCGGGACGGTGTCGACGAAATTCAGACCGGAGGTTTCGACGAACCTTTCGTAACTGAAGAAAAAGAATGTCTTGTTGGCTCCGTTGTAAAGCTTGGGGATTCGGACCGGGCCGCCCAGTGTGCCTCCGAAATCGTTGCGCCGGTTCCGGGGGCGAACTTTACCACCGGTGCCATTGGGCCCGACACTCGAGAAAGGATAGCCCGCGTTCAGATCTTCGTTGACGAAGTATTCGTAGCCGCTGCCGTGATACTGATTACCGCCGGACTTCATCGTGATGTTGAAAAGACCGCCGCCCGCCTGACCGAATTCCGGGGCGTAGTTGCTGGTCTGTACAGCCACTTCCTGAATTGCATCGGCGCTGGGCTGGTTTTCCTGCAGCGCGAAGCTCACCGTGTGGTTGGTGTTATCCATTCCCTCGACACGATAGGCGGCCGTATTGTTGGGCGCACCGTTGATAATCATCGACGTATTCGCGACGTAACTGGCGCCGGGAATGAACGCGATGGCATTGAACGGATTGCGGACGCCAGAGCTTCCGGCGTTCACGCCGCCAACTCCGAGCGCCGGCAGATCGTTCATTTGTTCGACGGTGATGTTGGTGGAAACGTCTCCGGTTTCCGTTTTGAGCAATGAAGCCTCAGCGGTTACCGTGATCGTGTCGTTCGTGGCGCCGACTTCAACCGTGACGTCGATTCCCAGAACCTGGGCAACCGCGAGGGTCAAGCCCGAACGAACGTATTTTTTGAAACCAGCTGCTGAGACCGCAACGGAATATGGTCCGGGCGGCAGATTCGGCACCGTGTAGGCGCCGGTTGAAGTGGATACGGTTGGATATACAGTGCCTGTTTCAGTATTGGTGACCTGAATTGGCGCGCCGACGACCGACGCACCCGTGGGATCTGTCACTGTCCCGGTGATTGTTCCGCCACCCGCCTGAGAAAAGGCGGCGACGGGAATTAATATCGATAAAAGGCTTATAGCCAGTATGCGCATTTGTCCCCCCTGAATTTCGATACAGCGGTAGTACGTGTCTACGTAAAACTGCGCAGCTGAATATGCGCGGACCTTCGTCTAAACGAACCAAACCCCTGCTTTTGTGAACTCTATAACAATTGATACACAACTGTCAAATTCCGGACGGTCGATCTTTGATCGTTTTTTGCCCGCCAGGGACTATATTTCCAGGCCGTTCAGGAGCCGGCAGCAAACGCCACTAAGTCCGGATCTGTGCCGCACGGGGATGGTTTCGCACAGCGTATGTGTTATATCAGATTTCGGCGAGGGTATTCCGGTGGTAATCGGGGCGCATGAAACGTACCCGCCCGAAAATGATCCCGCGAACTGCGGAGAGAAGTTGTTAGGATATCTCCTGAAGAGAAACGCTGGAAGAAAAACGCTGTCGAACGGGAAGAATCCAAAGGAGACAAAAAGTGAGCACTCAAGTGACATTAGCCGATGCCCGGAGAATCACGGCGGCAGCGGAAAAGAAGGCTGCCGAGATCGGCCAGCCGATGAATATTGCGGTGGCGGACGAAGGGGGAAATATCGTCTCCCACGTACGCATGGACGGGGCGTGGATCGGCAGCATCGATATCTCGCAGAAGAAGGCCTATACCTCGCGGGCTTTCGACATCGCGACCAAAGATCTGGCATCCCACAGTCAGTCGGGAAACCAGTTTTTTGGCATCCATGCGTCCAACAACGGAAAGATCATGATTTTCGCCGGCGGCATCCCGCTGAAGAAGGACGGTAAGGTAGTTGGGGCCATCGGCGTCAGTGGCGGTTCAGGCGATCAGGATCACGCGGTGGCCGAAGCCGGCGCCGCTGCTTTCTGATGCACAGAGCCTTCTGATATATATCTGTACTGAACTGCGGAATACAAACAGAGAACGCATCTCAAATTCGAAAAGGAAAATATCATGGCAAGCAATCGTGGTTTGGCATATATGGGCCCGGGCAAGGTCGAGATTCAAAGCATCGACTTTCCCAAGCTGGCCCTCGGAAATCGCAAGTGCGAGCACGGCGTCATTCTGAAAATCGTTTCGACGAACATCTGCGGAAGCGACCAGCACATGGTGAGAGGGCGCACGACGGCGCCGCATGGCCTGATTCTCGGTCATGAAATCACCGGCGAAGTGCTCGAAGCGGGAAAGGACGTCGAGTTCATCAAAGTCGGCGACCTTTGCTCGGTTCCCTTCAACATTGCCTGCGGCCGATGCCGCATGTGCAAGGAAGGCAAGACCGGCATTTGCCTGAATGTGAATCCGGCGCGGCCCGGCGCGGCTTATGGCTATGTCGACATGGGCGGCTGGGTCGGCGGACAGGCCGAGTACGTGATGGTTCCCTACGCCGACTGGAACCTGCTGAAGTTCCCGGACAAGGCGCAGGCTCTTTCAAAAATCGCGAGCCTTACCTGCCTCTCCGACATCTTCCCGACCGGCTATCACGGCTGCGTCACAGCTGGTGTTGGACCTGGCTCGACGGTTTACATCGCAGGCGGCGGCCCGGTCGGTCTGGCGGCTGCCGCAGGTGCGCAACTGTTGGGCGCGGCGGTCATCATCGTCGGTGACCTGATTCCGGAGCGTCTCGCTCAGGCGAAGGCCAACGGCTGGGAAACCGTCGACGTGTCGAAGGATGCTTCGGTCGGCGATCAGATCGCGGAGATTGTCGGCGAACCGCTGGTCGATTGCGGTGTCGATGCGGTTGGTTTCGAAGCGCGCGGCCACGGACACGCGGGCGCGACGAAGGAAGCTCCGGCCACCGTGCTCAATTCGCTGATGACCATCACGCGCGCCGGCGGCGCAATCGGTATCCCCGGACTCTACGTTACGGACGATCCGGGCGGCATCGACGATGCGGCCAAGACGGGCAACCTCAGCATCCGTATCGGTCTCGGCTGGGCAAAGTCGCACTACTTCTACACCGGCCAGTGCCCGGTCATGAAGTACAACCGGCAGCTCATGATGGCGATCCTGCACGACCGCATCGACGTCGGCAAGGCCGTCAACGTGAAGGTGATTTCGCTCGACGAAGGTCCCAAGGGTTACAAGGATTTCGACAAGGGCGCATCGACGAAGTTCGTCATCGATCCGCACAAGACGATTCACTAAACCGGGCAACAAACGCAGACCTCGGGGCGGAGCGCGCAAGCGTTCCGCCCTTTTTTCGTGGCATCGGAAGCGCATGTCGCGCCGACAGGGCTTTCCTGACGTCCGTGAAAACACTGGCGAACAAGATTGCCGGCGCCACATGTCCGCTTTACAAAAAACGAGAGTCCAGGCGGGCGCCCACAGCCCCGTATGTTACTTTCAAACGGTTTGAAGCTCGACCGCGCTGTAAACATCGACGATCTCCGTAAGCTCGCGCAGCGCAGGGTGCCGCGCGCAGTCTTCGATTACATCGACGGAGGCGCGGACGACGAAATCACTCTGCGTGACAACCGCCGCTCATGGCAGGAGATCCTTTTCCAGCCCCACAACGCAGTGGCAACGCCGAAGCCGGACACACGAGTAAACGTGCTCGGAAGCGATCTCGCGCTGCCGATGATTCTCGCACCGCTCGGATCGAGCCGCATGTTTCATCCCAGCGGAGAGCTGGCCGCCGCCAAGGCTGCAGGCCAGGCCGGCATTGGCTACACGCTCTCGACGTTCTCCGGCTATACATTCGCCGAACTGGCGGCGGCTTCCACCGCTCCACTCTGGTATCAGGTTTATCTCGCCGGAGGACGCGAAGTCTCCGAAGCCACCTTCGCACGCGCATGGCAGAGCGGATTCAAAGCTCTCGCCGTCACCATCGACACTAATGGACCCGGCATGCGCGAACGCGACTTCCGCAACGGCGCGCCGCAACTGATGGGCAAGAGCCTGTTCGCCATGTTGCCTTTTACTTCTCAGGTGATCGTGCGGCCAAAATGGGCGGCCGGTTTCCTGATGGATCGCTCGAAGGCGACGCATTATGCCAACGTCATTATTCCAGGCAAGGGACCACTTCCGTCACTTGATGTGCAGAATTCCCTGCGCGACTCGGTGGTCACGTGGGCCGATCTTAAGTGGATCCGCGGCGCGTGGCCGGGGCATATCCTGGTCAAAGGCGTTATTACGGGCGACGATGCGCGGCGGGCTGTCGATGCAGGTGTGTCGGGTCTGATCGTGTCCAACCACGGCGGACGCCAGCTCGATACCTGCTTTCCGACGGCGCGCGCTTTGCCCGAAGTTCTGGAAGCGGTGAACGGCCAGGCCGAGGTGCTCGTCGACGGAGGTATCCGGCGCGGCTCCGACATCGTGAAAGCAATTTGCATGGGCGCCAAAGCGGTGCTGATCGGACGCGGCTATGGTTACGGACTCGCCGCCGCCGGCCAGGCAGGCGTCGCCCGCGCCATCGCCATCCTGAAAACCGACATCGAGCGGACGCTGATCCTCCTCGGGTGCCCTTCCATCGGTCAACTGGATCGTTCGTACATCCGGATGCCGAAGTGGTGGTGATTGAGTTTCTGAAATTTCAGAAGATTCGTGCGGCACCGAATCCAGTTGGATACAATCTTCAGTGGCTCGACCCGAAAATGCGCCCGCGCGACGCCGCTTTTCGTTTGCCCGGTTGGGCGAGAGCCGACAACTAAGGAGTCCCGCGACATGACAACAACTCGACGCAGTTTTTTGATGGCCGGTGCGGTTGCACCATTCGTTATGGCCGACGACAAGACCGGCTCGAAATACAAAATCCTCGGTGAAGGCGAATACAAATTCGAATGCATTCATGATTGGGGGGAGCTGCCGTCCAACATCAAGTACGGCAACACCCATAGCGTTTGCGAAGATGCGCAGGGGCACATCTACATCCATCACACGGTACACAAGGACAGCCAGAGCCCGGACAGCGTGGTAGTGTTCGACGAAAAGGGCAAGTTTGTGAAGTCATGGGGCGCGATGTTCCGGGGCGGGGCCCACGGCATGCACCTCCGCAAAGAAGGCAAGACGGAGTACCTGTACTTCTGCGATGACAAGCACGGCATCATCACCAAGCGCACGTTGAAAGGCGAAGAAGTCTGGACGATGGGCTATCCGCAGGATTCGCCGGTCTATCAAAAGGGACCGGGCTCGACCGGTCCGGGCGGCGCAGCGGGTTTGAATTACCGCCCGACCAATTTCGCGGTCGCCCCCAATGGAGATTTCTGGGTCGGTGACGGGTACGGTTCCTACTACATGTTCCATTACTCGGTAGCCAGCCCGACCGCCTATCCGAAGCTTGTAAACACGTTTGGCGGCCCGGCTCCGACTCCGGCGCCCGCGCGTGGTGGCGGCGGCGGTGCAGCACGCGGCGGCGATGGCGCGGCTCGCGGTGGCGGACGGGGCCGAGGCGAAGGCGGACCCGGCGGCGCTCCCGTGCAGGTGGCGGCGGGCGGTCCCCCAGCCGGTGGCGCTGCGCGTGGTGGTGCTCCAGGCGGCGGACGTGCCGCACGGCCTCCGGCGCCGCTCGATCAGATGAACAATCCGCACGGCAACATGGTCGATCTGCGCGATCCCGCGAAGCCGATCCTGCTCGTCGCGGACCGCGGCCATGGCCGCGTGGTGCGCTACACGCTCGACGACAAGCCGATCGACATCATCGAAGGCACCCGGCAGCCCTGCCACTTCCACGAGTTCCAGGGAAATGTAGTGATTCCAGACCTTGCGGGTCCGGTGCACATTATGGACAAGGACAACAAGATCGCCGTCAGCATGGGCCAGGGAACGGGTAATCCGCCGCGCACCACGCAGGACCGGAGCCAGTTCATCAACGGCCAGTTCGTTAATCCGCACGGAGCCGTTTTCGATCATCACGGTAATATTTTCGTCGTGGAATGGGTCGAAATCGGTCGTGTGACCAAACTGCGAAAGGTCGCCTAACTGAATGCTTCCCGAACTGGCAGCCGAATTTTTTGGGACCCTGATTCTTCTTCTTTTTGGTAATGGCGTAGTCGCGATGGTGGTGTTGTTTGCACACAACCCGGCCATTCCCGGCGAGATCGTCAATGGCGGTTTCACGAACATCAACTTCGCTTTTGGTATCGGGGTCACTATGGGCTGCTATGTTGCGGGAAGAATTTCCGGAGCCCACTTGAATCCCGCGGTCACGCTCACTGTGGCTGTGTTCCGCGGGTTCTCGTGGGTGAAGGTGGTCCCGTACATGATCGCGCAAACCGCCGGGGCATTCACGGCGGCGGCGATCGTCTACTGGAACTATCGGCCCCAGTTTCATCTGGTGGATCCGGGCCTCGAACACACGGCGGGTGTTTTTACAACATTTCCGGCATTTCCGGAGATGCTCTCGGCTGGGCTGCTCGACCAGACCATCGGGACGGCGATTCTGTTGTTCCTGATCTTCGCCATCATCGACGATCGCAATCAGCCGCCACAGGCGAACCTGACGCCGATCCTGATAGGCACTATCGTGGTCGGCATCGGCATGGCGTTCGGTGGCCTGCATGGGTATGCCATCAATCCCGCACGTGATTTCGGTCCGCGGCTCTTCACTGTCCTGGCTGGCTTCAAGAACAATGGCCTGACCGACGGCATTCCGGTGTTTTGGGTACCGATAGTGGGTCCGCTGGTGGGTGGGCTTATTGGCGGGGCAGCGTATGATTTCGGAGTACGCCGCTTCCTTCCCGCCAAGGCCTGAAGCTTACATATTTCCACTCTTGTCGAACGCGGGCTCATATGTCGGGCCCGCGATTTCGATTTCCGGATTGTCCCGAAATTCAGCGGCCAGATTCTCGCTGACTGCCATCGTTCCCAACGCAAGCGTATTCGAAATCCACCCCACCGTGACATCTCGCGGATCGACCTTCCCCACCGTCGCATAGAGCAGATCGAGACACTCCCGATCCGACGGGAAGTGAAGCGGCGTTCGCACGGCCGCCAGCGATCCCGACGTCCTCGCGTTGATGCGCCCCGCATTCACGTCCAGCCGCGTCAATACACGATCGTGGATCACGTCGGCCAGACCGATGCCCACGCCATTGCCATAGCTCAATTCCGAAAGGCTGCGGATGTAGATGCGTTCAACACTCGGCGTGTCGGCATAGGGATTGTATTGTCCGTGGACGCCGCGGTTGACGACTTTCAAATCCATTCCCGTTCCGCTGATATTCTTGCCGATCTCGTCGACGATCAGGACGTCCAGCGCCGGAACCGGCAACCGGCCCTTCCACGATTTCGCCAGCCCGAGCAACTCGCTCTCGCGCGCGATGAGTTCGTCCGCAGGCAGCGCCGCTACCTGAGCCGTGTCGTGATAAGCGTCTTCGAGGATCGCCAGTCCACCGACGATTTTCCCTGTCGCGATCAGGTGGCCTGCCACCGATCGGATCACCGCCGTCATCCCGAGCTTGCGCGCGTGGCCGTGGCAAGTCTGCGCGCCTTCGATCTTTCCCACCCCGAGCGCCAGCATCTTGGCGACACCGCTTTCGATCTCGCCCTCGAAGCTCGTATGCCACTTCACGCGATTAATGACGAAGATGCCGTCGCTTTCCCACGCGTCTTTGCCGGCGAAGGTTTCGATGCCCTCCGGTGTCTTTCCGAGCGAAGTCACTTCGAACCGGCTGACGACCGGGCACCCCATCGCCGCATTGTCGATTCCATAGTGCGCGAGGACGCTCGCCTGCCCCTCCGCACTTGCCGCGCCATGGCTGCCCATCGCGGGGAACAAAAACGGCCGCATCCCGGACACCTGAAAGAACTCGACCACGGCGCGCATGATTACCGCAAGATTCGAAATGCCGCGGCTACCCACGCCTATGGCGACACGCGAACCGGGTTTCAGCTTTGAAACGATATCGCCCGAAGTGAGCTCGTGTTGAACGGCTGCGGGGACATCGTTCAGCCGGCGGTGCGGAAAACTCTGACGGATAGGGATGAATCGGGTCACGAGCCCGCTTGTCACCACGCGACCATTGCTTCTTCAAACAACTTCGTCAGCTCTTCCGGTCCGGCCGCCCGGGGCGACAGTTTTGTCACACGGTGCTGCGGCAGCGTTCCCTCGACGAGCGCCGGAATATCGGACGTCTCGTAGCCCATCGCGCGCAATCCATTCGGAATTCGCAGGTCCTGCATCATACCGACAATGCAGTCGGAAAGGATCCTGCCCGCGTCTTCGTTGCGCGCCCGATCCACTTTCGCGCCAAGTATCTCCGCTGCCTGCAAATGGCGTTCCGGCGATGCTGACGCGGTGAACCGGAACACCGCCGGGGCATTCACGATCACCGAAACCCCATGCGGGATCAAAGGATGATCGACGGCATCGTACCCAGGGGCGCGGAAGCTTCGAACCAGACCCGCCACCGGATATGACATGCCGTGCGGCAAATGAACCCCGGCGTTCCCGAACCCGATCCCCGCGTAGGACGCCGCAAGCATCATCGATCCGCGCGCTTCGTCATCGGACGGATCGGCGACGGCCCGGCGCAGAAATTTCGCCGTCAGACGCAGCGCTTCCAGGCTCCACAAATCGCTGATCGGATTCGAGCCCTGATAGGCCGGCCGCAGAATGGGGCGATCCGGGCGCGGACGCTCGCCGAACGGCAGCGCTGTCCATGACTCCACCGCGTGGCAAAGGACGTCGAGGCCCGAAGCGGCGGCGACAGCGGGCGGCAAACTACGGGTGTTCTCGGGATCGACGATTCCCAGCGTGGGCTTCAAACGCCGATGCGCAATGCCGGTCTTGGCGCGCAACGGTTTGTAATCGAAGATGGAAACGCCGGTCGTCTCGCTGCCAGTCCCCGCCGTCGTCGGGATGGCGATCAGCGTCTTCAGCGGCCCCGGCACGGGCTTGCCTTTCCCGATCGGCGGATTCACATAGTCGAGGAAGTCCGCCGGCCAACAGCTATAAAGATTGGCCGCTTTCGCCGTGTCGATGGTGGACCCGCCTCCGATTGCAATGAACGCGTCGTAATCACCGGCCGACGCAAAACGAATCGCCTCCTGCAGAGACTCTTCGCTCGGCTCCACCCGCACGCGATCGAAGACTGAAAATCGCACTTTGTTGCTCTCGAGCGATTCCAGCGCCCTCGTGACCGGGGACAAATTCCGCAGATTCGGATCAGTGAAAACGAGGACCTGCCGCGCGCCGATATCTACCATTTCGGCGCCCACTTCGCGGGTGGCTCCAAAACCGAACCGGATGGCCGATGCCGCCATTTCGAATGCGTGTTCGTGCTGCATGTTGTTGTGAATCAGGCTATCTTATCCGGCGGCGTTTCGATCGTGTCCGCCGAATCCGCCTGTGATACCCCGCAATTAACGCCCTGCTCCGCTACCGGAATGTTGGCGTTCCTGAGATCGCGATGAAAATGCGCTCTTCAGTTGAGATCGCGCGACAGCATCAGTTTCAACGTCACCTTGTCGGATGCCGCCGTCAGGCCGAAGCCGATACCCGTTTCGATATTGACGAACTTCGCGCTATGATTCATCACCGCCCAGATTTGGTGCGACTGCTCCGTTGACGGGTAGATCTGGCGCAGAGGCCCATAATCGGCGTACTCTTCAACCGCGGCTGCCCACCTGGGAGCAAAATTGTAAGCGACTCGTACCGACGGCGCGAAGTCCAGGCTCTTGAAGCCGCCGGTGTAGCCGGTATCCATAATCGGATTCACGATGATATCGATGGGGTGCAGGTGCCATCCAACAATGGGCCGGATCTCGGAACTGAAGTGCCGCGGATCCCACTGTTTCTGGTTGACGCTGAATTCGAAATTCACGCCGTAGAAAAACTTCTGCTCCGCCGCGTGCGGCTTTACGAACAGCCAGCGAAGCTTGAAGCCGTTGAACGTCGCGCCATCGTTTTTGGAAAAACTGTAAAGCGGCAGGTACAGTCCCTGTTCGAACCAATCGGTGACTCCGTACGCCCATTCCGCCACGCCAACCAGCGCTCCGTTGGATTCCACGGCCCCGGGAAACGACGGGGTCTTCTGGCCATCCGGCGTGAAATTGTTGTGAATCATCAGATTGAATTTGCCGCGTTCGGCAATCGCCGCATCGTACACCTGGATTTCGTCGGTTTGCGCCAACATCGCTGCCGGAAATGCCATGAAAACAATGGACATCAAGCACAAGTGCCTGCGCATCGCGGTATGGAGAACGCTTCCCACAAGGCCCCGACTAGCATCCGGACTCGCCATTCGCTGTTTCATAGGATGTAAAAACGCTTAGCTTAACAAACATCGCCCGCTTGACCTGTATATTTTCGTCAAAGGGGCCTGCCGTCATGTGGGCGTTTGGTCAAACCGCACCTGCGCTCAGGATACAGATGGAGCCAGACGCGTTCGGAGTTTCGCGAGGGCCGCGTTGTTGATCTGAAAGACACGGCTTTCGCTGACGCCGAGTGTTCTGGCCACATCGTTCTTGCGCGCGTCGAGATCGTAAATGAGGGTCATCACATAGTCCTCGCGTTTCGAGAGGCATTTCCGGGCATTTTGCACATCGGCGCGATCCACAAGGGCGCTGACCGCGGTCCGGGTCGACAATTCCCGTAAGTCACGAGGTGGCAGATGGTCGAGGCTGATCGTGAGCGGCCCGCTGCCTCCGGTGCCGCGGAAGCGGTTCCGCTCGCCCCGCGACAGAGGGTCTTCGCAGCGGAGAAAATCGAGCATCGCACCCCGAATTCTGTACTGCGCGTAGGTGCTGAACTGGAGGTTTCTGGATGGCTCATACCGGTCGACTGCTTGAATCAAGCCGATCATTCCCGCGCTGATCAGGTCATCGAGCGTCACGGAAGCCGGCAAACGGAAACGCAGGCGTCTGGCGATGGCATGTACACGTGCCATATGTTCCTGAATTGTCGCGTGACGAGCGGACGAGCACCCTGAAATGGCTTCCGCGTCACTGGCCATCGGCTGAATCGTTTCCATTATTGAAATCCTCTCTGTGTCTTCAGGCCATGCCGCTATTGGCCCGGCGCCGGCCCGGCGGCCACTGCAGGCGACGGAGCTTGCTGTGCGGCGGGTTGCGCCGCCAACGGGCTCTTCGTCAACACCTCGATCGGCACGGTATCCGGCAGCGCGCGGGGGCCGGCGGAAACACCGCCCTGCGATGTTGTACCGGGGGCGCTGTTGGCCGGAAGGAAGGGCCGGGGATAGTTCAGGCCAGGCACTGTCTGGCCTGCCGGAATCGGAGCGACCAGTTCCGGAGTAATGATCACCACGAGCTCGGTATTCTGACGCGATACCGATTTCGATTGAAACAACTTTCCGAGAATCGGAACGTCGCCAATGAACGGAATCTTTTCGAAAACGTCAGTTGTCCGATTGTCGAGGAGACCGCCGATCGCGAAGCTCTGGCCTGGCGCCAGTTCGACCTCGGTGTTCAGCTTTCTGGTGGTCAGGGCCGGCACGTTGAAGCCGCTTACCGAGAGTCCATTCGTGAAGTCGAGCGCGCTGACTTCGGGGTTCACTTTCAGATGAATCGTGCCGCGCGGCGTCATCTCCGGGGTGAAAAGAAGACGCACGCCGAATTCGCGGAACTGAATGGAAACCGTAGGCGTGCCGCCGGTACCCGCGGATTGGACTGTGGGGAACGGAAACTCGCCTCCAGCGAGGAAGCTGGCCTGTTTTCCGTTCTGCGCGAGGATATCCGGCTCCGCGAGAACCTGGAGGAGACCCTTTACCTGAAGGGCCTGAATGGTGGCTCCGAGATTCAAATCCGGGCGGAAAAAGAACAGATTGAGAGCGTCCGCCAGAGTCTGCGTCACCTGATTACCCGTGATCGTGGGCGGGGGATTGGGTGAGAACTGTTTCGTGGACACCGCGCCCACTGTATTCGTTGCACCCGTGCTGAGAATATTAAGGCCGAGCTGAGAACTCAGGCTTCGATCCACGCTGGCGAATTTCACTTTGAGGAGAATCTGAGCCTCCGCGGGCGGAACATCGACGTAGAGCAGATTTACGGTCTTTCCGAGAGTCGAGGCGATCGCGAAGGCACGCGTGGCACTGGTCATGTCTCTGACCGATCCGCGCAGAAACACCGTATCGTTTTCCCAGGAGAGCTCCACATTCTGGCCAGGCAATTCTTTAGCGATGCGACGCGAAACCGCATCCACCCGGCGGTTCGTGAGAAGGTTGCCGGGCTCGACAACCACGTTGAAGAACATCTTGTGGCCGTCCTCCTGCCACACGATCAGGCTGGTTTCGCCCGGCGCTTTGCCATCCACGAGGATTTCACGAGCACTGACTGCCGTGGCGTGGGCAAAATCTCCAAGGCCAACCGCGATGCGTTCGATCGGAACCGGACTTTCGACCAGGATCGACTTGCCGACGGTGACGACCAGGTCACGGGGAGATTCGGCCCCGGATGCGACGGCTGGAGCGGGAGCTTCCTGCGGCATCGCGGGCGCTACTGCAAGAGCGAGCATGGCTAAAAGGCTTGTAAGTTGTCGCATGCGGCGGCTACCCTCGAAGAATTGATTTACTTTTGTCTTGCTCATGTTTATTCACCTGCGATTGGAAACCGGGCGTCAGTCCGGGTGAGCCCGTTGATGACTTCAATGGTTCGCGTTGGCGCGACCGGAGTTGGAGCAGGGGCTGACGGTTCCACTCTGACTGGAGTTCGCTCGGGCGCTGGCCTTGCTGCCGCAGACACTCTGGCTGTGGTTGCGCCGGAACCGTCGAAAAGCTCGGCCATCGCGGTGCCCGGCGGCTTAGTGATCTCCGTATCCATCGGATTTCGCAAAACCAGTTGAATGTGCGATTCGTTCCCGGCCAGACTGAGGACTTCCGCCTGTCCCGGGTCGACGAGGAGGTTTACGACCTGAACCTGTTGCGCTTTGCCGTCACTGTTTTTCTGGATGTTGGTGCCGGCAGAAAGAACTTCGATGTTCTGCAGCAGCGTCTTGACGCGCGGGCCGCTGTCGGGCGACGCGCCCGGCGGCACTCCGCTGATCAGGACGTCGACGCGCATCCCTGGCAGGACGAAGCCGGCGACGCCGACAACATCATTTACTTTTACGGCACATGCGCGCTTGCCGGGCGGTATTGTGGCTGCGAGTCCACCGCCGGCGCCCGGAGCGGAGAGGCGATCGACAAGAACCGGTTCGCCTTCATAGACTTTTGCGACCACACCGCGATTCAGGATCCCATCGGGCTTGGCCGCCGCGCCTTTGGGCAACGCGCCAAACCACTTCGCGGTCCTCAAATCGCGAGGGCCGACGAGGGATCCGACCTCGAGATCGTGAGCCGCCACAATTACTTCCACAAGAGGCGTCTGCGTCGCAGCCGACGTATGCGATCCCAGGATCCGGTAGACGATATAACTCGCGCAGCCGGCAAAGACTGCGGCGCATGCGAGGACGATGAGGACTCTACGCTTCATTTGAACTCCCGGCCCATTGGTGCATTCCAGAGCCGTTACCGGCTTTTGGAAACCACGGAACCTGCCTGTGGAAGAGCAAGTCTCTCCCCACACTTCGACCTGCCGAAAACACTGAAAGAAAGTGACTTGCAGATGCCGCACCACGGCAAGTGTTAGCAGTTCAGTACAGACGTCTCAGCGGGGAGTATCTGGGAGAGCACACCGCCGATGACGCCACGCCGGACAGCTGTTACTCAACCAGAGCGACTGATTTGGAAGCGAGACCGGTTTTGGTGCCCGTTGGGTCGTATTTGAAGTTCGCGCCGCCGGTGAACGTCACCTGCTTCGACACGATGGCCAGGCTGTAATTGGTCGAGGACGCTCCATTTTGCACAGAGACCAGGGTTGTCGGGAAATAGAGGCTGCCGGTCAGGTGGAGCACAACACCCCCGGCGAAGGTCGCAGTCACGTTCGAAGTGATCGTTCGATCCTGATAGAAAAGAACGCCCGTATATGTGCCGGAGGTGGGAGCCGAAAGCGTTATGGCGGCGCCATTGCTGATGTTGACGGAACCATAGGTTGCATTTGTGCCGGTAAGGTAGAAGGTTACGCCCGCGCCGGTTACTGTCGAACCGCCGATCAGATTAAGGGTGCCGCCTTTGATCACGTACGTTCCGGGATTGAATGTTGCCGTCGAGCCGTTGCTGATGGTAATTCCACCGCAAAAGGTGCCGGGATTCAGCGTCCAGGTACCGAAACCGGGCGAGTAATTTGTGTGCTGGGAGTCGCACGAGGCCCCGACTGTGGGGGCGGGCAGCGTGGCGAAGGGGTCGCTGACGCTCGAAGCCGCCCCGCTCGGAGCCGGGTTCGAAGAACCGCCGTTGGTGATCTGAAACTTGCCTTGAATGCTGGATGAGGTCACGGAGGCTCCGCCCGTAATAATCCCTCCGCTCGCGCTGCTGGACTTTACTTCGACCCCGCAGTCCATCGTCACCGATGCGCCGTTTGATGCGTTAAAAGCGCCGGAAGCACTTGGATCGAGGACGTATACGCAGGATGTCGGGACCGATCCGACGATCGCCGCTGTGGCCCTGGCGCGGACCGTGGTAACCGAGGGTCCAAGCATCTGGATCAGGCCCCCGTGTACGCTACGCTGCACACTCACCGAAATAGCGGGCACTGACACCGCCGCACTCAGTGAGACGCCGGATACTGTGGCCGGAAAACTGACGGTAACCGTATCGTTGGCGGTCGCACCGAACCCGTTGAGACGCGCATAGACACACGGCGTCCTCGCATCGGTTGTGGTGCAGGTGAAAGACGCGGCGGGTGAACCCGTGGCAAAAGGATTGGAGCCGGTGATGTTGGTTCCGCCGTAGATGCTCATGATGCCGGACTGCGCTGCCGCATCCGCCGCGGCCTGGGCCATCTGGCGGTGGGAGTATATCTGTGCCCCGTCAATACCGAGGCCGAGGCACCCGAGCACGAGAAGGCTCAGGCCCACGATTACCAACAGCAGGGCCTGGCCCCGCTCGCCTCGGTTCCCGCACTGGTAGTGAATCAAAACGCGATAACCCCCTGCGTGGCGCTCCCGAGACGGGGGTGGATGGGGAAGTAAGTGACAAAAGCGTCGTAGGGATAGATGACGCTTACCAACACGGTCTGACCGGGCGCGCTGGATCCCCCCGGATAAGTCACACTGATAATCAGATTATTAGTGTTGAGCAAGCCCGCGCTGGCAAAGTTTTTGATGACGGTAAGAACCTGCGCCGGATTAGCCGAAGGTCCGCTGGGACCGGCAGCCCCCGAGCCCGTGCGCGTGGAACCATGAACGCACGCATAGCGCATTCCAGCGCGCGCCGCACTGGCGATCGTGTTGTAAACCAGAACCATGCGGCTGCACTCGAAGACCGTGAGGAGCAGAAACACAGTTAGCACGGTCACGACGGCAAACTCGACCAGGCTCTGGCCCCGCCGGGCGGGCGCCCTCATTCGGCGTGGCGTGCCGGTGATGGGCGAAGCGGTCATTGCATGATCCGCGCTACCGCCCGCTGATGGATCGTAGTCGGCGGCAAAGTGAGGTGAATCCCGAGCCCGCTGAAATTCCACTGGGAAATAAAAGGCTGATAAGTATAAGTGGCATCGACGGAGCCGAGGACGAAGGCCGCGGATTCCGGGTCAGCCGGGGGCGTGCTGCTCCCACTGCCGGTACACGAGATAGTGCCGTTGTTGTTTGTACATACTCGAACTACGAGGCTGGAGCGGTTCAAGAGCGAAGAGATGTCATTTGTAACGACGGTGGTGACCTGTCCCGCGGTCGGGGCCGTCGGGTTACCGACGGATGCCGTACCCATGGCCATATATTGAGCCCCGGAGCGAGCGGCGCCTGCCAGAGTTATCCAGGCAAAAAAGAACCCGCCAAGGTTCACAAGATTCATGACCAAAAGAAAGATCAGAGGCAGGATCAGGGAGAACTCCACGAGCGACTGGCCCGACGAATCTTTCAACGCCGACACAGGAGCCGGTGGAAGTTGCACCGGAATTGTTGCGATCAACCTGCGAACGGCGTTTTGCTGATCTTCGCTTGAGAACAGGAACTCCACCCCGACTCCATCGGCTCCATGACGGACTACTCGGGAGGGGATGCAAACGGAATCGGTCGTGACCGTACCTTCCTGATGAGGGCCGGTTTTGTAACCCTGCAGGATCAAGCGGACAATGGTGCCGTTGTACCAGCGTTCCGGAGTGCAGACGAACGCGCCGGTTTCACTGATATCGCGAAGACGACGGCCCGCGGGAGTCGAGCCATCCCAGTAATAGACGACCAGCTCCGGACCCGGAAGACGCGGGGCTCGGCGCGGATCGTTCGGTTCCGGCTCCACGAGCCGTTTCACAGCTGATCCAAAACCTTTCAACACGCGTCCGAGCACGACATTCCTCCTTCAAACACGTCAAGCTGCGAGACGGCCGACGCGGTCTTCGAGATCTTCGGGACGGCAGATGAGCAGTTGATCTCCCGGTTCCGTACCGGATGCAAAGATCGTGCGCGGCGGCAATTCGAGAACGCTGCGGCATGGGCTCGAGAACAGTACCAGAGGAAGGGGCTTCATATGTTCCACAACGTGGATCACACGGTTCTCCGCATCGAGATAGACTGCGTCGATCGGAGAAGTCCTGCCGAGCGTATGGATCGGCGTAGACGGCGCCAGCCAGATGCCATCCTGACGGGTGGCGCGACTCGCCAGCCGGGGCACGCGGGCAAATACATTCGTTGCGCGGGCTACATTGAGCCCGAGGAATGAGTCACGCGTTCGATTGAAAACACATAGTAATGACATCCGATTCTCTCCACCACTGACTGGCTGTCGACTTCCTTCTGAAAAGCCTGCGCCGTAATTCTTCCGCTTGAACCTGAAAGCATCCGGCCCAGTTGGCGGGCGCGTCACGCGACACGCCCGCGACGGGTCACAAACACTTAGACCACTTTCTTGCGACGGCGCTGAATCACAATACCCAGCACCAGAGCGAAGCAAACGCCCGCGACGATGCGAATTAGCAATGCGTTGTCCATGATGTTTCTCCTTTTCCTTTTCTCTCTTGTTTCAAGCTTCTTCCCACTTCATCTGTCCGGAGCGGCGCCTGCCTCATTCACTCCGGTCCCACTGTGTTTTTGAGGCAGCCGGCGCGCGGCTTTACGCCTTAGACCTTTTTACGGCGGCGCTGCATCATCATTCCCAGCACGACGGCGAAGCAAATGCCCGCGATCACGCGAACCCAAATTGCGTTGTCCATTGATGTTCTCCTTTCCTTTCATCGGTCAGCCGTCCCGGCATTCCGCCCGGCGAAGTGCTGCCTTAGTTCAAATACTGGTTGAAGGCCTGGAACATGACGATCATCGAAGGCCCCAAAGTGACTACGAATAACGACGGAAATATAAACAGCACCAGCGGGAACACGAGTTTGACGGTGGTCCGGGCGGCTCTTTCTTCCGCCTCCTGGCGCCGCTGAGTTCGCAGCGTGTCGGAGTGAGAGCGGAGCGCCTTGCCAACGCTCGTTCCGAAGCGGTCCGCCTGGATCAATATCGACGCCAGTGCCTTCACCGTGTCTACACCGGTGCGGTCCGCGCAGTGAAGCCAGGCATCCGCCCGGGGGCAACCGGCCCTCTGTTCGAGCCCTACGAGATTCAGTTCATCAGCCATTTCCGGTTGGCTTAATTGCAGTTCCTGGGCCGTTCTCGAAACCGCCTTATCGAGGCTCAATCCGGCTTCCACACAGATCACGATAAGGTCGAGGGCCTCGGGGACACCGAGCCGAATATTGAGCTGGCGGGAGGCAACGAGCCGCCCCAGCACGAAATCCGGAGCAATGAAACCAATGCCGCCGGCGGCGACGTACGCGAAAAGCGGACTGATACTGTAAGCGCCGGTAAGCGTGACCAGAACGCATAAAGCCAGCGGTACCAGCACTCTGATGCCGTAGAAGAGGCTCACGTAAGCGTCCTCGCGGTAACCCGCCCGAGCCAGTTTCTTTCTTACCTGGGATACTTCCGCGTCGCTCCGCGGCAGGACCTTCTGGAACGGCTGGACAATCCGCCGAATCCGTTCGGCCGGCTGAGGCGCGGTCACCGTGGGAATCAGGGAGGCATCAGGAGAAGACACTACGACGCTGAATAGTCGTCTGGCGGCAACATCGCGATAGAAGATGGCCAGTCCCACTCCAGCGATCAGGAGGAAGGCGGCGACGAAGGCGAGAATAATAGCCAACATTAAGTCAGACCCTTATGCGAACAATCTTGCGGATAATCAACCCGCCGGTAACGGTCATCCCTGAAGCCGCATAAAGGAGTTTCAGGCCCACATCGGTCTTCCACAGGATGCTGATGCCCTCGGGATGGACGAGGTACATGAGAAAGCCCAGAATCAAGGGCAAAAGAGACAGAATCCCGCCTGTAGCGCGGCCCTGCGCGGTGTGAACGCCGATCTGTTTCTTCAGCCGGAAACGCTCGCGGTTGGTGGCCGCGACCTTTTCCAGAACTTCAGCGAGATTTCCACCGCTCTCTTTCTGGATCAGGACGGCAGCTACGAACATTCGGACGTCCTGAGCGGGCGCACGCCCCGCGATATTGAGCATGGCCGTGCGCAGATCGGTTCCATAATTCTGCTCCTCAAAGCACTTGCGGAATTCAGCGCCAAGCGGCTCGGCCATTTCTTTTCCCAGAAAGCCGATGGCGGTCATCATGCTGTGGCCCACTCGGAGTGCGCTGACCAGCATGTCCAGCGATTCGGGAAGCTGTTGCTCGATTTTGGAGAGGCGTCGCGACCGCTTACGCCTGACCCAGAAGAAGGGGAGCGGGAGCACCACAAAGCCGATCGCCACCGACCCTGAGAGTGAGCCAGTCCGCAGCCAAAGCAGCAGCGTTGTGATCAGCCAGCCGCCGATCGAGAAAAGCGCCAGCGTTTCCAGCGAATATTTCACTCCCGCCTGATAGAGAAAAAGGTGAAGGCGCGCCCGGAGATTGACTTTTACCAGAAGACTATCCAGCCATTGAAGCCGGCTGAGGGGGACCTCCTGCTTTCTGACATCGGTAGCCAGTTCGGCCAGACTGGCCGGCGCCAGCTCGGACTCAAGCGCCATGAGCCTCTTCTGTACATCCCTGGAGCGGTCGGGCACCCTCAGCAAAATGGCTGCCGCGGCCGCGAACACCATGGCGAAGATGGCGATGATAATGGTCACCATAACGGTTGCATCTCAGTTCGATTGCTGACTAAACCCGCGCTACAAGTCTTCGGAGTTAGTTCACATCCACGCAGCGTTCGAAGATCTCGGCCGGCAACATGATGCCTGCGATGCGAAGACGATCCAGAAACTTCGGCCGAATGCCACTGGGCTCGAACGAACCCACTACTTTGCCGTCGGGACCGATGCCCCTGCGCACAAAGTTGAAAATGTCCTGCATGCTGATGATGTTTTCTTCCTGGCCGGTAATCTCAGAAATATTTACGACTTTTCGCGTGCCGTCGCTCATGCGGGACACCTGAACGATGATCGTGATCGCCGAGGAGATCTGCTGGCGGATCGACCGCTCCGGCAGATTGACGTTGGCCATCGCGACCATCGATTCCAGCCGCGAAAGCGCGTCGCGCGAGGTGTTGGCGTGAATTGTCGCCATCGAGCCCTCGTGGCCCGTGTTCATCGCCTGCAGCATGTCGAAAGCTTCCTCGCCGCGAACCTCGCCGATGATAATCCGGTCGGGCCGCATACGGAGGGAGTTAATCAGCAGATGCCGCTGGCGGACTCCACCAAGACCCTCGACATTGGGCGGCCTCGTTTCAAGGCGAACCACGTTCTGCTGCTGGAGCTGAAGCTCCGCTGCGTCTTCGATCGTTATAAGCCGTTCACCGGGAGGAATAAAGCCCGACATGATGTTCAGAAAGGTCGTTTTGCCGGCGCCGGTGCCGCCGGAGATCAGGATGCTGATGCGGGCTTTGACGGCCGCCGAAAGCACCTCCAGCATCTCTTCGGACAGGCTTTGCAGCTTGACCAGCCGGTCAGCCGAAACAGGGCCGCTCCCGAAACGGCGGATAGACACTGAAGGACCATCGAGGGCCAGGGGCGGAATAATCGCATTCACACGCGAGCCATCGGGCAAGCGCGCATCCACCATGGGCGAAGCTTCGTCCACCCGGCGCCCCACCTTCGACACAATACGGTCAATCACCTGCATCAGGTGCCGATCGTCGCGGAAGCTGACCCCGACCTTTTGAAGCAGGCCGCGGCGCTCCACAAAAATGTTGTGAGCGTTATTGACGAGGATGTCTGAAATCGAAGGGTCGCGCAGCAGGGCTTCGAGCGGCCCCAGACCGAAGACTTCATCGAGCAGATCGCTATCGATTTTTTCCTTCTCCGCGGCGCTCAGCGGCATGCCCTTGTCGGCCACGATCTCCTGAACCATGGCGGCGACGGCGAGCCGCGCCCTCCTGTCGTCCACGGATGACAGCTTCTCGAGATCGAGCTTCGAGATCAGCGCCTGGTGAACTTCCGCTTCCAAAACTTCCAGATTAAGGACTTCCATTTTTTCTCCTGTTTAGAAAAGGCCCAGAAACTTCTTTCGCTTCTTCTCGGTTTCAACAGGTTTGCCGCAGGCGGATTTCGCCATACGGGTCAGAACCTGGGATATGGGTGAATTTTCCAGCGCCAGCGGCACGCCGCTGTTCTGGGCATTGCGCACGGCTGTAAAGTCGTTCGGGACTTTCCAGTCGGCCGGGCGCGCGAGAGCCTTGATCGCATTTTCTTCCCGGATGTCGATTTCACGCGCGTCGAAGCGGTTCAGAACCACCTGTATACGCGGGCCCCGTTCCATGCGCGCCGCGTAAGACATCATTCGACGCGCGTTACGCAGGGAGGGGATGCTCATCTCGACGACGACGTAAATGGTGTCGGCCATCGCCATCATCACTTCCAGCATGCCGCCGCCGATGGCCCCTGCATCGACCACAACGAAGTTGTAGCTGCGGCGAAGAATTCGAAGGAGCAGTTCGTTCGCGCCGTCAGGCGACCGGAACGAATCGTAAGCCTCCGGCGCGGCGAGCACGTCGAGCCCCGAGCTGTGATTGACGACAAGTTTCGAAACAAAGTCCGCGTCGAGGCGCTCCGGATTTCGCAAGGCATCCGTAACCGCGAATTGAGGGTTGACTCCGAGCGTAAGGGCGACCTCGCCCAGCTGGACATCGAGATCGACGACCACCACTTTGCTGCAGGACTCTTTGCGCAGAGCCACGGCGAAGTTCGTGGCGATCGTGGAAACCCCGGCCCCACCCTTGGTTCCGGCAAACACCAGCAGTTTGCCATCGGGTTTCGCCGAGCGCGGCTGGCGACGGTCGCGGGCGCGATCCAGCGCATCGAGAAGCGGCGCTTCCGAGAGCGGGTCGCCCAAAAACTCCCGGACGCCTGCCTGCATGACCCTCATCAGCAGCACGGAATCCTTACTGCTCGACAGCACCATAACCGGCGGCGCCGCCCCGAGGCCGCCGAGGTCGGCAGCCAGTTCGAGTGTTTTTTCGAGATCCGCATCCAGGTCGATCAGGACGGCATCGCAATTGAGTTCGAGGATTTCATCGAACTCACCGGCGCCGGGGTACCGTTCGTAAATGCGCCGCACCGTGATCGGCGAACCTTTCAGCAGGTTGGCCAGCCGCTCCCGGCGGCGAGACTCCGGCATGATGAGAGCTATCGAGAATCTGTTGGCGCCAGCAGGGCCCGGAATGCTGTTTGCGTTCCCTGCCGCCTGCATCGACGCCGGATTTGGAAGTTGAGTCATTGTCGCCATTGTTCAGCTCGCAGATAGTGTCAGCTTGCAAAAAAAGAAAAGATTGTTCCGAATGCGATCGCCCGGGCGTAAGGAAGACTTCGCGCTCCAGCCTGCCGCAGTGTGGGTCGCGGCGGCCGCCCGGGCTTTCGGCCCAGCATGCCTGTAATCAGATCCCCGGTACTCTGCAGCGCTTCTTTGGTAACGCGCCGGCGGGCCGTCCAGATCAGCGCCATTACTCCGCCCGCGAGGCCGGTTACGACTAAAGCAAACACAAGTTGGGAAGGGCCGATCCAGGCCCCCACAGCGGCACAAAGCTTCAAATCACCCATGCCAAGACCGCCCAGCCAGACAAAAACGCCAAGGCCGAAGACAGCGACGGCAATGCCGGCGAGACTCTGAGTCAGGCCGTGCAATCCCCCCGACAGACACGACACGATTATTCCCGCCGCCAAAAATGGGGCGACAAGCCGATTTGGAATCCGCCCCGAGCGAAGATCCGTGGCGGCCGAGATAAGTACGAGTATGATTGTTGACCACTGCACGATTGCATTCATATTTGTAAAAGGTGCGGGAGGTTTCCCTCCCGCGTGATTTGATTTAACTGGTATAACTGTCGAACTTTGTAGCGATACTCGTAAACGACGAGCTGATCTGCGTTGCGACCGAGCTCATTCCCGCGGTGGCCGCAAGCGCGATGAGTGCTGCGACAAGGGCGTATTCGATCAGGTCCTGACCGCTTTCGTCCCGCCACAATTCTTTTATCAACTTCGCGTACGAGCACATTCGCGACGGAAACTGTTGCATGCTGTGTGCTCCCTTCTCTTCATTCCTTACTCACCAGACTGCCAGCCGGATGGCTGGAGTGGCGAGAGGCCGCCCTCTCGCCTTCCCTTAGCTGGTGTAGGTGGTCAGCTTGGTACCGATGCTGGTGAAAGCTGTACCGATCTTTCCCGCAACAGTGGTCATCCCGGCTGTGGCCGCCAGCGCGATGAGGGCCACGACGAGGGCGTATTCGATCAGATCCTGACCGCTTTCGTCCTTCAGTACCTCGCGAAACGCCTGAGCCTTTACATAAAACTTCAATCCGAATTCCTTCATGGGGTGATCTCCTTTCCTCGGCGTGATCAAAAGCAGTCGTAGCGCCAACTCGGATGGGCGGCTCGGCAATGTTTGTTTGCAAAGACTTGAGCGTAGCGGCGGGTTCCGCCGCGGCGCGTGTTGTTAGCTGCCGATTACAGCCGGTGACAGCTTCCGTTCACGGCTGCGAACACCCGCCGGCGGCTGGATGATTGAAACGGTTGAAAACGCGGAAGGCTCCGAAGCGCGTGCCTGTGGGCAGATGATTGCCCTGTCCAAGACATTGCCGACCGTTGAATCCATTGCCGTCCCGCGTAAGACCGGATCCTTGTCAAGCGAGGGACACGCCCATTTCGAACTAACCTTGCTTTGCATTGTAACGGCGCTGACTCGGTGTGCTTTTCGCAGCCACTATCTCTACGACATCGATTCGGTCAACTTCGCCCTGGCGCTCGGCCGCTTCGATCCGGCGGTTCATCAGCCGCATCCGCCTGGTTACTTTCTTTATGTACTGCTGGGAAGGCTGCTCAACGGGGTTATGCACGACCCGAACACAACCTTCGTTGCGATCAGTATCGCGGCGAGTTGCGGCGCCGCCGCCGTGATCGCTCTTTTAACCCGCGAGTGGTTCGGCATCCAGGCCGCGAGGTGGGCGGGGCTGTTGTTCGTATTTTCGCCCCTTGTCTGGTTTCACGGCACGGTGGCGCTTACCTATATAGTGGAAGCATTTTTTTCGGCCCTGACCGGCTATCTGTGCTGGAAGAAATCAGTGGGCCGGGGCGGTTTTGTGCTTGGGCTGGCAGCCGGATTCCGGCCTTCCTCATTGCTGTTTCTTGGGCCGCTCTGGCTATTCTCATTGCGAGGAGCAACGCGCCGCCGCCAGTTACAAAGCGCGGCCGTGCTGGCCGTGACCATTCTTGCGTGGGCCGTTCCGATGATACTTCTAAGCGGGGGCGCAAGCGCATGGCTGTCGTCTCTGGCTTCACTCTGGAACACGGTTCCCGGAAAAACGACGGTCGTGAATTCGTCGATCGCCAATTCCGTGGCACGGCTGCTCACGATTTGTTTGATTTACTGCCTTTGCTTCGGAAGCGCCGCAGCCCTTCCTTTCGTCAAGCGTTCGAACAACCTTCGCGCTGCGGTGCCGGGCCTGCGCCTCTTCACGCTGATCTGGATCCTGCCCGGATTATTATTCTTTGCGTTCGTTTTCCTCAAATTCGTCAATAGCGGATACCTGCTGGTGGTCTCGCCGCCCGCCTTCGCGTGGCTGGGATTTCTGGCATCGACGCGTGCGGACTTCTCGAGCAGGCCGATGCGACTGGCACTGACCGGCGTGTGTCTCGGCGTTAACACGCTCATCTTTCTGTTTGCTCCGTTCTATTGCTCGCGGTCCGCGACGAGGCAATTCGAACGCGAGCTGGCAGGGGTTCTTACGGCGTTGCCAAAAGTGGCTTCTTCGCGCGACACCCTGATCGTGGGTCTGGACTCGCATTTTATGGGCTACCGTCACGCCGCTTTCTATCTTCCGGATTACGAGACGATCGAATATCCGCGCGTGCGGCTCGGTTCCGGGTGGCGCGTATTCACGGACAAAAACCGCGACACCACGCTGCAGGAAACACCCAACCTTGCGCCGTATGCGCGGTTCATTTTCTTTCCACTGCCTCGCGATGGCAGCGGCTACGGAGCTTATATGCACGACATCGAGTCGAAGTTCGCACCGGGCGAGTTGCGCCATGTCACAGTGGACGGCAGAGTCTTCGTCACAGGGCCTGTCACCAGTCTTCCGCTGTTGTTCGCAGGGAAGGACCGCTAACATGCAGCCTTCAGGCGTTTCCCTCCTCGTGGTCGAAACGGGCCTTACCGCCATCGGTATTCTCGTCGCCTTGTCCTGGCCGCGGGCGGGCGCAAGCTGGTTGTCGCGAATCGAGTCGGCCCTTCTGCTCCTTGCCCGCAGGAGGCGGCTTGCTGTGTTGGCAACCGGTTGCAGCGCGCTCGCGATCCGTCTGGCGATTTTGCCAGTTCTGCCGATTCCGCAACCCTTCATTCACGATGAATTCAGCTATCTGCTGGCGGGGGACACGTTCGCGTCCGGCCGGCTGACCAATCCGACGCATCCGCTGTGGCAGTATTTCGAAAGCTTCCACATCAGCCATCTGCCGTCTTATATGTCGATGTACTTCCCGGCGCAGGGAATGGTGCTCGCCGCCGGCCAGTTGCTGACAGGGCACGCCTGGTTTGGCGTCTGCTTCGCGGCGGCCTTCATGTGCGCCGCCATCTGCTGGATGCTGCAAGGCTGGCTGCCGCCAGGCTGGGCGCTGCTTGGAGGCGGGCTCGCGGTCCTTCGGCTGGGTGTGTTCAGCTATTGGGCCAACTCTTATTACGGCGGCGCCGTTCCGGCGATCGGCGGCGCCCTGGTGCTGGGCGCACTACCTCGTATTCTGCGCCGCTTCCGTACGCGAGACGGACTGATCATGGCGGCAGGCGCCATCGTTCTGGGAACCAGCCGTCCCTTTGAGGGCGTGCTGCTTTGCGTCCCAGCGGTTGCGGTGGCGCTCTGGTCGATATTCCGCCGGAAGCAGTTCCGGATGATCACTGCGCCGGCAGTGCTGCTGGTCGCCGCGGCCGCCGCCATGGGTTATTACGATTACCGCGTTTTCGGCAGTCCGCTGACGCTGCCTTACCAGATAAACCGCACTACCTACGCTTCCGCGCCGGTATTCGTGTGGCAACCCGCTCGGCCGGAGCCATCTTATCGGTATGCCGAGATGCGCGATTTCTATACCAACTGGGAGATGAAGGACTACAAGGAAGCGCGCACTCCGAGCGGATTCGTTAACCGCACGGTGCAAAAAGCGGGCATTGTCCTGTTTTTCGTTTTCGGAGTCACTCTACTCACCCCGCTTATTATGGTTCGCCGGGTATTGAAAGACCGCAGATTGCGGTATATCGTCGTCGCCGGCACGATTTTCGCGGCGGGTCTGGCGACAAATGTCTGGCTTTTCCCGCACTACATCGCGCCGTTTACGGCGGGCTTCTATGCGGTTTTGATGCAGGCCATGCGTCATTTACGCTGCTGGCGTCCAAATCGGCAAGCGACTGGTCAGGCTTTGACGCGAATGACGGTCATGACGTGTATTCTGCTGGCCGGACTTAGAATCGCCGCCGGGCCGTTGAATCTTACGACGCCTCGCTGGCCTTCTATGTGGTACGGGACCGAGCCCTTCGGGCTTCCACGCGCGTCTGTCGCGGCGGAACTCGCGAAACGTCCGGGTAAACAGCTGGCCGTCGTTCGCTACGCACCGGGCCACGCCCCCTTCGATGACTGGGTTTATAACGCCGCCGATATCGACGGTTCACAAGTTGTCTGGGCACGAGATATGGGGGGAGAGAAGAACCTCCCGCTGCTCGGTTATTTCAAGGATCGTAACGTCTGGCTGGTCGAGCCTGACGCGGTTCCGCCGCGTGTGACCGCGCTCGGCGTCACGCCACGCCTGGCACGGAAATAAAGCCCGTCATCCAGCCCCGATTTGTTGCCGTTGTACTGGTGAATTGCGCGGAGCGCCAGGCCCAGCTTGAAAGCATGCAATTCTTCTCGCGAAGCCCACCGACAGCCCGGGCCGTGTCCAGGGCTTATCCGGCCTCATCGCGTGAGGGCGCCGGCGGTGATCGCGATCAGATTCCAGCCCACCACGAGCAAATAGCCTGCATTCGCCCGGCGCAGCAAAGTCATACGGCCAGTGCGGTAACAGTATTGACCAATCAATGCTGCCGCCGACTTGGCCAATATCAGGCCCAGCCAGGGTCCATGCACAATCGCCATCGACCACGCCATAAGCGGATTTCCTTCGGGCACGCCCCTGCCGAGGAAAATCACGGTGGTCAGCACGTCAAGGCATTGGAGGAGTAAGAAGTAATGCAGTGCGCCGGCCCTTGCCCGGATCGCGGTGGGCATTTGCTTATTATGCACTCGCGCCCCGGATACCAGGCCCCGTTTCGACCCGCCGCGGTACTGGTACGTCATCACCGCTCGATAACAGTGATTCAACCGAGGTGGCGGAGACCAAGAGCGACGGAGAACAGCACCGTCGTCAACCAAGTGCTGGCGGATCCGGGCAAGAGGAGAGTGGATTTCGAGCTGCCGCGTCTGTATATCGTCGACGGTGGCAAAGCTCTGTTGGCCGGGGTTCGGCATGCCGCCGGCAACGCCGCCAATTGTGCAACGCTGTCAGGTTCACAGGGTCCGTAATGTGATCGGCCATCTTCGGCAGAAACTCCACCAGAGCCCGCGGAACGCGCGAAGACGCCGACGCGCGCCGGGGGTCTGGACCTGCTGTTGCGCGAGTTGATCGACATGAACCGAGCGCGGCACGCCGTCTGGAAGAAGGTTTGGCGGGCGGCGCTGGGCGCGACGGGACTCGAACCTGCGCCTCCCGCGTGTGAAGAATATTGTCCGGTCCCTATGGGCAACCCCGGCCAGAAAGCGGATGCGATCCGGATCAATCGCAACAGGGCTGAGCGTTTCGGGCTGGCGAGCCGATGATATACTAACGGGTTCGGCCTTGTAGCTCAGTTGGTTAGAGCGCTCCCTTCACACGGGAGAGGTCCACAGTTCGAGTCTGTGCAAGGCCACCATCCCATCGCAGTTGGGGAACCCGCCCTACGAACGCACCAGACTGGCTAATTCGTAGACCGAGTCGAAGCCCAGCTTCCTCCAGGGTTTACACGCACTTCCTACGTTTCCATAGATTTACACCAATTTGTGGCTTCTGCTCTCGCTCAATCGCAGTACCCCAAACGGGCATTGAAAACGGAATTTTGGAACAGCTTGGCGGACTACAGCAGCGCGTGGCCGGTGCGATTGCAGGCCCGTATCAATTCGTCGTCCAGCGTGGCAAGGGGAAGCTTTTTACGCATGGCAAGTTCGAGATAGGCGGCATCGTAGGAGGTCAGACGGTGCGCGACGGCAAGCCGGTGCGCGTCGCTCAGAATGTAATCAGCGCCTTCGCGGTCGAGCTGGATATTGAGAGATTGCAGCGTCAGCAGGGCGCTGACCTTGAGGTCGGTGAGAATGCCATCCTTCTGGGCCTTGGCAAGGACGGCGGAGACTTCATAGCGCCACAGGACAGGCACGATTGCTTGACCAGCGGCAAGGGTTTGCAAAACGGTGTCGGCGTAGGATGGGTGCTGTTTTCAAAGCACCAGCGCATAGTGACGGAATTGTCGAGAACGAAGACCGTCAAGCGCGGCCTTCATCGATTAAATCCCGAATGGTGACGCCCTCGGGCAGGAAATTGCCCTTGCGCAGCTCACGGATGCGGTCGGCGGCGAGCCGTGACCTTTCAAGGTTGAAAGTTTCGGTGATGCCGAGGTCGCGCTCAACGAGAGTTACTACGTAGCCTTCACTGGAATTCCCGATTGTCGGCGCTGCTCTCCCCGCGCCTGAATCCCCGTAAACGGGCCTGAAACAGCGAATGCTGCGTGCTGGTGTCTTCCTTTTCGGTCTTCTTGAAAGCGCTCGTATCCACTAATGGGATATTAGGCT
>DATAZF010000316.1:0-17511 GCA_036272235.1 Bryobacteraceae bacterium | reverse complement strand
ATGGCATTCGGTGAGCTGCGAAGGCGGATGGACACCTAAAGCCGTTGTTTGACGAACGTGCCGGGCACTTCGCGAATGGTCGGGAACGTGTTCGAGATGTGATCGTGCCAGGTAAGGTTCTCCTCGTCGGCAAGGGCCCACAATAATCCGAGGCCTCCCGAGCAGAAGCTGAGCCAGGTCGAGGCGAAACGCAGCACGCGGCTGCGCGGATCGAGAGGAAATCCATCGAACGTAATAAGCTGCAGATCGGTTAAGTGCATACCGGCGGTTTCACGGCCGGCGATGGCCCACATCAGGCCATAAAGCATCGCGACCAGGGCCAGCACCGCGCCCATGGCAATCCAGAGCGAGTTCCCGTGGCCGAGGCTGCCACCCAGCAGCTCGAACAGGCCAAGAAGCAGACCGTACCCGAAAAGCACGATCGCACCGTCGATCATGCAAGCCACGACGCGGTGTGTCGGTGTCGCCACTGGCTGGCCGCAGAAGATCCGCGCCTCCACATCGGTCTTGAGTTTGCGGCCTTTACCCGGAGCAGCTGGAACGAAGTCGAGGGAGCCCTGCGCACCGGAGGTGGAAGCAGGAGCGGACTTCCGTACGATTACGCGCTGCGTCGTTTGTTGAGAACCCTGTGGTGGAGCGACTTGCGAAACCTGCGGCGGGCGCGCGGCTACCCGCTCGCGCCGGTCGAAGGGAATCACATTTTGCCCCGGTATGGCGTTTGTCAATGGTGCTGCGACTTTTGTGAAGAGGTTGGGCTGCGCCTGCGCAGCCGTCGCCGGCGGAAGAAACTCCGCCGTATCGTCGGTCATCATGATTGCCGGAGCCAGCGCGTTTGCGCCCGAGTAGCCCGGCGGCGCGGCGATCACAACACCGCTCAATCTCCGTCCACAGCGAAGACAGCGATGATCGTCTTCGCCATTTGCGAAACCACAATGCTTGCAGTGCATCTATATTTGCTTCCGGAGGCGCGTTTCCCTTTGGATGTTTTTTACAGCAGGTTGCGACACAACTTATGCCGTGCTACGGTTGCCAATTGAAGCTGTTTCGCCGCAAACACCCTCTCCCTCTGAGTAACACAAACAGAGTTGCTTGTCACGGGAAAATTCTCAATTCACGATACGCGCTGGCCCTGCTGCTATTCGCGATCGCACAAAACGCGTCACCACAATTAAGCAGACAGGCCGGCGTGCCCGCGCCGCCTCCTCCGCAGGATGAACCCACCATCGAGCGGCCCGACTTCGGCGTCAGGATTCCGCGCATCGATGTCCCCGAGCGCGGCGGCTACTACATCGATTCCGATTTTCAGGAATCGGAAGGCGGCGTCTACCACCTGCATGGCCACGTCGTCGTCGAGCTCTACAACGCCACCTTCAAAGCGGATGAAGCCGAGTACGACGAAAACACGAACATTTTCAAAGCACACGGCAATGTTTCGTATCGCAACTACGAACACAACGAGGTTCTCTACTGTGACCGTGCCGAATACAACACCGACACGTCGCGTGGCACGTTCTATCACGTGCGCGGGTACACCAAGACAAAGGTGGTCGCGCGGCCCGGCGTCCTCACCACGCAGGAGCCTTTCTATTTTGAAGGCGCGTACGCCGAAAAGATGGAAGACAAGTATTTGCTGCATGACGGCATCATTACGGACTGCCACATTCCGCATCCGTGGTGGACACTGCACAGCAACCTGTTCGACATTATTCCGGAAGATCGCGCCATAACGCACAAGGGTATATTTCGCGTTCGCGGCGTGCCGGTCTTCTATTTCCCGTATTTCTACCACCCGCTTAAGAAAGAACCGCGCAAGAGCGGGTTCATTCCTCCCGAGGCCGGGCACAGCACTCTGTTCGGATACTTCGTCGGCGCCGGCTACTACTGGGCCATTAACCGGAGCTATGACGCAGAATACCTGGCGACGGATTATACGTCGCGGGGTGTCGCCCATCATCTGGACCTTCGCGGAAAACCGACCCAGAACACCGACTTCGACATCATCACCTACGGCGTCGACGATCACGGCGTCACTTCGAACGGAACGACAACCAAAGCCCCGGGCGTGAGCGTCACCGGCGTCCTGAAAACCCAGTTCAGTGACGGATGGATCGCGCGCGCCAATGTCGACTACCTCAGCTCGTATCTTTTTCGTCAAACATTTTCCGCTTCATTCAACGAGGCCGTTTACTCCTCGACCAACTCGACGGCGTTCGTAACGAAGAATTTCAGCTACTATACGTTCAATACCGACGTCTCGCGGATCCAGAATTTTCAGAGTGTCGCAACCGGTGACAACGTCATCATCCGTAAACTGCCGGAATTCGAATTAACCGGACGCGATCAGCAGATTGCGGCGGGTCCGGTGCCATTATGGGTCTCTTTCGACACTACTTTCGGTCTTTACCATCGTGTCGAGCCCACTTCCGAGCCGGATTTCTATCAGACCAATCAGTTCACCCCGCGCGCCGATCTCGAGCCTTCCATCTCATCGGCCTTCCACTGGGGTGGACTCGGGATCACCCCCGCTTTCACCATGCACGAAACCATGTATGGGCAGAGCCTTGTGGCCGGCGCTGTCAGCTCCAGCGGCTTGAACCGGTTCGCGCCGGATTTCAACCTCGATTTCGCGTTTCCGCCGATCGAGCGGATTTTCAACCGGAAAACTTTTCTCGGCGACAAACTCAAACACGTAATCGAGCCCCGGCTGACTTATCGCTACGTGACGGGTATCAACGACTTCCTCAACACGCTGCGATTCGATCAGCTCGATCTGCTTACCGACACCAACGAGCTCGAAATCGGAATCACCAATCGGATTTATGCGAAGCGGGGAAATACGGTCAACGAGGTCTTCACCTGGGAGATCTACCAGAAGCGCTACTTCAACCCCACCTTCGGCGGCGCCCTGGTTGCGGGCCAGCGTAACGTCGCCATTTCGAGCCTCGATCTGACGGGCTACAGTTTTCTGAACGGTCCGCGGAATTATTCGCCAATCGTCTCCACTCTGCGAACTTCACCAAGGCCCGGCGTGGGCATACAGTGGCAGGGCGATTACGATCCGTTGTTGAAGCGTCTGGTGGACAGCACATTTTCAGCCGATATCCACTACAAACGGTACTTCATCTCGGCGGGAAACAATCTGGTCAGGCCCGATCCGGCGGTTTCTCCGCCCGCCAATCAGTTCCGCGCGCAGTTCGGATACGGCGATCCGAACCGCAAAGGATGGAATGCCGCGCTTTCGACTATTTACGATTACCGGCTTGGCATTCAGGAATTCGCCATCGCGCAGGTGACTTATAACACCGATTGCTGCGGTTTCAGTGTGGAGTACCGGCGTTTCAACTTCGGAGCGCGCGACGATACAACGTACCGCTTTGCCTTCTCGATAGCGAATATCGGTACGTTTGGCAATCTCAAGAAACAAGAGCGCTTATTCTAGGGGGGAATCCGCCTCCCAGAGCCCCTTTCAGCACCCTGCGACGCGACTGCGACCGGCGCGGGCGGCAGACCGCCCCTGCCACGTCGTGATTAACCGCCTGCGTCCTTTCGCTTGACTACGTGAGCTGAACGATAGCCGGAAATCGCGTAATACAATCGCATGAAAGCATGACCCCGCGGCTCGAAACTCGCCGTCTCCTGTTGCTCCCTTTGCAACTGGATGATGCGGACCAGACCCAGGCGCTCTTTCCGCAGTGGGAGATCGTCCGTTACCTGGCGAAGGTTGTCCCGTGGCCGTATCCGCCCGATGGAGCGCTGACTTTTTTTCGGGATGTCGCGCTCCCTCGCATGGAGAAAAACGAACTCTGGGCCTGGACGCTGCGGCTGAAGACCGATCCGGCGAACCTGATCGGCCACATCAGCCTGATGAAAAGCCCCGGCAACAATCGCGGCTTCTGGATCGCCCCGCCGTGGCAGCGGCAGGGCCTGATCACCGAAGCTGTCGAGGTCGTCACCGGCTTCTGGTTCAATACACTCGGCTTTCCCTTGCTGCGCATTCCGAAAGCGATCCCGAACGTCGCTTCTCGCCGGATCTCAGAGAATTCCGGTATGCGAATCGTCGGCCGTGAAGACCGCGACTACGTTTCCGGCAGGTTTCCGAGCGAGATCTGGGAGATCACAGCCGAGGAATGGAACGCGCGGCGAAGGTGTCAGTCGACAGATCAGCCTTGACAGTGTTCCTGGAGATGTGGGAAAGGGCGGCTGTTCCGAGCGCGGTCGCCAATTGATCCCAAACAATTACTTCGTTCCAGGCGTAGCAGCCCCGCCGGTCAATTCCGAGCGATCATCGGCGCTGGACCCGTATTGGTCTCCGAAACTGCTTGCCTGATGCAGAATCAATGACTTGCAGCGTGGGTTTCCGGAAAGCCCGTCAGCGCCCTTTCAGCACCGTTCCAGAGGGCGTCGTCTGGGACGCTCCACCGCTTTCCTCCAGCTTCGAGTCACCCGCTCCGGAACCCCCGCAATTTCCAGATAGTAGCGAAACCCCCTGCATTTCTGTCACGATAGAGGTTCAGCCCAAATGTTTCGCTTTGAAACGGCTGGGGAGTCCCACGGCGAGTGTCTCGTGGCAACCCTTACGGGACTTCCGGCCGGTATACCTATCAGTCTGGATTCGATCAATCGTGAGCTCTGGCGGCGGCAGCAGGGTTATGGCCGCGGCGGGCGCATGAAAATCGAGACGGACCGCGCCTCGGTGGTCTCGGGGGTGCGCCATGGCCGCACGATCGGGTCGCCGATCGCAATGATCATCGCGAACGCGGATTGGAAGAACTGGACGGAATCCATGCCGGTCGAGGAGGGCGATGCGGCGAAACACAAAGCCGTTTCGCGGCCCCGGCCAGGCCACGCGGATCTCGCGGGAGCGATTAAGTATGATCTGCCGGACGCGCGCTACATCCTCGAACGGGCGAGCGCGCGGGAGACGACTGCGCGTGTGGCGGTGGGCGCGGTGGCGAAGCAGTTTCTGGCACATTTCGGCGTCGAAGTCTTGAGCCATGTGATCGCGGTTGGGCCAAGCCGGCTGGAAAGAAGCGTCGAGTGGGAGGAACTGGTCGAACTGAGCCGCCGTCCGGAAGTCCTGCTGGGCTGTGTGGATGCAGATGCCGAAAAGCAAATGAAACTGGTGGTCGATGAAGTTTATCGAACCGGCGACACGGTTGGCGGAATCTTTGAAGTTGTGGCCCATGGCTTGCCGCCAGGCCTCGGCTCCCACATCACGTGGGATTCGCGGCTGGATGGCAAGCTGGCGCAGGCCATTGTTTCCATGCAAGCTGTAAAGGGCGTTGAGGTTGGCTGGGCTGAGGAGGGTTCCAAAAGTTTTGGTTCGAAGGTGCAGGACACGATTCATTACGACCGCGATGCCCGCAGTTTTTTCCGCGGCGATAACCGCGCCGGGGGCTTGGAAGGCGGCATGACCAATGGTCAGGACGTGCGAGTGCGGGGATTCCTCAAGCCGATTTCGACCTTGCGGCGGCCGCTCGAATCGGTGGATCTGGAAACGCGCGAGCCCGCGAAAGCGGCCTACGAGCGGTCCGATGTGTGCGTCGTTCCGGCGGCCGGTGTGATCGGCGAAGCGATGGTGGCGATCGTGCTCGGCCAGGCGCTGCTGGAAAAATTCGGCGGCGATTCGCTGGCGGAAACGCAACGCAACTTTAACGGCTATCTCGAGCAGGTACGGAATTTTTGAGATGGTTTACAAGGTTGTCCGCTACTTGAACAGTCCAATTTTGGAGCGCGCCGCGGATGCGGTCGGCGACCCGGAGTTTAACACACCCGAGCTTGAGACCCTGATTGAGGACATGTTCGAAACCATGTATGCTTCTCATGGAATCGGTCTTGCCGCCCCGCAGATCGATATCGGGAAAAGAATCACGGTAATCGATGTCGCGGGGGCGGAGGAAGGGCAGGAGCCCGAACGAATCGTTCTGATCAATCCCGAAGTGATCGCGAAGGAAGGCAAGCAGACCGGCGAGGAGGGATGTCTCAGCATCCCGGGTTTCCGCGAGCCTGTAAGCCGGGCCAAAAAGACGACAGTGCGCGCGCGCAACGCGAAGGGCGAGACGTTCGAGATCGCGGGCGAGGACCTGCTGGCGCGGGCTTTCCTGCACGAGATCGATCATCTGAACGGGATTCTGTTTATCAACCATCTGAGCTCGCTCAAACGGGATTTGATCAAGCGCAAAATCAAGAAGCTGCAGCGGGCAGGCGAATGGGAATGAGGGGGAGCGCCATCCTCAGATTCCAGACCAGGGTTCAGGCCGCGCACGATGGTGGCGCCGGCTTCCGCCCGTGTTCCATTTGGGTAACTCCATGCGGGTGATCTTTCTTGGCACGCCTGAATTCGCCGTCCCGACACTCGACCGCATCGTCGCGTCGGGTCACGAAGTATCTCTTGTTGTCACGCAACCGGACCGCCCTAAAGGCCGCAGACAGGAACTGACGCCTTCACCCGTGAAGGCCGCCGCGCTGCGTCATTCGATTCCCGTCTATCAGCCCGAACGCATCCGGCATCCTGAAGCACTGGCTCGGTTGCAGGGGCTTGCGTCGGGAGTCATGGTGGTCGTTGGCTACGGGCAGATTATTCCGCAGAGCGTGATCGACACCGCGCCGCTCGGGATCATCAACGTGCATGCGTCGCTGCTGCCGGAGTTGCGCGGCGCCGGGCCGATCCAATGGTCGATCGCGCGCGGTTTCAAATCCACCGGTGTGACCACGATGCGCATCAACGCGGGTCTCGATACGGGGGACATTCTATTGCAGTGGGAAACGCCGATCGGCGCCGAAGAGACCGCCCCTGAACTATCCGCGCGCCTCGCGGATGCGGGCGCGGACCTTCTGGTCCGGACCCTGGCCGAACTGTGCGCCGGAGCCATCGAGGCGCGTCCGCAGGATGAGACCCACGCGACTTACGCGCCGATCCTGACGAAGGAAGACGGGCGCATCGACTGGAGAAATCCGGCCGCGCAGATTCACGATTTGATTCGAGGTTTTCAACCCTGGCCCGGAGCCCATACTTCTTTCCGCGGCCAGTCGCTTCACCTCTGGCGGGCACGCCTGATCCCTGAACAAAGATGGGACCATCCGCCCGGAGCGCTATTGCAAACGCAGAACGCGGGCACTCCCCACGGCGTCTTCGCCGTTGGCGGAGATGGCGGAGTTCTGGAACTATTGGAAGTACAACTCGAGGGCCGTAAACGAATGGCGGCGGAAGTTTTCGCCAACGGCCAGCGAATTGGATCACAAAGCCTGACGCAGATTGACCGACTTGGAGCATGAGACCTTTCGACCTACCATTGGGATATAAATATGCCACCGCATACGGTGGCATTCGCAAGCAGGAGAAGGATGACCTTTCCCTGATTGTTTCGGGAGTGCCTGCCGCGGCCGCGGCAGTGTTTACGACCAACAGAGTACAAGCCTCGCCTGTAAGACTGGCGCGGTCCAATATGCGCGCGTCCAAAGGAATTTGCGGCGCGATTCTCGTCAACGCAGGCAATGCGAACTGCGCGACGAAGACGGGAGACAAGGTTGCCGCCAACACCACCAGAGCGCTGGCAAAGCTGCTGAAGCTGCAGCCGAACCAGGTATTGCCGGCATCGACCGGAGTGATCGGCGTCGAGCTGGATGAAAACCTCATTCTGCCGAAGTTGCCCGAGCTGGTGGAAAAGCTGAACGATACCGGGTTGCCGGATGTCGCCAGAGCGATTCTGACGACCGATCTGCAGGCCAAAGGAGCTTCACGCGAAGTAACTCTGCGCCGCGGCATCGTGCGGCTGGCAGGCGTGACGAAGGGCTCGGGGATGATCCATCCGCGCATGGCGACGACGCTGGCGTTCGTGATGACGGATGCGGTGATTCCGCAGACCCTGCTGCGCCGCATGCTGGTGCGGGCGGCGGAGCTCAGCTATAACCGCATTTCGGTGGATGGCGATACCTCGACCAACGACACGCTGATTGTGCTGGCCAACGGGGCTTCAGGAGTGCGTCCGGATCCGAAGGAAATGAGCGTATTCGAAGAATCGCTTACCGAAACGCTGCAGTCGCTGGCGCGCCAGATCGTGCGTGACGGCGAAGGGGCGCGGAAGCTGATAGCCATCGAGGTTCATGGGGCGGTGAGCGATGCCTCTGCCGCTTCGATCACCCGCGCAATCGCCAATTCACCGCTGGTGAAGACCGCGATAGCGGGTTCGGATCCCAACTGGGGCCGGATCTTGTCGGCGGCCGGAAATTCGGGCGTCAACTTCGATCCCACGCAGGTCGATATCACGCTGCAGGATGTGAAGGTGTGCCGCAATGGGTTGGCGGCGCCGTTCGATGAGGCCGATATGAAGCTGCGGCTCGACGATACGGATGTGTCGATCGTCTTTCGGATCGCCGGCAAGGGGAAGGGAACCGCTACCTTCTGGACCTGCGATCTGACGGAGGATTATATTCACATTAATGCGAACTACCGCACCTAGTGTGCCGCCGGGCAGCCATGTGGGGCAGGCTGGCAGCCTGCGCGGGGTTGGCAACCCCGCTGTCCGGTTGAAGGCGGATTTGCCAGGCGGAGGCATGTGATCCTGAGAGGTAGTCTTTCTCTGGCGCTGCTTGCACTTTGTTCCGCGGGAGTGATGCTGGCGGCGGAACAAACTCCGTTCGCCAGTATCGCGAAGCTGGCCACCGCACTCAGCGAGAGCGATACCGACAGCGCTCTCGATTTCTTCGATTCCCAGATGAAATCATATGGCGAGATCGAGCAAAAGGTGGAGTCGATCACGGCCCAGGCAGATATTTCATGCGCCATCGATGTGGTCAGCGACGTCGAAGCGAACGGGGTGCATAAACTCGATCTCGACTGGCTGATGACCCTGATGCCACAGAGCGACGACTTACAAACCGAGCGGCGGCGCGAGCGCGTCCAGGTCGAGATGCGTCAGATCAAGGGTGTATGGAAGATTACGTCCATATCGCCTGTCAGTATTCTTGACCCGATACATATTCGATAAGTAAGAACTTTTCAATCATTTCTGTTGTTCATAACAGCAGAAATGCATTTACGTTTCCGTTACATCGCATTAACATTCGCCGCGATCGGCGTTTTACAAATAGCCCGCGCGCAGGATGTATTGATGGGGTCGTATGACCTCGCGCGTACCGGCTCGTATCGGAACGAAACGACACTCACTCCGCAGACAGTGAGCCCGGATCAATTCGGCCGGATCTTCTTATTGCCCGCCGATGGACAAATATACGCGCAGCCGCTCTATCAGCGGAACGTATCCATTGCCGGAAATGGCGTCCACAATGTGATTTTTATTGGCACCACGCATAACAGCGTGTATGCCTACGATGCGGACAACGTCGCTCCGCCGCTATGGACGGTCAATCTCGGTCCGTCGGTTCCATCGAGCAGTTATACGTCGGATGTCGGCACTTACACAGACATTACACCGGAAATCGGAATCATCGGCACGCCGGTAATCGATCCGGTGACCGGAACTTTGTATGTCGCAGCGGCGACAGTGGAGAACGGCGGTTATTACTACAGACTCCATGCGCTCGATACCACGAGCGGAGCCGAGCGGTTCGGCGCGCCCGTCGCCATCAGCGCCGAGGTCAAGGGCGCGGGTGTGGATAACATCGATGGGGTTGTCAGGTTCAATCCGCTGCAGCACCTGCAGCGCCCGGCGCTTCTGCTTTTGAACGGCGTCGTCTATGTCGCGTTCGGGTCGCACGGAGACGCGGCGCCGTGGCACGGCTGGATCTTCGGCTACAGCGCCGCGGACGTCCGCCGGCAGACCGCGGTGTTCAATGCGACTCCGAATGGCTTCGGCGGCTCAGTGTGGAATTCCGGGCGGGGCCTTTCCGCCGATTCACAGGGGAATATCTACGCCATCACCGCCAACGGCGACACCGATGAAAAGAGCGATTTCAGCGACTGCGTTCTCAAGCTGAATCCGGCCGACCTGAGTATCGTCGACTGGTTCGCGCCTTCCAACTTCCAGATGCTGAACGACGAAGATGAGGACCTCGGATCGAGCGGCGCCGTGCTTGTGCCGGGCTCCAGCCTGATGGTGACCGGGGGCAAGCAGGGCGTGGTCTATCTGCTGGATTCCAACGCGCTCGGGTCTGGAAGCTCCGGGGCTGCCCAAACATTTCAGGCTGTGGATTTCGGTTTGTTCAACATGGCGATGTGGAACCGCGAGACCGGCCCCGTGCTCTATCTGCATGGCGCGAATGCCGCCATTTCCGCATATCCGCTCGCCGGAAATCAGCTTGCGACCACCGCTTCTTCGCAAAGTTCCGGTCTCTTCGGCGTGCCGTTCGACGGCATGACCGTTTCGGCAAATGGCGGAGCGCCGGGATCGGGCATCCTCTGGGTGACGACCGCCGATTCCTATCCGCTGCCTTCGAGTGGGACACTCCACGCCTTCGACGCGGACGATCTTTCGTCCGAGCTCTGGAACAGCTCGATCAATCTGGACCGCGATGGCCTGGGAACTTTTTCGAAGTTCGCGAACCCCACGGTAGCCAACGGCAAGGTCTATGTCCCGACCGGCTCGAATGGGCTCGCTGTGTATGGCGCGATCGGTTCCACGGGTGGAGGCGCGGCGACGCCGGTGATCAGCGGCGTTGTGAATGCGGCGAGTTACGGGACCGGCACTATCGCGCCGGGTGAGATCGTCGCCATCTTCGGCCAGAATCTGGGGCCGCAGCAGGTCACGAGCGGCTCGTTCGACACGAATGGAAATCTGGCCACCGGAATTACCGGCATGGAGGTCACGTTCAACGGCGTACCCGCTCCGCTGCTTTACGCATCGGCGTTTGTCACGGCGGCGATTGTGCCGTTCGAAGTCGCGGGGGCAAACCAGGCGGACGTGCAGGTGAGCGCGGATGGCAACGCATCGGTGGCAAGCAGTATCAACGTGGCGGCGACCGCGCCGGGCATCTTCACGGACGACGCTTCGGGCAACGGGCAGGCGGTAGTGCTGAATCAGGACTACAGTATGAATTCGACTGACAATCCGGCGGCGCAGGGTTCGGTGATTACGGTATATGCGACGGGCGGAGGACAAACGGATCCGCCGGATTCGACCGGCAGCACGGCTGTGGGCACCGCGCGTGTGGCGGCCACGGTGACGGCGACGATCGGAGGGCAGCCGGCCCAGGTAGTGTATGCGGGCCACACCCCCGGCCAGGTCACCGGAATTTTCCAGGTGAATCTTCAGGTCCCGAATGGAGTGACGGGCGTCGTTCCGGTGGTGCTGCAGGTTGGCGATGCGGCGAGCCAGACTACGGCGACAATGGCGGTTCAGTAGGGCAAGTTGCCAACCTGCGGCGAATTCGCAAATCAGATTACCAATCGGCCCTACAGTCGGCGCAGCGCCAGGACCGCGTTCAGGCCCCCGAAAGCAAACGAACTCGAAAGCGCATACTCGACATCCGCACGGCGTGGGCAATTGGGGATGTAGTCGAGATCGCACTCCGGATCGGCTTCATTGAAATGGATCGTCGGCGGCAGAACGCCGCCCGTCAGTCCGAGAATCGCCGCCGCGCATTCGATCGCGCCCGCCGCGCCGAGCGTGTGGCCGTGCATGGCTTTCGTGGATGAAATGGCGAGCCGCTTGGCGTGATCCCCGAAAGCGAGGTGCAGGGCACAGGTTTCGGTAACGTCGTTGACGGTGGTGCCGGTCCCGTGCGCGTTAATGTAGCCGATCTGCTCAGGGGCGATCCCCGCATCCTTCAGCGCCATCCGAACCGCTTTGGCCGCGCCCTCCGCCGAGGGTTGGGTGATGTGGTGCGCGTCGCTCGACATTCCAAAGCCGGCGATCTCGGCCAGCGGCTTCGCGCCGCGCGCGAGAGCGTGATCGAGCGACTCGATGACGAGCATGGCCGCTCCTTCACCCAGAATCATACCGTTGCGATCCTTTGAAAATGGCCGGCAAACGGTCGGCGAAACCACGCGCATGGCCTCCCACGCTTTGAGGATTCCGTAACTGAACGGTGCTTCGCTGCCGCCAGTCAGCGCGACATCCGACATGCCGGACCGCACCATCATGAAAGCCTGCCCGATGGCATGGGCGGATGAAGAGCAGGCGGTCGAGATCGTGAATGCGGGCCCGGTGATTCCAAACTCCTGCGAGATGGCGCTGGCCCCGGCGTTCGCCATAGTCTTGGGGATCGTCATCGGATGGACGCGCGGCTTGCCCATTTTGTACACGTCCCAGAAGCCCTGGTTTTCTGTGCTTTGCCCGCCAACGCACGAGCCGGTCACGATCGCGCTGTTTTCACGGAGTTCGGCAGTCCATTCGATTCCGCTCTGGGCAACGGCTTCGCGCGCCGCCACTACGGCGAACTGCGCGAAGCGATCGATCATGTCCGCTTCCTTGGGCGAGAAATGGTCACAGGGATTGTAGCAGCGCACCTCGGCGCCGCCCCGAAAGCGCAGATCGCTGCACTCGATGTTGGTGATGGGCCCGATGCCGCACCGGCCTTCCCGCAGCCCGGCGCGGAATTCCTCGCGATTACGCCCGAGTCCGCTGATGACCCCGATACCGGTGACGACGACGCGACGCATCAGGATGCGGCTGGCGCTGTATCTCCCGGCTCTGTTTTCGGCGCTGTTTCCGGCGGGTTGCCGGCGGTGGCTTTCGCCGCCTCGACAAGCTTGATAACGCCGTCCACCATGTCGCGCACGCTCCGGATGTTCTTCACCTCTTCATCGGGCACATTGATGTTGAACTCGTTCTCGAGGGCGAAAACGATGTTCACGCCGTCCATCGAATCGATCCCGAGTTCTTCAAAGCTGCTGTCGATCGTCACCTGCGCCGGATCTTTGCGCTGGGTTTCGGCGATGATCCGCAGGATGCGCGCGGTCAGTTCGTCAGTCTGCATCAGTTCCGGCATAGGAGTGTCGACACGGTTTCAAAATGATATCCCTTTTCCAGCAGCGATGGGACAATGCGGCGCACGGCCTCGACGGTTTGCGCCACGTCAGGATCTTTCAGAGTACCGCGGCCATCGTGCAGGCAGACGATGGCGCCGTCCCGGGCACGCGTGAGAACGCGGTCCGCGATCCGCGCGGCCGGAAGTTTCCAGTCGAGGCCGATCACGCTCCACATCACACACGTCAAGCCAAGCCGCTCCTGCATTTCGCGAAAACCGAACCACCGCACCCCGTAGGGCGGACGCATGAGGATAGGCGTTCTCGACGTAAATTTCGCGATGGCGTCCTGCGCGCGCCGGAATTCATCCCCGATAAATGTAGGACGCCCCAGGGCGAAATTCGGGTGCGAGTAAGAGTGATTGCCGAGCTCGTGCGGGCCCGCACACACGGCCTGGCTCAGAGCGGGAGCGCGCACCACGTTTCGGCCGCACTGGAAAAAAGTGGCAGGCACGCGATAGGCCGCGAGAATATCGAGAATGGTTTCCGTTGCGGATGAAGGCCCGTCGTCAAACGTGAGCGCAATGGATTTGCCCCGAGGCCCGCCTCGCCACACCGATGGTCCGAAAACCTGCGAGGAACGGCCGCGTACAGCCCAGGCCATTCCAGCCGCGGCGGTCATGGCTAATGTCGATGCGCCGAGCAGCGCGCGCATTCAGACGATTTCTTCCTTTGCCGGGTCCCAGTGCACGGTGCGTCCGGCATAGAAGCTTTCGATAGCCATGGCACAACTTACAGAGGCGCGGAAGCCGATCTCGAACGGGCAGTTCACCGGCGCGCCTGTGCGGATCGCATCGAGGAAGTTCTGCATGTGAGCGCGCGGGGCCGTACCGGTCTCGCCGAGCATTTCGACGCCTTCGGGCCGGTTCACTTTCTGGGGTAAATAGCGGATCTGCTGGCCGCGGACAATCGTGCCGTCGGTTCCAAGAACGTCCTCGGTGACGCCGCGTTGGTTATTGCCGAAGCCGGAATCCCAGGAGAAGAGCAGCGCCTGATGCTCCATGACGACGTTCATGGTGTCGGGCACTTCGCGGCCGTCGATCCACCGATAAAGACCGCCGGTCATGGTGACGGCGTGCGGAATTTCGAGATCCATCACCTTGTACCAGAACGCGATCTGCTGGGACATGCTCTCATGCACGTTACCGCCGGAGTAGTCGTGGAAGAGGCGCCAGTTGATGAAGCGGTCGGGGTCGAAATCGCGGGCGGGCGCGCTCGCCAGGAAAGTGCGCCAGTCGACGCTCTCGGGCGTCATGTCGGGATATACCGGGCGCGTCCACTGCGGCTTTCCATGGGGCGTGTTGCGGTACATGCTGGCGCGAATCGCCGTGACGTGGCCGACCGCGCCGCTGGCCAGGTAGTTGGCGGCGTCCGTCACGTGGCCCGTCGAGCAGGCCTGGTGGCCAATCTGGACAATACGATTCCCGGCGCGCTGGTATGCGGTTCGCATCGCCTTCGCCTGGTCGACCGTGAAGGCCATGGCTTTTTCCTGATAGACATGCTTGCCGGCGGCCATGGCGGCAGTGAAGCATTCGGCATGGGAGTGCTGCGGGGTGGCGATGATAACCGCGTCTATCGATGGATCGTCGAGGAGGTGGCGGTAGTCGCTGTACGTTTTCGCCCCAGCCGCCAGTTTGGCCGCGTCGCCAAGGCGGCGTGTGTAGACATCCGCGAAGGCGGCGAGTTCAGCGCCTGTGCAGGAAGCGGCTTCACGAGCCAGTTGTGTGCCGCGGTCACCGGCGCCGATGATGCCGATGCGGAGACGGTCGTTCGCGCTGAGAACTTTCCCGGTGGCGAGACTGCCGGCGAGGCCCGTGGCCACGTTGCCGATGAAGTGCCGCCTCGTTTGCATGGGATCTATTCAGTTTAACCTGTTTGCAGGAGAATAGGTATTTGTACGGCCCTCTCATGCAGGCGATTCTGCCTGCCGGGTCTTGTTTTCAATCGGCAGCCGAAACGGCCTGCGCCCTGCCGGGGGCGGCTGAATAGGGGGCTGGCGCTTTTGAGCCAAAGGTTGCCAGCCCTCCACCGCTCGCGAATCGCCGGTTACCCGGCAACCCGTGGCGATCTTGTGAAATCCGGTTTAAGTGCTCATTCAGCTTCACGCATCGCGCGGGCGCTGGAACAGTAGCAGAAAGTAGTGCTACCGTAGCATTAATCACAAGTCCATATAAATACTGCATAAAGTCTCGACTTCGCTGCCCATGGAACCAGGCCTCCAATCATCCGAAGACATTCGGGCCGCCCTTGGCTCGATGCTCGCGAGCGCCACGTTCGGCAGATCGGAGCGAGCGGCAAGATTCCTGCAACACCTGGTCGAGACGACTTTGCGGGGAGAAAGTCAGCTTCTGAAGGAAAGCCTCCTGGGTACGGAAGTCTTCGGCCGGGAGCCGGCCTGGGACCCGAGGCTCGACCCGGTGGTCCGGCAGGAAGCGGCCCGCCTGCGCAAGAGAATCGCCCGCTACTACGAAACGGAAAATCCCGGCGCCACGCTGCATATCGAGATTCCGGTTGGGACTTACGTTCCGGTATTTCATTTAACGAGGGGTCCTGCCGATTTCCAGCCCGTTGTGACTGAACAACCGCCGGCTCCGGTGCTGGCCGCAGGACGCCAGCCTCCGAACATCGCCTGGTGGGTGGGAGCTGGAGTGCTGGCGGCAGTACTCGGGACGTTAGCGGCTTTCGCCCTTTCACGCTCGTGGTTTGCCCGGGAGGAATTCCCCCCGGCGGAAGCCGATCGCTCGATCGCCGTGATTCCGTTTGCGAACGAGGGGGCGGCGACGGCGGCGGATCAATACTTCGTCGACGGCCTGACGGACGAGATCACCGATACATTGACGCAGCAGAGGCGGCTGCGCGTCGTCGCGAGGTCGTCGGTTTTTCAGTACCGCGGCAAAATCATCGACGTTCGTGAAGTGGGCCGGGAACTGGGTGTGGCTTATGTCCTCGAGGGGACGGTGCAACGTCTGGGCGATCGCGTGAAGATCAACGCCCGTCTTGGGCGCGTTTCCGACGCGACCCAGGTCTGGTCGAAAACGTGGGAGCGGCAGGGCGGAGACCTCTTTACCGTCCGGTCCGAACTGGCGTCCGCCATTACTTCGAGTCTGCAGGCTTCCGTCGGGGGACAGACGCCGCGAAAGCATGCGGCCGGCGAACGAGCGCACGATCTCTATATGCAGGGGCGCTATGAGCTGGAACAAATGACCCCGCAATCGTTGGACCGCGCGGCCGAAACCCTCCAGCAGGCGATTGACCGCGACCCGCAGTATGCGGCGGCTTACTATGCGCTGGGGCAGGCGAAGTGGAGTCGTTCGTCGGCGAGCGCATCGCAGGTGGTGGATCCGGCTCGCAGAGAGAGCGTCGCCCTGTTTCGGAGGGCGCTGGAATTGGATCCCGATCTTGCGGAAGCGCACGCGGGTCTGGCGAATTGCGCCATGCAATACGACTGGAACTGGAGCCGTGCGGAGGAGGAGTTGCGCGCGGGCCTGGCGGGCGATCCGAGCGTTGCCGTCGAGAATAGTTATGCTTTTCTGCTGGTATTTCAAAACCGCTTTGCCGAGGCCGACGAACACATCCGGCGATCGCAGGAGCTCGATCCCGTGGGCGCGGTCAGCGTCGCCAACCGGGCGCTGCTGTGGAATCTCGAAGGCCGTTTCCGGAAGTCGCGCGAGGAATTCCAGCGGATGCTCGAGAAGTCGCCCGATCTGATTCCGGAGCGATACATGGTGGCGCTGACTTTTATCGAGGAAGGCAATCCCGCGGCGAGCGCCCCGATACTGCGCGAGCTTGGAGAGCGCACGCCGGTGGCGCGGATGTTCCAGGCGATGGCGGCGGCGCGTGAAGGGCGAAAGAAAGAAGCGCTAAGCCTGATTGCTCCGTTCGAAGCGAAGTACCCGGACCCCGGTGTGGCGAATCAGCGGTTCGCGCTCGTCTATGCATTTCCTGGGCGACCAGGCGAATACGGTGAAGTGGCTCGGGCGCTCTATCGATCGGCACGAGTGGCAGGCGTTGAACCTGGCGGTGCATCCGGTTTACGCGTCGATGCGCAACTCAGCGGGATTCGAGGCGCTCAAGAAGCGGATCGGCCTCGACCAGCCTGAAAGGCAGTGATTCGCCGATGAATCCAGCAGCTCTTTGTCTTATCAGTGTGCATCTGCGTTCATCCGTGGCTGATTGTTTTTCTCCCCGGAAAGAGTCGATACGCCGACCTGAAAAAGCGGCATCCTAAAGGTCATTCCCGGCGAAGAAGCTGATCTCGATGACATCTGGGATTACATCAGCGCGCCAGTCCTGATGCTGCAGACCGCGTGATTGCCGGCGTCATAAACAGCGGACGCCGAGCGCACCGGCCGCATCTTTTTGCGGCTGCTCCAGCGTCGCGTAGTCGAGAGCCGGTTTCAGAATCTTGAGCATATCGAGAAACGTAGCGGTCTGTTCTGCGGTTATTCGTCCCCTGCGTTCGCCCACCAGCAGCGTATTGAGGACCTCAACCGCCCGGAATGCCGGCACAAGTGCCTCTTCGCCGGATTGCAGCCGGTCGAGCACGCCCATCGACGAGTCCGTCTGTTCGTCCGGGAAGCACCACG
>DATAZF010000315.1:0-2558 GCA_036272235.1 Bryobacteraceae bacterium | reverse complement strand
AGATTGACGGTGATGGTGTTGGTGAGCGGCGGAGGAATTTGCGACGGGTCGGATGACTTGCCCGCGGCGGATGGCCTTTCGGCGGCGCTCCCGAGAGGGGCGGCTTGAGGGTCGTCGGGTTGCGACGCGTCTTGCGAGGAGTCGCGCTCTGGGCGCGTAACGATGACGTGGTCCGAAGCGTCAGGCGTGATGCCGCCGGCCTGGGCGAGCACGTCGATCAGGGTGACCTGGCGGTCAGCCTGGTAAACCATCGGATGCGCGACGGCGCCGACGATGGTGATCGGGCGGCTCTTCTTTTCTTTCACGGTGACGCTGACTTCGGGATGCGACACCAGGCCGTTGGCTTCGAGGACCTCGGTGATTTTGCGCTCCGTCTGAACCTCGGTGAGGCCCGCGACCTGAAGCCGAACGGGGACGAGCGGCATGCCGATCGTGCCGGTCTGGCTTACGCGCAATTCGCGAGAAATCTCGGGGACATCGAATACCTGAATATTGATGAGGTCGCCGGCGCCGATGACGTAGTCGCTCGGCGGCGGAACGCGGGCAGAATTCGAGGCGGCGAGAGTTCGCAGGCGCTCGTTAGCTTTGTCGGACGTTTCCACGCTCTGCGCGCGGAGGGAGGGGGCCGCATGCAACATCAAGAAACTGGAAATCGCGAGAGACAGAGCCAAGGCGCGCAGGCCGTTTGGCTGCATAGGATTATAAGACCCCCACATGTTGATTACACAGTTAAAAGGCCAAAGTCAATATAGATTTCAGCGTTGGTGTCGATTTGGTCTAGGTGGCAGATCGCTAGGCGGGGATGGAATAACTACGGTTGTAGCCAGATGGGCGGTCAGGAGGAAGAAGAGGGCATTGGCCGGTATATGGAGGTTGAAATCGACCAGACTGTGTACCAGAAAGGCACTACTGCCGAGGAGCCCGGAGAGGTGGAGAGAGGCGGCGAAGGACTGATCTCGCTGGAGAATCTGACGCAGCGAGACGAAAAAAAGCGCGCCGAGGAGCCAGGCGCAGCAAATCCCGCCGGCGATTCCCGTTTCGGCAAGCATTTCGAGGTAATCGTTATGTGAATGGTTAACGATCTTGCCATCGTACTGGGTCTCGTATGCGGGGAAGACGGTTTGTAGGGTGCCGAGGCCGGTGCCCGTGTATCTGTGGTCGAGAAAGATGCGCCAGGTGTCTTGCCGCATGGACGCACGCTTGCCCGTGGTGACTTCGAGATTTTGCATCGACGAGAAGCGGTCGAGCACCTGTTTGACGCCAAGCCACGAGACAAAGACGAAGGCTAGGAAGAGGACCAGGCCTCCGGCGAGGACGTGGCGGCCGCCGGTACGGCGCAGCAACATGATCAGAAGGAGGAGGATGAGTTCCACGCCGAAGCTGACGACTCCGCCGCGCGAGGCGGAAAGAAATAGCGCGCCGATCGGCAGGAGCGCGCAGATCGCGACGACGAACCAGCGTTCGCGGCGGACTTTGCCGAGGATGAGCGGCACGAGCGAAACGGGGATGACGAGTTCGATGAAGCCGGCAAAGTGATTGCGATTGACGTACGGGCCGAACGGGATGCCGCCATAGCGCATCTCGCGGAACCAGTAGAGTTTGCCGTTGAAGGTGAGCTGTTGGAGGATGCCGAACGTCGCCACGAGGAAGCCAAAAATCATGACGAACCAGATGTAGGTGCGCCAGTCGTCGGAATAGCGGAAGGCCTGCGTCGCGAGGAACAGGATGAGGATGTAGGCGACGAGGAGGTTGAGATCCATGCGCGTGTCGTAGGTGGACGCGGTGGCGCGCAGGAGCAACTGCCCGAGCGCGATTGCGGCAAGCAGGATCAGCGGCGGGAGCAAAGGGGAGATGTAGATGCGCTTTTTGTCGTCGCTCTTGTCGAAATAAAAGAGGAACGCCCAGAGGAAGAAGAGGACGCCGGCGCCGGTTTCGATGACGGCGCGCGCCCAGTCTTCGACGCCGCCGTGGGCGAGGACGCCGAAGACGACGAGCGCGCAGATGCAGAAGCGGAGGAATTTCATGTGGCCGGACCCGGGGACGGGGGTGGCGACTTGGAAGTCGGCGTTGGATTCTTTGGCGGCGAATTCGGGGCCAATGGATCTTTCGCGGGAGCCGTCGGCTTGGATGCCGGGGCGGTCGTTGGTTGCGCGTTTGACGCGGGCTGCGTTGATGATGTGGGCTGCGTCGTGGATCGCGGTGAAGCCGGGGCGGGAGTTGCGGTCGAAGCCGGAGCGATCGAGGCTGGTGCGCCGAGCGGCGCGTTGAGCGCAGGCGTCAGCGCGACGTCGTCAATCCAGGCGGTGCCGTGGATGCGGCTGCCGAAGTCGTCGCCGGGCTTGCGGCTGATGCAGACGCGAACCTGTCGCGCCGCGTCGCCGGTCGCCGTCCAGGGGATGCTGACTTCGGTCCACGGCTGCGTGCCGTGCACGTCGCCCGTTTCGACGCTGGCGTTGTGCGCGTTCTCGGTCCACTCGAGGCGGAAGCGGACGCCCTGATCGGTGGTGAGCGTCTCCGTGTGCACCCACGCGGAAAATCGATACGAAGCGCCCGGTTCG
>DATAZF010000314.1:0-1637 GCA_036272235.1 Bryobacteraceae bacterium | reverse complement strand
CACGCCGGTAACAGCCGCCCATGGCAGCCCGTTCGGCGGCGATGCCCAGTCGCGAACGGTGCGATAAGGCTGCGGAAGATCGTCCTCCGGACGCACCCTCTCCATTCCCTTCGCCTTGTAAACCGGAGCCGCCGCCGGGCTCTTGAGGAATGCAATCATGGCCTTCGCGCCCCCGGGTTGCGCGGCCTGTGCATTGGCCGCCGCCCCAAACCGCACGTAACTTTGCAGTTCCGGTGGGAATGGCCCGGCGATTTCGATCCCATGAATCGGCAGCAGCTCGCTCATGAGTGTCATCACTACCGCGACCTTACCATCGGCCACGCTGCTCATGGCAGCGCCGGAACCCGTTGTCAGAATCGTCTTCGGCCGCATTTCCTCCGTCAGCCCGAGGTGCGCGATCATGCTGTCGATCGAGCTGCGGCTGGCGCCATCGCCCGCGTAGGTGATCGACTTCGCGCTGCGCAGCATCTGCTTCATCGCCGCGGGCGTTGAAACATCCGGTTTCGGCGAGCCGGACCGCACCGCCACGCCAATGCCCGACCGCGCAAAATCGGTCCGCGTCGCCGCCGTGAGCTTCCCGGCTTTCACGAGTTCGCCGATCGCTTCGGACGTCAGAATCGCGGCATCGAACGGTGTCCCCGCGTCGATCTTCTGCCGCAGCCCCGTCGTCGAACCGTAGTCGATCGCCAGCGGATGGTCCGCCGCTTTTTCCAGTTGCGGCTGCAGTTCCTTCACAACCGCCTTCATGCCGTTCGACGCCAGCACGTGCAACGGCGCGGTTTGCGCCCCCGCCGCCTGCAGCAGGCAAAAGGAAATGACGAAGGGTCCGACGGAACGTAAATCCATCGGACTATTCTCTACCGTTTCGCGGCCAGTGTCAGCCCGTCTCCAAACGGCAGCAGGATCGCATCCACCCGCTCATCGTGATGAATCAGCTCGTTCATCTTCTGCAGCGCCGCGGCGTCGGCATCTTCCGGGGCCTTCATGACGCGCCCGCGGCTCAGCATATTGTCGAGCGCGATCACCCCTCCGGTCCGCAGCAGCTTCAGACATTGCTCGTAGTAACCCGGATAGCCGGTCTTGTCCGCATCGATAAATGCGAAGTCGAAGGGATCGGTCCCGGATGCAATCAGGCCGTCGAGCGTCTCTTTCGCCGGGCCGATCCGCAGATCGATCTTGCCGGTGACGCCGCCCTCTGCCCAGTAGCGCCGCGCCACCTGCGTGTATTCGTCGCTGATGTCGCAAGCCACTATGTGTCCATCCGGCGGCAGCGCCATCGCCATCGCAAGCGAGCTGTATCCGGTGAAGACGCCGATCTCGATCACCCGCCGCGCTCCCGCCATCCGCAGCAGGACGCGCATCAACTGCCCCTGTTCCGGCGGAATCTGGAAATTCGATTTCGGATGACTTGCAGTCTCCTTGCGCAGACGCGCCAGAATGTCCGGCTCCCGGATGCTGTTCTTCAGTATGTAATCGATAACGGTGGGGTCGACGAGGCCTTCATAACGGGACATAACCAATTATCGACATGCTGTGGCGCCGTTCGCTTCGGCACTGCGTGATTTCGTTATCGCTTCGCCTGAGAGCGGTGACTGGAAGGAAGTACGGGGCTTTTACTCGAAAGGAACGTCGACCTC
>DATAZF010000313.1:0-4228 GCA_036272235.1 Bryobacteraceae bacterium | reverse complement strand
AAGCACTCCAAAATGGTGCTGTTCCGCTCGCCGAAGCCATTAATAGACAACTCGGCATTCAACTCGAAAAACGCAAACGCAGCCTCCCCGCCATCATTGTTGAACACATGGATCTCGTTCCTGCCGAAAATTAGAATTGTCCGGATCGGCAGCTCCGATGTGGCTCAGTATGGAGTTGGTCAGGTGGTAACAGAACGGCTTCGATGTCTCAGAACGAGATCACCGATACGCAGATGAAATGCTTTCAAATCGGAATCGCCCAAAACTCTTCGCTAATCGGAAGGCTTTAATCGCAGAGTCTCTCACGCGGATGTACTGTTTCCGCGAAGCATTTTCGGACTGTTGGTAAATCGTAAGATTCGCGTTTGCCATGGACTTTTGATTTACCGAGCTCACGTCTGTCGGCTGTACTCAAGGGCACGGTTCCGCGGCCTTCATCCGCCGATAGCTGGCCTCACTCCGCACACTCGGTAATAATTGTAATAGCACGTCCGCCTGGAGCTCGAAACGTAACTGCCGAGCCCTGGCCTTGCCGGCACCGCCCTATGAGTCAGCCAATGGTATCCAGCGCGACGCTGGAATGGGCAGAGGTTCTCGGCGCCGATTTCGTCATCAGCGAGGACGCCGCGCTGCGAGCCGTCGAGGCGGCGACCTTCGAAACGACCCAGCGGATTCCCGTCATTCTGCGTCCCGGCACAGTCGATCAGTTGTGTGAAATTGTCCGGATTGCCGCGCGCAATGGAATTGCGCTTTATCCAGTGAGCAGCGGAAAGAACTGGGGCTACGGCTCGCGCGTGCCTGTTGTGACGGGCTGCGCGCTCATCGACCTTTCCCGCCTCGATCAGATCACGGGGTTTAACGAGGAACTCGGGTATGTCACGGTCCAGCCGGGCGTCACCCAACAAGCTCTTTTTGCGTTTCTTCGTCAGCGGCAATCCAGACTTTGGCTCGACGCCACGGGCTCAAGCCCGGATTGCAGTCTGATCGGCAATGCCATGGAGCGCGGTTTTGGGCACACGCCTTATGGCGAACACTTTGCGAACGTGTGTGGTCTCGAGGCCGTCCTCGCAAACGGGGAAGTCATCCGTACGGGGTTTGCCGGCCTGCACTCCGCGCGGGCGGGCGAGGTCTACAAGTGGGGCGTCGGCCCCAGTCTCGACGGCCTGTTTTCGCAGTCGAACTTCGGCATTGTGACCGGGATGACGATCTGGCTGATGCCCGCGCCCGAGTATTTCCAGGCTTTCTTCTTTCAATGCGACGACGAGGCAGGGCTCGCTCGGATTGTAGAGGCGCTTCGGCCGCTGCGAATGGATGGCACGGTGCGGAGCGCCGTCCATATCGGGAACGACTATAAGGTGCTTGCGGGGATCCAGCAATTTCCCTGGGGGGAGCCGATGCCGCTCCCACGCGAACGGATGCAGGCCCTGCGCAAACAACTCAAATTCAGCCGCTGGAGCGGGTCGGGCGCATTCTACGGCACGCGCGGTCAGGTGGCGGAATGCCGCCGGCTGCTGCGCGGCGCTCTGCGGGGAAAGGTGGGCAAGCTCCAGTTCCTCGACGATCGGATGCTCTCACTGGCCTCCCGCTTCAAAGGCGTCTATCGCGCCATGACCGGCCTCGACCTGACGCGCACGCTGGAGCTGCTGCAGCCGGTTTATGGATTGCTGAAAGGAATTCCGACCGCAAAGACCCTCGGCAGCGCCTACTGGCGGAAGCGTCAGCCTGTGCCCCCCGATCCGGATCCGGACCGTGACCGCTGCGGGGTGCTCTGGCTGGCCCCCGTGGCGCCGATGACCGGAAACGAAGCCGCAAAGCTGGTGGAATGGGCGGAACGAACGCTCCTCGCGCACGGCTTCGAGCCTCTGGTTTCGATCACTCTGCTGACTGAGCGATCTCTCGCGTGCATTATCTCCATCACTTACGATCGCGATGAGCCGGGTGAAGACGCGAAGGCCATGGCATGTTATCGCGACTTACATCGGCAGTTCGACGAGGCCGGGTATTACTCGTACCGGCTTGGCATCGCCGGCATGGAGCTCTATCGCCCGGATGCCGCATACGCCGACTTGTTGCGGGCGATCAAGCAGGCGGTCGATCCGAATCGAATTCTCGCGCCGGGCCGGTATTTGCCGGCCGGGGAGCGGCTGCCATGACTGCCAGCCGGCAGCCGGTTGCCACTGCCCCCTTACTGGCGGAAGAAGACCGGCGAATTCACGAGCTGGTCCGCGGCCTGCATGAACTGAAACCCGCCGCCTACTGGGTGGACCTGCTGATTACGGCGGCGGCCGGCTGGACATCATTCTGTCTCGCCGTGTATCTTCGTTCGTTTTCGGGCGGGATGCTGATTGCGACGGTGATCGCGGCGGCGGCGCTCTATCGCGGCCTGTGTTTTATCCATGAAATCAGCCACCAGACCTCGCGCTCTTTGCCCGCATTTGAGCTGGTCTGGAATTTGCTGATCGGCTTCCCTCTGCTGGTTCCTTCGACGATGTACGCGGGGGTCCATTCCGGCCACCATCGCCTCGAGACTTACGGGACTTCGAACGATCCGGAATATCTGCCCTTCGCCCGCTCCAGCCGCATGACGGTGCTCTTCGCCATTCAAAGCTTCCTGATTCCGGTGGCGCTGGTTGTAAGGTTTGTGGCGCTTACTCCCGTCGCGCTGTTGTGGCCTGCGTTGCAGAAATGGCTGGTGGTTCACGCTTCATCGTTGACGATGAATCCCGCGTTTCGCCGCGAAGCTACTCCGGACCTGATCGCCGCCGTGCGCCGCCAAAGCGCGGGGATTCTGGCCCTGTGGGGCGCGTTCGCCGCGCTGCTGTTCCGGGGAAGCCTGCCCATGAGGACCCTTGCGATCTGGCTGACGGTTTCCGCTCTTATCAGCTTCATCAATACGCTTCGGACGCTGGGCGCACACGGTTATGAAAGCGGTGGGGAAAGCCTCGATCGCCGCGGCCAGCTTCACGATTCGATCGACACCCCCGGCGCGATGTGGACTGAACTCTGGGCGCCCGTGGGCCTGCGCTATCACGCGCTGCATCATTTTTTCCCCGGCATCCCCTATCACAACCTCGGTCCGGCCTCGCGTCGCATAGCGAACGAGCTTCCGGCCGGCGCGGAATACCATCGGGTGCGCAGCGCCGGCCTCGCGCGTTCGCTCGCCGCACTATATCGGAAAGGGCGCCGGACGAGCAAAGAGCGGACGCCGCGCTGAGCATCCAATCGATGCATTTCGGCATCATCAGCCCTCCGGTAGCGGGCCATATTCACCCGTTCGGAGCTCTCGGCCGCGAGTTGATCGCGCGCGGACACCGCGCGACCCTTATCCACATGCAGGATGTGGAGGCGCGCGTGCGGGCCGAAGGCCTGGAGTTCGCGCCTGTGGGACAACGCGACCATCCTCTGGGTTCTTTGCCGAGGTCGCTCGAACAACTGGGCAGGCTGCAGGGGCTTGCGGCACTGCGGTTCACCATTGATGCGGTGGCGAAAACCACGGCGATGATCTGCCGGGACGCGCCGGAAGTCATTCGCGCCGCGGGCATCGGTATGCTGCTCGTCGATCAGACGGAACCCGCAGGCGGCAGCGTCGCCGACCATCTGGGCCTGCCTTTTGTGACGGTGTGCAATGCGCTCGCGCTGAATCGCGAGGCTGCCGTGCCTCCGCCGTTCACGGGCTGGCCGTATGGAGACAGCATTTGGCTGCGGACCCGGAATGCCGGCGGCTATGCCGTGGCTGACAGAATGACGTCGCCCGTAACGAGTGTGATCGCGGAATTTCGCGACCGTTGGAAGCTGGCGCCGCACCGCACTCCGGAGGGTTCATTCTCGCGACTGGCCCAGATCAGCCAGCAGACCGGCGCGTTCGATTTTCCGCGGCGCGCACTTCCGGCAAGCTTTTACTACACAGGCCCTCTGCGCAACGCCACGCCCAATCAGGTCGCCTTTCCATGGCAACGTCTGGACCAAAGACCTTTGATTTACGCGTCGCTTGGCACACTGCAGTATTCCAAACGAGACATTTTCCGCTGCTTCGCGGAGGCTTGCGCGGGGCTCGACGTCCAACTGGTCATCGCGCATTGCGGTGGCTTGGATACGGACGATATCCGATCACTTGCGGGGGACCCGATCGTTGTCCATTATGCGCCGCAAGGGGAAGTCCTCGCCCGCGCTCGCCTCGCCCTGACTCATGGCGGGCTGAACACCGTGCTCGATGCGCTGGCATGCGGCG
>DATAZF010000312.1:0-12746 GCA_036272235.1 Bryobacteraceae bacterium | reverse complement strand
GGCTCCGGCGGCACTGGCATGGAGTCCAGCGGAGGCGCCGGGTTCGACGACGGCGTCGCGGCGCTGACCAGCGCTTCGCTCAGTTTCGTCCATACCGCCCGCACCCGCATTGTGCCGGCTTGCCACGCGTCGATCTCGCTTCTCTATACGTTCAACTATTGTTCGAAATCGGCGCAGCCCATCGCAGCCATCGGCGATGCGAACAATGTCGTCGGCCAGATCGTGACTTCATTCCTCACCGGCACGAATGCCTGGCAATCCCTCGGGCAAGCCATCGAAGACAACGCCCTCGGATCCACAAAGGGCGGCATCAATCTTCAGTTGCAGGATTCGAAGGGAGTGCCGCAGACGATCTCGGCGACTACAGCCACCACGACGGCAGGCCCTCTTTCGCTTTCGGCATCGAAGCAGGTTCTCTACAGCGAGATGCTGCCGGCGGGCGCCAGCCTGCCATTCCAGATCCAGTCTTCGCCGGTGAACATCAAACTGACCGCCGGAACCGTGCTACCTGTGATCTCGAAGCCGGGACCGGTGATTCACGGCGCCGTTCCAGCCGGAGGCGCCGTATTTCCCTACGATGTCGCACCGGGCGCTTACGTGGCGATTTACGGAACAAGCCTTGCGGGCAGCACACTGGTCGCGGCGGGTCCGAATTTTCCGCAACAGCTTGGCGACGTGCAGGTGAGTGTGAATGACGCGTCGATTCCGATTCAGTACATCAGCGCCGGACAACTGAACGTCATCTGGCCCGATCTGCCGCCCGGACTGACGAAACTCACTGTGACCAGCGCCGCCGGCTCGTTCACGACCAATGTGATCGTGCAGGCTGCGGTTCCAACGGTTTTCACTTTCGACGGAACCGCGGCCGCGGCTATCAACGGAGTGTCGGGGGCCGATGTGGGTTCGGGCGCTCCTCTGCGGGCTGGCATCGACTATGTCTCGCTCTTCCTGACGGGACTCGGCGGAACCACAAACACAAACGGCCTTGACTACGCAGTGATTCAGCCCACGCTCACCGTTGGCGGACAGCCGTGCGCCGTCACCTATGCCGGCCGCGTGCCAGGTGTTCCGGCACTCGATCAGATCAACTGTCAGATTCCGGCCGGGATCTCCGGGGCGGCTGTCCCGGTCGTGGTGACGTCGAACGGCCGCGCGGCAAACACAGTAACGCTGAATATCAAATAGCCGTTAATAAGCAGAATCTATCAAACATACGGCTTCAATAAATCAACGTTATGATTGAACGTATGGAGTTGAACACACTCCGCGTCTTCATGACGGTTGCCAACGAGCGCAGCTTCTCGCGCGCCGCGGAAAAACTCGAGCGCACGCAGCCCGCGGTTTCGCTCGCACTCCAGCGTCTCGAAACCGAGCTGGGCGAGAAACTCCTCGACCGTTCCGCCAAAGACGTCGTGCTCACCGACGCCGGACGCACCGTGCTCGAATACGCGCGGCGTTTCCAGAACCTCGAATCCGAACTCGAGAACTCGATTGCGGAACTGCGCGATCACTCGGCCGGCCGTCTCGTCATCGGCGCGAATGAATCGACCGGCCTCTACCTGCTGCGCCACATTCAACGCTACCGGCGTATGTTTCCCAAAGTGCAGGTGCAGGTGCGGCGCAGTTTCTCGAGCCGCATTCCCGCGGAGATAGTGGATGGCAACCTCGAGCTCGGCGTGATCAGCTATCAGCCGCGTGACGATCGTCTGCAATCGCGCGTGATCTTCACCGATTCGCTGGCCTTCGTCGTGTCCCCGAAGCATCGCTTTGCGAAGCGCAGCGTGGTGGCGATCCATGAGCTCGCCGACGAGACTTTCGTCGCGCATAACGTGCTCTCGCCTTACCGGGAGATCGTGTTGCGCGTCTTTCAGGAGCACGGCGTCCGGCTCAATATGGATATCGAAATGCCGACGGTCGAAACCATCCGCTGGATGGTCGAAGAAAATCAGGGCGTGGCGTTTTTGCCGCGCATGTGCGTTCAGCAGGAGATCGCCGAGAAGCGGCTGGTCGCGGTGCGTGTGCCCGAGATCGAAGTCGAGAGGAAGATCTGGCTGGTACAGCCCGCTCGGCGCGCAGTCAGTTATGCGGCCGACGCCTTCCTGAAACAGGTGATCGGATGAAGCGACTACTCCTCGTGATGCTGACCGTTATCCCGTTCGTACGCGCGCAGACGCCCGGCGCCCTCGTCTCTGAAGCGAAGTTTCCATGGACCGTGGTCCGCGACAACCTGCTGAAAATGGCGCAGAAGATGCCGGCGGCAAACTACGGATTTAAACCATCGCCGGAGATTGAGAGCTTCGGGCAGCGCGTCGCCCACATCGCGGGCGCCAATCTGCGAATCTGCGAAGGAATTCAGGGCCGCGACCGGCCGTTCCCGCGTCCGAACGCGGCATCGAAAGAAGACCTGATCGCACTGTTGAAACAATCGGCCACGGCTTGCGACGCCGTCTTCGACTCGCTCAGCGATAGCGCGGCGCTTGAGAAAATCAGCTCGCGCCTCGGCGGCCCGTTTCCGCCCCAGCCGACGCGCACAAAGCTCTCGACGCTTTACAACATGATCCGGCATTCCAATGAGATGTACGGCTACATGTGCGTCTATCTTCGTTTGAAGGGCATAGTCCCGCCGTCCAGCGCACCCGAATGAGCGCATGCCACTAGATGTCCTGCTCTTCGGAGCCCATCCGGACGATGTCGAGTGGGGCATTGGCGGCACGATGCTGCTCCTGCATGATCGCGGCGTCTCGTTCGCCATCGTCGATTTGACAGCCGGAGAGATGGGCTCGCGCGGCACCGCGGCCCAGCGGAAAGCCGAAGCCGCGAAGGCCGCGGATTTTGTCCGCGCCGGCCGCGAGAATCTGACGCTGCCCGACTGCGGCCTTGTCGACACACCGGAGACGCGCCGGCTCGCCGCCAGCGCCATCCGCCGCCACCAGCCGAAAATTGTCATCGCGCCGCTCTGGGAAGATCGTCATCCGGACCATGCCGCCGCCGGGCTGATAGTCCGAAACTCGCGGCTTTTCTGCGGCCTCAGCACTCTCGACGACCCGAACCCTCCTCACAAACCCGCCGCTTTCTTCTTTTACCCGATCCATACATTTCACCCGCCCACGTTCGTGGTCGATACATCGGTGGTGTTCGATCGCAAGCTGGAACTGCTGCGGATATTCCACTCTCAATTCGCCGGGACGCTCAGTGGCGACTTTCTCTTTCGCCTTGAATCGCGCGATCGATACTATGGTTCCCTCATCGGCGCGCGTCACGGAGAAGCGCTGGTGGCCGATCAGCCAATCCCAATCGGCGGCGTGGAAGATATTCTTTCGCTGCTCGAATGACCATGCGCATATTCCGCGGAATCCTGCTGGCCATCGTCGCGCTGTTGGCTGTCCTTTACGGCTGCGACTTCGCCTACGCGCATGCGCGCAAGGCGCCATTTACAGATGTGAAGATCGACCGGTTTCTCGCCGTCGCCGAAAAATTCAATAAGATCGACTACGAGCGCACCGACCCGATCACCGAGCGATGTGTGTATTCGCTGTTTCCTCAGTACGGCTACAATCCGTGCTGGTACGTTACGCGCCACACTCTGCGGTTTGTCAGCGTCGGCTGACAAAGCACTCTCGCGATGTGGGGCACCCCTGCGCGGGGTTGGTCTCCCCGCTCCGGTGGCACGCACGCTTTTGGTGAAACTACTCCAGGGACTGGCACGCGGTGAGGATCGCCATATTGTAAACATCGTCCGCATTGCATCCCCGGGAAAGGTCGTTGGCGGGCTTCGCGAGTCCCTGTAATATCGGCCCGATTGCGACTGCGCCGCCCAGACGCTCCGCCAGTTTGTACCCGATATTGGCGGCGGCGAGGTTTGGGAATACAAGAGTGTTCGCGCGTCCCGCCACCGTCGAGCCGGGAGCCTTCAATGCCGCGACAGCCGGAACAATGGCTGCATCAACCTGAAGCTCGCCATCGACCTTGAGGTCTGGCATGCGCGTGCGCAGGATCCGCACCGCTTCGACGACCGCGTCGATCTGTGCGTGCCGGGCGCTGCCGTGGGTTGAGAACGATAACATCGCGACGAGCGCTTCTGTCTGCAGAAACTGCCGCGTGGTCGCGGCGGCGGAGATCGCTATATCCGCCAGCTGTGAAGGCGATGGTTCGACGACGACAGCGCAGTCTGCGAAGGTCATGACCCGCTCGGCGCCGAGCGCGATAAGGAAGGCACCTGAAATGGTCTCGATGCCGGGCGCGGGCCCGATCACCGCAAGCGCGGCCCGCACGGTGTCCGCCGTAGTCGAGACGCTTCCTCCGACCGTGCCATGCGCGTCGCCGGCCGCGACCATTGATGCGGCGAAGTAGAGAGGCTTACGCACGATCGCATCCGCTTCGATTTCCGTTACACCTTTCGACGCTCGGCGCTGCAAATAAAACGATGTGTAATCCCCGAGCCGTGGCGAGGTTGCCGGATCGATCGTCTCCATGCCGGCGATTGTTTCCTTTGAGATCAGGACTGGCTCAATGAGTCTGTCGGCCTTTAAGCGTCGAGAGGCCGCCAGCACCCGCGGATCGTCTCCTTCCGGAAACACGATTCTCCGCCGGGCGCCGTGGATGCGCCCGCGAAGTTGCTCAGAAAACGGCTGCATTCTAATCGCCGAGAAACCGGCCGTAGGGCCGCAACCCCGCTACGTTGTCGCAGACCGCTTTGATGCCCGCTGTTATGGGAATGGCGAGCAGCAGTCCGGCGGCGTCCCAGAGAAAACCCCAGAACATAAGAGAGAAGGTCACGACGAGCGGGTTGAGATGAACACGCGCCCCGACGATCTTCGGATAGAGCACGTTCATTGCGGTGAGGTGAAGGATGAGAACCACACCGAATGCGAACAGGATCACACTACCGTGTTCCCCGCCTGCGAGCGCGGAGAGAACCGGCGGGATGACGGCAAGAGGCATCCCGACATACGGCACAAGACTGAGAAAGCCGCTCAGAAGGCCGATCAGGAATGGATATGGGATGTGAATAATCGCAAACGCGGCCCAGCTCACCGCCGCGAGGAAAACCCCGATCAGGAAGTTCCCGGCGACGAATGCGCGTGCCATTTCGGCGACCCCTTCGAGGCTGCGCGAAGCTGCGACGCGGTCCGCGCCTTCGAAAAAGCGCAGGAAGCTGCGATAAATGTGATCGCGCCAGCTCAACATGAAATAAACGAGGAAAGGTACAAACGAGGCCATGAGGATGAACTCGTAGACGGTGCCAAGACGCGCGTAAATGTAGTTGGCGATGGGGCTCTTGTCCTCGTGGATGCGGACTTCCGGAATCGGCACGAGAGGTAGTCCATCGGGGCCGAGCGTGGGAACTGGTGCCACCGCGGGGGCTGCTTCCTTTCTGGTTCTGCGGGCGCCGCGGCGCGGAGGAGGCTCGGGCGGCGGGATCGGCGCAGTCTTGCGCGCTGGTACCAGAAGATGCGATGTGGTGTCCTCGATGCTCTGAATCCTGTCCTGCACCCTGGTGATAAAGCCGGAGAGGTTGTCCTTGAAAGCCGGTACGTCTCTGGCGAGGCCGGAAAGCTGGTTGTAAGCGGCCAGTCCGGCGAAATACAGAGCAAGGGCGGCGATTGCGCCGACCATCAGAGTCGCGAGCGGCCGGGGAATACGCACACGCACCAGAATTCCGACGAAGGGCTCGAGGATCAGGGCGATAATGACGGCAATGATGGTCGTGATGAAGACCACCCGGCCCCAATAGAGGATCGCGATGAGTGCTCCGGCGGCGACTGTCGTCAGCGCATATCCATGCACTTCGCTCTGGATCAAGCGGTGCGACTTTTCCTGTCCCGTACCGATCAAAGTACCCACCCGTGTCATGAGACTAGCACGCTGGCGGCCAGGCGGCTTCGGCGTTCAATGCCTCCTGCCCTCACCTTCACAATACAATCGAGGTGTGGAAAAGGCAGGGCGCGTGCTGGCTCTCGATCTCGGAAAGAAGCGCATCGGGCTGGCTTTAAGCGATGAGCTCGGGATCACCGCGCAGGGTCTCGAAACGCTGGAGCGCGAGGGGCGGCGGGACGATATCGAGGTGCTTCGGAAGCTCACGGTGGAGAAGAAGGTCAAGTTGATCCTGATGGGCGATCCGCTGCACATGAGCGGCGCGATGAGCCGGCAGGGCGAATATACGCGCGAGTTCGCGCGGGAGCTGGAGTACAAGACCGGCATACCGGTGCACTTCCGGGACGAACGATGGACCAGTAAGGAAGCCGAGCGCACGCTGCGCGGATCAGGCATCGCCCATGGAGCGCGGAAGCCCGCGATCGACCGGCTGTCCGCGGTGATCCTGCTGCAAAGCTACCTCGATTCCGATGAGGCGACGCCCGCATGAAGTTGTTCTTACGGCTGCTCGCATTCCTGGTGCTGCTCGCTGTTGCCGCGGGCGCGTGGATCTTCCAGCGGCTGAACCTGCCCTACCAGGGGTTTTCAGAACCCGTGTTTGTGGAATTCGCGCATGGCACATCCACGCGGTCGATCGCTTCGGTACTGGCTGACAAAGGCGTGATCCAGGATCGCTGGCTGCTGCTCGCCGCGCGGGGATTACGGCGCGGCGCAAACCTGCAGGCCGGCGAATACAGGTTCGATAAGCCCGCGTCGCCGATCCAGATCGTGCGGAGGTTGATCAAGGGCGACATCTATTACATGGAACTGCTGGTGCCCGAGGGCTTCAACATGTTCGATATCGCCGAGGCGGTGGGCAAGCTGGGAACGATGAAGGCAGCGACGTTCCTGGCGGCCGCGCGAGATCCTTCGATGATTCGCGATATCGATCCGAAAGCCCCTTCGCTCGAAGGGTATCTGTTTCCGAACAAGTACCGGATTTACAGGCACACGACGGCGGCGCAGATTTGCCGGATGATGACCTCGGAGTTCCGGGCGCAATGGAAAGGGCTCGGTGCCGGAGCGGGTGCCCACGATGCTGTAACCCTCGCTTCGATGGTGGAGCGGGAGGCGCGCCGGCCCGATGAGCGTCCTCTTGTGGCGTCGGTGTTTACGAACCGGTTGCGAATCGGGATGAAGCTGGATTGCGACCCGACGACAGTCTATGCGGCCTTGCTCGAGAACCGGTACCGGGGAACGATTTACAAGTCTGATCTTGCCAGCATCAGTTTGTGGAATACGTATCAGCACACGGGGCTGCCGCCTGGTCCCATTGCGAATCCGGGGTTGAGCTCGATTCGCGCTGCGCTTGAGCCCGCGGAGTCGCATTATTTATATTTCGTCGCCAAAGCGGATGGCTCCGGAGGTCACAATTTTTCCGAGTCGCTGGTGAACCATTATGCGGCGGTGCAGAGTTATCAGAAGGCTTTGAAGCGGTAGCCAACCTTTTTCAGCGGCCCGGTCGGGAAAGAACGCCGGCGGTTACGTGGATGGTCAACACGCGAGCACGATTGCGAGAGCATATAACGTCGCGCGGCTGGAGTGTTGTCGGCGAGGCCGAATGGCTGGAATTGCGCGCGATCTTTTCCGAGGCCGCCATTCGCGCGGCTGGTATTCCGATTGAAGCTCCATGGTGCGGCATTGCTTTCCACACGCTGGCTGAGCTGGAGGAATCGCTGCGCGCGTTCAGCCGTGTCTATGAGACGCGGGAAGATTTGCGCCGGTATTGCCGGGATCAGGTGATTGCAGCCAAAGACCGGGCGCGCTGGGTGGCGCGAAGCGCGCGGGTCGAGGAAAACAAGCGGCGATTGAAAGACGAGATGGTGGAGTGGATGCTTGTCTGGCTGGGCGATCCGGCCACTTTTCCGGTGTGGGCGCGTCTGCGTAAAGACATCGTTGTTGGATAGACTGTAGGGCGCCATGAACTTTCGGAAATGTGTCCTTCTCCTCCCTTTTGCGCTACCGGCTTTCGCCCAGGTGCCGCCGAATATCGAAGCCGAGCTTCGGAAGATCGGCCAGATTGTCGATCCGCCCTGCACCGCAAAGCTCTACAGGCCCCTGATGCCGGCCAACGACGTCAACAGCAAAGCGGCGCCGCTTTATCCCGGAATCACGGTCGCGCGCGATGTTTCGTTCGGGCCGAATCCGAAAGATGTGGTCGATATTTTCTCCGCGGATAAAGGCCGTGCAAACCGCCCGGTTCTGATGTATGTCCCCGGCGGCGCGGGCAACAAGATCGAACAGCAGGACCGCGAGGCCAACGCATTCTACGACAACATCATGCGTTGGGCGACTCAAAACGGCATGGTCGGTGTCAACATGCAACGCCATCCCGGCGCAAATTGGGATGACGGCGGCAAGGATGTGTCCCTCATGATCCAGTGGGTCGAAGCGAACGTCGCGAAGTACAAGGGCAATCCCGACCGCATGTTCATCTGGGCGCAGTCGGCCGGCAACGGCCCGCTGGGCGTTTACATTGGGCGTCCGGAGCTCTATGGGCCTAAGGGTGTCGGGGTCAAAGGCGTGATCTTCATGTCGGGCCAGTTCAATATTCTGCCAGTGGTTCCTGCCGCGCCGGCGGCAGGCGAGCGCGGTGGCGGCGATATTCTGGCCGGTGCCGGGACCACCTGCGGACTTCCCGCGGGCGCGGCCTTCTCCAATGCCGGCGCCATCGAAGGACCGAGCCGCGCGGATGCTCCCCCGGCGGCCCGCGGTGGCCGTGGCGCGGGTGGCGGCGGTGGAAGAGGACGCGGTCCGCAGATCGATCCGGCGACGCAACTGGCGCGTTCAAGTCTTCCGGAGTTGAAGAAGACGAACGTCAAGATCATGCTTGCCACGGCTGAGCTCGATCCCGGGATTAACGGCACCGACTCAGCCTTCAATAAAGCCCTGCACGATGAACTGTGCAAGGAGGGGAAAGATCACTGTCCGGCGATGCTCTTCGAAAAAGGCGAGAGCCACATGTCTGAGGTGTTCTCCATCGATACGCCGGATAAGGTAGTGTCGGGCCCGATCCTGAAGTGGATCAAAGGTATCAAGTAAGCAACCGCGCCGGCAGCATGCCCCGCGGCCCTGGCTCCTCAAGCACGACCGCGGCGCTTCGTGAGGAAGGTCCACGGCGCCCGGGCTGCCGCACAAAGGACGCCCGCATCGTCTCACAAAAGCAGAGCTTCGATCCGGTCCGCATAAACCATTCCCTGCGCGGAAGACCAGCCGAAGACCGTGAACCGCCCATCCTGCGATGCAACAAGGGCGATGGTGTCACGCTGATCGTGCGCGAATTGCGCGGCCGAGAGATGTCGCGTGCCTCCGAGCACGCCCGATTCCACGACTCCGACGCCTGAGCCCTCGATTGCCTCCGTCAGCATTACACTGCTGACCTGCGAAAAACCGGATCGGCGGATAATTTTCGCGCCGAACGCCAGCAGCTCGAACCGGTCGGTCAGGATGAGCGCTCCATCGACAGCCGTCAAACCCGCGATCCCTTCAATCGCGCGCCGCATCGCAGTCTGCCAACGAATAGATGCCATCTCCTTCGCCTGCTCGCCGGCCAGCTCTTCGAGCACTCGAAACGTCGGCGCAATCGCGTAGGAAACCGGCGCCAGAATGGACTCCCGCCACTGCTCCGTACCCGCGGGCACAATCAAGAGCGACCCACCGCGCCCGTGCGCTCGCATCGAGACCGCGAGCTGCATCTGGATGTTGATGGAATCGGCCGGAGCCATATCCGGATGCGGACCCAGTAACGCCGCGATGCGCGCCGGCAGACCCGGGGCGCTCCCCGCCCGTTGTTCCACCATCTTGATCTCATCGCCCTGCAGGACGGCGACGTTGACGAACTTGCCGGAATCGTCAGATCGGCTGTGCTTGATAACAAGGAGCCCTGGCGCCACCACTTCAAGCACGAAACAGCAGGGCGGAATGTAGCGAGTGGCTCCCCACACCGCAAGTCCGTCGGGCTGGCTCCATATGCACAGATGAATTCCGGGGCGTTCCACGGCGGGCCCGAGGTGTGTCAAAGGCTGCGGCGCGAGGGGAACCGGGCGCTCGAAAACGAGAGGGCGCTTCCCTTCTCCGGGTGCCACGAATGCGAGGGAGATTCGCGGAGCATACCGCTCTTCGCGCCGCAGACTGGCCCAGAAGGCAACGTTGATGATGGTCTCAACCGTCGCGAGGTCGGGGAGCGCGGCGCGGCTGGCAGGAACGCCCGATGCAGGCTGCTCAATTCGCTGCGCACCGAGAAGCCGCGCGAAGTGAGGATGAACCATCGCAGCGGCCGCGCGTGCGATCGCATATGGCGCGTCTGCCATCCACAGATTCTATCGTCGCGGCCTGGTTACCGGCGGCGGCCGCGGTCTTGTCGCCGGTGTTTTACGGGCGAAAACAAAATGCGGGTAACGATTCGCCCCAGCCATACGCCCCTGGAATGATGTTTACAACTCGGTAACCCCACAGACATATCAGTCCGGTACGATATAAATTAGAGCCCCATTGGTAATATCGAGGATTAGCCTTTTAAATGTCCGACCACAACACCACACTCACCTCCGAAGCTGAGCTCTCGGGTTCCACCCGCCGCGCTTTTCACATCGCCGTGGTCTATGTACTCGGCGCTCTGATCGGCCTCGCCATGGCAATTCCGACGGTCATCTATCTGCTCATACCGCCCAAGCCGCGCAAGCAATCCGGTTGGATCGATGCCGGCGATATCAGCCAGTTGACGCCCGGGGTTCCCGTCGCGTTGAGTTTCCAGGAAAGCCGTCTCGACGGCTGGCGCCTCGAAACCGAAAAAAAGACCGCATGGGTCGTGAAGGAGCCGGACAACAAGATCGTCGCGTTCGGCCCGCAGTGCACCCACCTCGCCTGCGCGTACCACTGGGAGATGGAGTCCGGCAAGTTCATGTGCCCCTGCCATGGTTCGTACTTTTCGATCGAGGGGAAAGTGCTGGCCGGGCCGGCGCCGCGCCCGCTCGACCGTTACGCGACGAAGATAGAGAACAATCGTTTGCAGATCGGCGAATTGAAGCAGTCCTCACCCACGGCCTGACCCATGCGAAAAACATTCGAACAATTCATCGAAGACATCGACCATCGCACTGGTCTGCATTCGGGGTTGCGCAAGTTCCTGTATGAAGAGATCCCGGCTTCGAGCGGCTGGCATCAGGTCTTCGGCAGCGTGGCGCTGTTTCTGATCCTGATCCAGTTCTTCACCGGCGCGATGCTGGCGTTCAACTATGCGCCCACCCCCGGCGATGCTTACAGCAGTCTTCGCTACATCCTGACGGAAGTCACCGCGGGGCGCCTCATGCGTGGTCTGCATCACTGGGGCGCCAGCATGATCATCGTGATCGTGGTGCTCCACATGGTGCAGGTGTTCCTCTGGGGCGCTTACAAGAAGCCGCGTGAAGGCACCTGGATAGTGGGCGCGATTCTGCTGCTGCTGACCCTCGCTTACGGACTCACCGGCTATCTGCTCCCCTGGGACAACCGTGCGTACTTCGGCACCGTTGTAACCACCAAGATCGGCGCATCGGTTCCTATTGTGGGTCCGTATGTGAGCCGGTTGCTGGGCAGCACGGGCGATATAGGCGTGGTGACGTTCGCGCGTTTTTACGGACTTCATGTATTGCTGTTGCCGCCGGCCACATTACTGCTCATCGTGCTGCATGTGTATCTCGTGAGGAGACACGGGGTGGCCCCTGCCCCCGGCGATGAAGCGAAGCCGAAGAAATCGTTCTTCCCCGAGCAGGTGTTCAAAGATACGGTCGCGGTCTTTGTCGCTTTTGTCATTCTCTTTTTGATGGCCCTCATGGTTCGGGTGCCGCTGGAGCGGATGGCTGACCCCACAATCACGAGCTACAATCCGCGCCCGGAATGGTATTTCCTGTTTCTGTTCCAGACGCTGGAGCTTTTGAACCGCGCGCCCATCGTAATTGGAACGGTGGTGCTTCCGACGCTGGCGATTCTGGCTCTGATTCTGACTCCCTTCATCGATCGCAGCAAACTCGTGCGCGTGCGCCAGCGGACCCTCGCGGCCGGCGTCGTGTTGCTGGCCGCGCTCGGCTGGGGCAGCCTGACAGCGCTCGCGATCAAGGGGACCCCGCCGCCCACCGCCGCCTCGCAGATCGATTTTTCCGGACCGATCCAGTGGATGCAGCTGACGCCGGCGCAGCTTGCGGGAGTGCATTATTTTCGCGAGCAGAGCTGCGACAGCTGCCACAACATCACCGGCGATACCCCGAAGCGCGGGCCCAATTTGATCGACACCAGCAAGCGGCACGATTCCGCGTGGCTGATGGCCCATTTCATGGATCCGGCGACCGTGAGCAAAGGCAGCATCATGAAGCCAGTAAACCTGAGCGAGGCCGAGCTCAAGGACCTGCTGGCCCTGATGATGAGCCTGACGCCTGAGAATGGCGATGTGGTGGATTCGACGCCCGCCTTCGCAGTGAACGGAGCCCTGCTCTTCCAGAAGAACAACTGCGGCGCGTGCCACTCGGTCAACGGCGCCGGAGGCAAGATTGTCTCTTTGAACGGCCTGTCGCTGCGCCGCAATGAAGCTTGGGTGATCCAGCATTTCCAGAATCCGAAGATGCTGGTTCCGTCGAGCATCATGCCGTCGTACAAGTTCAGCGCGAGCGATATGCAGGACCTGGTTTCGTACCTCTTCACCCTGCCCGACAAGGCGCCGGGCCAGTAGAATGGACGCCGCGCACGAATTCGCCGGGCTTTACCGGCGCGACCTGCGACGGCTCGTGCAGGAACTGGCGGCATTTCCGTCGGCAGCTGCCCTCTGGGGCAAGCTGCCGGGCATCGCGAACTCAGCCGGAAAC
>DATAZF010000311.1:0-12143 GCA_036272235.1 Bryobacteraceae bacterium | reverse complement strand
TTGACTTACGTCATCCTCAACTTACTTCATCCTCGAGGGACATCGGCTCCCCGACATCGTGGCAGCCCCTGCTGGTAGGATTTATCTTTCATGGCAACGGCAAATATGCTGGGGCCGAATGCGCTTTCTGCCGTGAAGCATGTGCTGCTGGTGGAAGACGAAGAAGCGCTTCGCCTCTTCCTCGGTGACAGCCTGCGGAGCGAAGGTTACGCGGTCGAGCACGCGGCTGACGGGGAAGAAGGGCTGCGGAAGGCGACGCACTTTCCGTTCGACCTGATTATTCTCGACATCATGCTGCCGCGTCGCGACGGGTTCGAAGTCTGTCAGATGATCCGTGCCACGGGCCGTGGGACGCCAATTCTGATGCTCACCGCGCGCGGCCAGATCGAAGATACCGTCAAAGGGCTGAAGATCGGCGCCGACGACTATGTCAGCAAGCCTTTCAACATGGGTGAACTGATGGCGCGAATCGGCGCGCTGTTGCGGCGCTCTTCGGCGAACGCGCCGCAATTGTCGAGCGTCTACGCGTTCGGATCGATTCGCGTCGATCTGCGCGCGACCGAGGTTACACGGAATGGAAAGCCGGTGCAGCTTTCCGCGCGTGAGTTCCAACTTTTGCGATTTCTCATTGAGCACCCGGGCGAAACTCTTTCGCGCGACGTGCTGCTGCGCGATGTATGGGGCTACGGCGCTAAAATTCACACGCGAACGGTGGACATGCGGATCGCGAATCTCCGGCAACAACTGGAAAATGACCCGAAGGAGCCGGAATTCATCCTGACCGTGCAGGGGCTTGGCTACAAATTCCGCGCCGCGGAACGGGAAACCGGGAAGGCCTGACGCCCGGCACGCTGCATGAAACTTCCGTTCAGAGCGCGGACTATATCGACAGCGGTGGTGATCCCCAGCGCGATCATTGTCGCGGCCCTGGCGGTGATCGAGTACCGGTGGAGTACGAGCGTCAGCGAGACCACGGCGGTCCGGCTGGCCGACAGCTTGCAGATGTCGATGATGAATCTGCAGAAGGATTTCTTCCGCTACTTCTCAGATATTGGTCTGGCGTTGCGTGTCGACCCGGTCGAAGACCAGCCTGCGGACGCTCTCCGTTATGCACGGCGCTTTGCCGAGTGGAAAGCAACGGCGAAGTATCCAAAACTTGTCAGCAACGTCTATCTGCTGAAATCGAGTCTGGCCGCGCGCCCACCGGCCTTGCGGCTGAATTCGCCGGCAAAAAACTTCGATCCGGAAGCCTGGCCCGCGCGCTTCGAGCCGCTCCGCGCACAACTGCGCGCGGCTTCGGTGGATTTCCTCCGTACACGTGTACCCGCGAACCCGCGCGACAGCGCCGCGATCGAGGAGCCGTCCTCCGGCTGGCGTTTCGATCCCGAGATTCCAGCTCTTCTGCATCCGGTGATTATCGATTCCGCGGTCGCGAAGGGAGGGCCTGTCGGGCCGGATTCCGTCGACTGGATTGCAATCGAATTGAATCGTCAGGAAATCCAGTCGCGCATTCTTTCTGACCTGGCTCGAAGTTACTTCCAGGGAACGGATGGACTGGACTACCTCGTCGCGGTGATCTCGCGGAACACCCCCGGCCACGTGATCTACTCCTCCGATCCCGGCTTTGGCGACCCGGAGCCGCCGGACGCGGACGGCGTCATCGATCTGTTCGGCCGCGGCCAGGAGCACACACTCGGTCGCCCTGTGCACGTGTTTCACATGCCGCCTGCCCAAAAAGGGCCGGACGCGGCTGTCAAGATCTCCTGGTTTCCGTTCCTCCGGGAAACCGAGCACAGTCTGGACTGGCGGCTCGTGGTGAGGCACCGTCGCGGGGGCGCACTCGGAGCTTTCGTAGCGGAGATGCGGCGTCGCGATCTGGCCATCGGCTTTGGAGTCCTGCTGGTGCTGGCCGTCAACATGGCGATGCTGATCGTCACCAGTCATCGCGCACAGCGCCTCGCGCAAATGCAAATGGATTTCGTGACTGCGGTTTCGCATGAACTGAGAACGCCGCTGACGGTGATCATTTCCGGGGCGGACAACCTCTGCAAGGGCCTGGTCGGAACGACGCAGCAGATGGTGCAGTACGGCTCCCTCATCGGCAATCAGGCGCGGCAGCTCTTCGGTCTGGTCGAGCAGATCCTGCTGTTTGCCGCGACCCGACAGGGCCGCTTGCGGTATGTTTTGCAGCCGCTTCAGGTGCACGAGGTGATCGATGCCAGCCTGGCGAGTACATCCCGGCTGATCGAGACCGAGCATTTTACGGTCGAGTGCGAAATCGACGAAGACCTGCCGGAGATCGCAGGCGACGCCACGGCGCTTTCTCAATGCCTGCAGAATCTGATCACCAACGCGTTGAAATATGGGAAACCGGAACGCTGGATCGGCATCCGCGCCGGGTTTTTTGAAGGCTCGCCGGGCGCCCGAGAGATCCAGATCAGCGTGTCGGATCGCGGACGCGGTGTCAGCCCGGAAGATTTACCGCACATATTCGAGCCGTTTTATCGAAGCGCTTCTGTTCGTGTGGCGCAGATCCATGGCACAGGGCTGGGCTTGCCATTGTCGCGGAGCATCGCGGAAGCGATGGAAGGCCGTCTCACGGTTTCGAGTTCTCCAGGGCGCGGCAGCACGTTTACTTTGCACATGCCCTGCGAGCCGGAGCCAACGCAAGTCGCAAGACGAGAACCCGCAGCCGTTTCGGGTGATTAACCAGGCGGCGCGCGGCTAGGCGTATTCGAGCAACTGCATAAATCCGAAATCCATATGGAGCTGCATGTGGCAATGAAACAGCGTTGAGCCCGGGTTGTTGGCGGTGAAATCGATCGCGGCTTTGCTGCGGCGGGCGACGCTGATCACATCTTTGCGCAGGCCCGACATACGCTTGTCGCCGACCTGCGTGATTTCAAAAGTGTGCCGGTGTAAGTGGAGCGGATGAACGTCGCCGCTGTCGTTGTTGAACAACAGGCGGTATCGCTTGCCTTTCTCAAGCCGCAGCTTTTCAATATCGGGGAACGACTTCCCGTTGATTGTCCAGTGGTTGAAATCCTTCTTGTTGCCGGGGATTTTCTGAATGAGCATCTCGAACGTGTGATCGGGCTCGGGCGCAGGTTGCTCGTTCGAGAACTGCGCATAATCCCACGGACCGCGCCCGGGATTGGCCGGGGCTTTCCACTGGGGCGCGCCGGATTTGTCGGCATACTCGACGACGACTCCCATTCCCATGCCGCGCTCGTCATTGTTCAATGATCCAAAGACCCAGATCCCGGGATTTTTCATCTCGACAATCGCGTCGATACGCTCTCCGATGTCGAGATACACGAAATCCACATTTTGCGGACGCGGCACCGGATTTCCATCCATCGCGATCACGCGAAACTGATGACCCGGCAAGCCGAGCCGGACCTCATCCGTCGCGCTGGCATTGAGCAGCCGGAACAGAATTCGCTGGCCTTCCTTCACGCGAAGAGGTTCCCCGGCCCCGAGCATCTTGTCGTTGAACGTCGCCGACTTGTACACGATTTCCCACCCATTGTCGGGAGGACCCATCGTTCCCAGCGCCGGCTCCCAATGATGGACCGCGATGCAGATTTCCTGGTCGTACGCGCCATCATGGCGGTCCGGCTCGACGATCGCGAAGCCGTATTGCCCGGAGAATCCTGCGCGCGTCAGGTCGCTGCGCGCCATGCCGTGCGCGTGGTACCAGCGCGTGCCTGTGGGGTTGGGCGTGAAGCGATATTGGCGATGCCCGTGCGACGGCACGGCGAGCGTTCCTTCTTCGACTGAGCCATCGACTTTCGGCGAGATTGCCTGACCATGCCAGTGAACAACTTCCGGAACATCGGTGTCATTGTGTACATCCACCGTAATGGCCTTGCCTTCTTTGAAACGAAGAACCGGACCGGGAACCGAGCCGTTATAGCCCACAGTGCGGATCGTTTTGCCGGGACCGATCTCGAGCGTGATCGGTGCGATGCGTAGTGTCAGGTTCGATCCTTATAGAGCCGCGGGCTCCGATGCTCCCGCTGCTTCGATCGAAGTATCGAGCAAGCCGAGGCAGCCGGATGCGGCCGCAGATGCTTTGATGAATTCGCGACGATTCATTTGTGAATGATGTTAACGGAAAACGCACTATCAGCGGGTCGATAAGTGTCGCCCCAGGTGAGGAATTACATGATCGTTACATCTCAATGCTGTCAGACCGCTATATGTTTGAAGTTGAGACTTCTCGAGCCTAAATCAACCACAGTCATCGTTCGTACAACATCCATCGCAGCGGCTATTCTTTGGGCAACTCTTACACCTTTGGCGTGGGGACAAGCCGGCACCGGAGAAATCGCCGGAACGGTTACCGATCCCACTGGCGCGGCTTTGCCGAATGTCAAGCTGACGATTACGCAGCAGGGCGGTGGTGTTTCCAGAACGCTCGAAAGCAGCGGCAACGGAACGTGGCTCGCTGCGTCGCTGCCGGTGGGTTCTTATTCGATCAAAGCCGAGGCTGACAACTTCAAGACGCAGCTTCGCGACGGGATTGTCTTGCACGCCGGCCGGCAGGAACGAGTCGATCTGACTCTGGCCGTCGGCGACAGAACGGAGACCGTGATGGTCACCGAATCCGCGCCGCTGCTGCGCACGAACGATGCGGAAGTAAGCGAAGTTATCGCGAATCAGCGGATCGTGGATCTTCCTCTGAACGGCCGCCAGTTTGTCGACCTGACCTTACTCAGCGACAACATATTCAAATCGCCGCGCGGCACCCGCGGCTCAGCCCTCGCCCAGACCGGCACTGCCGTGCTTGTCGCCGGCCAGCGGGCGGGCCACAACATGTATTACCTCGACGGCGTTTCCGTCACCGATCAATACTTCGATCACCTGGTTGCTTCCCCCTCGATCGATGCGATCGGCGAGTTCAATATTCAGAAGTCGATTTATCCTCCGGAATTTGGCGGCAAGGCATCGGCCACGATCAGCGCCGTGATCAAAAGCGGCACGAATCAGCTGCACGGCTCCCTCTATGAATTTGTGCGCAACGATGCTTTCGATGCGCGGAACTTTTTCGATCCGCACAACAAGCCGCCCTTCCGGCAAAATCAGTTTGGCGTCGCCGTGGGCGGGCCGATCAAAAAAGATAAAACGTTTTTCTTCGCCAACTATGAGGGACTGCGCGTCCGGCAAGCGCAGACGCAGACGTTCTCGGTCCCGACCGCGGCCGTGCGCGGCGGAAACTTCAGCGGGCTTTCCCCGATCTACGACGGTCTCTCCACCGATCCTTCCGGGAAGCGCACGGCGTTCGCCGGCAACCAGATCCCGGTCAGCCGTCTGGATCCGATCGCTGCCGCCTTTCTCCAGAAGGTGCCGCTGCCCAATTTGCCAGGGCAAGCCCAGAACTATCTGGCAACGCCGACATTAGAGAACACTGTCGACCAGGGCGTAATGCGCGTGGATCATCACCTGACCACGAATGACAACCTTTTCGCGCACGCTTATATTGCGGATTTCGACACGTTCCAGCCTTTTGGCAGCAGTATGTTGAATGAAAGCCTCGTACCGGGTTTCGGTTACTATCTCACGACAAATACGAGAAGCGCGGCGCTGGGTGAAACGCACGTATTCACTCCGAACGTTGTCAGCGAGTTTCGTTTCGCTTATCTGCGCGTCTCCGGGGGTCAGCAGAGCGAGAATCAGGGCAACAATTTTGCATCGAAGAACGGTATACAGGGCGTCGCGCCGAATCCTGATCAGGCAGGATATCCCTCCATCAGCTTTTCCGGCGCTTATACGACCGCGGGCGACCCGGCCAACCTCTTCACCCGCAGAGACAACAGCTTCGACATGATCGAGAATCTCTCGTGGGTCCGGGGCGCGCACAGCTTGAAGTTCGGAGGCTATATTTTCCGGCTGCAATTCGATCCGAGTGAATCCCCGAACGCGCGCGGCTCTTTTACCTTCACGCCGCGCTACACCTCATCCGCTGCCGGACTTGGCGACGGCAACGCCTTCGGCGATTTTCTGCTGGGCGACCCCTCTTCCGCACAGGCCGGAATTGGCCCCGGCGGGTCGGAATACGGTAGAAGTCGGTGGACGCACTTCTATGCGCAGGACGAATGGCGAATCAACCGGTCTCTCACACTGACCTACGGTCTTCGTTATGAGATCAACGGCCAGATGACCGATACGCAGAACCGGCTCTCCAACATCGAGGTCAATCGGTTCGTCATCGCAAGCGACGGCAACGGAAAGATCAATCCGCTTGCGAATAGTTTGCTGGGTTTGATTCCAGTTCCGTATGTGACATCAAAACAGGCCGGCTACGACCGGTCGCTGCAGTTGCCGAACTATCACCACATTGCGCCGCGTGTGGGGCTGGCCTGGGCGGTCTCTGACAAAACGGTCGTCCGTGCCGGCTGGGGGCTGTTTTTCAATCAGGCTGCCTACAACATTCAAACCGCGCTTACGGAAAATCTGCCGTTCTTCTTCAACAAGAGCGTAACTACTGCCGCAACGACTCCCGTACCTGTGCTGATGACATCCAATATTTTGACCTCCACTGCCAACGGGACCATCGGCGGATCGAGCGTCGAATACCCTTACCGCTCAGAGTACGCCGACTCCTGGAGTCTCGACCTGCAGCACAGCTTCAGCTCGAACTGGGTGATGACGGTCAGCTATTTCGGATCGCACGTGTCAGGCGCCGATAACAGCACTTATCTCAACGTACCGCTGCCCGGACCCGGCGCCGTTGACTCGCGCCGGCCCGATCCGCTGCTGAGCGGGTTCAAAGCCATCCGTTGGGATGGCTGGTCTATCTATCACTCGGGCACCCTCAAGATGGAGAAGCGGATGTCGCATGGCCTGAGCATGAATGCCAGCTATACGTGGTCGAAGTCGATCGACGATGCTTCGGACGTGGGCAGCACGTTTTCAGAAACCAATATTCCGCAGGACGTATACGATGTAAAAGCGGAGAAGGCCGACTCCAGCTTCGACCACCGGCATCGGGTTGTTTTCTCGTATTCGTACGCGTTACCTCTCGGCAAAGGTGGATTTTTCCATCCTTCCGGCATCGCCGGAAAGTTCGTCGATGGCTGGACTCTGACGGGTCTGGGCTCGGCTCAGTCCGGCGCGCCTTTTACAGTGATCCTGCCGACGGATAACGCCAATATCGGTGCGGGTCCGGCGCAAAGGCCGAATGTCACCGGCGATCCGAATGCGAACGCGCCGCATACGGCGCAGCAGTGGTTCAACACCGCCGTGTTCCAGATGCCCGCTCCGTTTACATTTGGAAACTCCGGCCGCAACGTGGTGCTCGGCGACGACGAAGTGGACGTCGACGCGTCGCTGCACAAAGACACTTCGATCGGCGAGCGGGCTCGACTGGAATTCCGCGCCGAGATTTTCAACCTCTTCAATCACACGAACTTTGCGGATGTCCCAGGGCGGACGGCGTTCACTGCGACGTTCGGACGTTATACGAGCGCGGAAAATTCGCGGCAAACGCAGTTCGCGCTCAAGCTGCTTTTCTAGGAAGCGGCTCACTACACGGCGTCGCCAATCTGCTGGCTCAAATAACGCTCGTATCCCAGTTCCTTGATCTGGTGAACCTGTGCTTCAATCCAGTCCACATGCCCTTCTTCGTCGCGGAGAAGCCGTTCGAAAAGCTCGCGCGACGCGTTGTCTCCCTTGTCGCGTGCCAGTTGGACGAAACGGTTGTACATGGCAACAGCGCTGATTTCAAGCTTAAGATCGCTCTCGAGTTGCGCCTTGACCGTCGCCCCGACGCTGATCTGCATGAGCTCGGTCATGTTCGGCGCCCCGTCGAGAAACAGGATCCGCTCGATCAGGGCTTCAGCGTGTCGCATTTCCTCAATGGATTCTTTTCTGATGTGCGCCGCGAGTTTCTGATAGTGCCAGTTTTCGCACATCTCCGCGTGAAGGAAATACTGGTTGATCGCTGTCAGCTCTTCCTTCAACGCCTCGTTCAGCGCATTAATTACGTCGGGGTTACCTTGCATGGCGACTATTCTATAGCGGCGTCCTGTCTATGATCGGGATGATCTTTCCGTCCCTGTCGCGGCTCACCAATCAGCTTCCGGATCGCTTCTTTTTTGGACACAGGAGCCGATTTGTCGTAATAAGTCGCAATTATTATGTCTTTCCTGTTAATAAACTGCCATCGACTACTCGTAGTACCACACGGCTTGTAGGAATGATGTAAGTTTGTGTACCATAACAAAAAAATCAGCGATCGCTTCGGAGCGATGGGCCGCCCGATCAATGGAGGAAATCTGAAGCTATCGATCAAGCAAGCCGGCTTACTGTGTGTGTTGTCTTTCTTGCCCCATGTGGCTTCCGCCGGGCTCATTTTCAATTTCACCGATTCCACCGGGAACGCGGCGGCAGATCAGGCTTTTGCCGCGGCGGGCGCGATGTGGTCAAGCATTTTGTCCGATAATGTGACCCTCAATATCGCCATAGGTTACTCCTCGCTCGGTGCGGGTGTACTGGCCCAAACCTCCAACACGGAAAGCGACTTCACTTATTCTGCGACCAGGTCGCACCTGATCGCAGACGCAACTTCGGCTGCAGACGCCGTCGCAGTCCAGAATTTACCCTCAGGATCCGCCTTCAGGCTCCTGATCAATCGCACTTCGAACGATCCGAATGGTTCCGGCAGCGCCACGCCATATCTGGATGCGGATGGGGATGCGAATAATTCGACTATTCATATGAGCGACTCAAACGCGAAGGCATTGGGGCTTATCGCGGGGAACGGGGCCGAACTGGATGGATCGATCACTTTCAGTTCAGACTTTAATTTCGACTTTGATTCCGGCGATGGAATTACGGCCGGGGAATACGACTTCACGGGGATCGCCGAGCACGAACTCGGCCATCTGCTCGGCTTTATCAGCGGCGTTGACATCCTTGATGAAAATTCGCCTCCCTATGCCGGCCCTTATAGCGATGATCAGTTCACGTATGTAAGCACGCTTGATCTTTTCCGCTACTCAGCCGACAGCTTCGCGCAGGGGGCCATTGATTGGACCGCGGACGATCGTCAGAAATATTTTTCGATCGACGGAGGTCTCGACATTGTCACAACGTTTGCCACTGGAGTCAATTTCGGGGATGGAAGCCAGGCCAGCCATTGGCAGGATGGCCTGGGAATCGGCATTATGGACCCTACTGCGGCTCCGGGGGAAGCGCTGTCGATCAGTTCAAATGATATTGAAGCGCTGGACGTCATTGGCTGGAACGTTGCCGCCCCCGAGCCTGCGTCTGTTACCTTGCTGGTGACAAGCCTGGCGGCAATCTTCTTGCGGCGTCGGGCCCGGGGAGCAAGATCGTAAGTTCTGGTGTACTACCTGCTTCCGTCTTCCTGCCTCAACGCGGCTGCTCCACAACAATTCTCGCGCCTGCATCGAAATCCAGATTCACATTCGCGGCAGCCGTTCCACGCCACTTCGTGAACGACTCCACAAAGATGCGGAAGATGACTTGCCGGTTTTCCCACATCACTTTCAGCCAGGCAAGCGACCCCTTCTGCGGGAAATAAATCCCCCGGAAGCACAGCCGCGCCACCAGGTGACTGATCTTGTAAGGGACCGGCGCGTCGGCGATCTTCTTCATCGCATTCTTCGTCGTTTCCGGACTGTAAGAGTTCATCCACGCATATTGAACTTCGGTATGCACTTCCGGCACAGTCATTTTGAGGGGCGTGTGGGCCATCTGGAATGGCGCGAAGTCCAGCCAGTGCGTCGGTCGCGTGAGCCTGCCTTCTTTTGCCAACCGGGCATACAACGGAGTAGACGGGAATGGCGTGATCTGCCCGAACACAGGCAGGCCTGGCGGCCAGTCGCGAACCTGCTCCAAAGTCCGCTCCGCCACCCCCGGGGTGTCGTTGTCGAGTCCGAATATAAACGAGGTGATCGCGTAAACATTCCGTTTGGCCAGGCGCGCCAGTACGGTGCTGAACTCCGCGGGTTTATTGAAGCTCTTGTTGACGTCTTTCAAGTTGGCGGGGTCGAGCGATTCCATGCCGATGAAAACCCACTTGCCGCCGGATTGCGCGATCAGATCCACCAGTTCCTCATCCCGCAGCAGGTTGGCGCTGATCTGGCCGACCCAGGCCAATTGGGCATCCGCTGCGATGATGGCCTTCAGCAGGGATTTCGTGCGCTTCACGTTAATCGCGAAATTGTCATCGACAAAGAATATGGCGACCTTGCCGTTGTTCTGTTTGGCGCGCGCCTTCAACCGAAGCATCTCGTCCACAACACTTTCGTTGGTGCGAAACCGGATGGAATCGCCAAAGAATCCCGTCACTGTACAGAACTCGCAGCCGTACGGGCAGCCGCGGCCCGATTCGATCGGAATCAGGTGGAACCCTTCGAAATGAAATCGCTTCAGCAGCGGACGCATGAAGCCCGGGATCTGGTTGAACTGCGCGAGATCGAGTGACTCCCATGGGATCTTCGGATACTCGCCGAGATCCGGTTTCTGATCCTGACCGAAAGCATCCACCGGAGCGTAAATGTCTTTCAACTGGCCTTTTTCGGCGTCGGCGACGATCCGGGGCCATGTTTCGTCGGCCTCGCCCAGCGCCACCGCGTCCGTGTGCCGGACGCCCCCATTTCTTCCCAGCGCTTCATCCGGAAGTTCGGTGACGTGCGGTCCACCCATAACCACCGGAATTCCTGCCGCTCGCAGCGCGTCCGCCGCCCGGTAAGCCCGCGCGATCATGCGAGTCATCGCGCCGATCCCGACCAGATCGATCTGCCGGTCTTTTACGAACTGCACCAGTTCGATGTCGTCCATGGGTCTGGCATTCCCGTCGAGCAGAATGACTTCATGTCCTGCCGGAGTGCGCGCCTGCAGCAGGAACATCCACAAGTGCGGCATGAAATTGCCGGTAATACCGTTGTCTGGGTTGAAGAGGAGAATTTTCATGAAAACAGCCAGGAGCCGCGAGCTCTAAGTGAGGAGGAAAAACGCGATTTGTTGGCGCGAATGACGAGATCAGCTCGATGCCTTGATGGTACGGCGAGTATATCAGTCTGTCTCACGAGCCGATTCGACCGACCGCGGAAAACTGAACAGAGCACGTCATCCAGGCGTTCAAATATGCAGGTCGCTTCGCGGAGTTCTCCCGACATGACCGCCCCCGTGGGAGCGGATTCGACTGTCTCCCCGTGTCCCGCGTTGACGCCGTCCGGGCTCCGGGCCGCATGGGACCGCAGCAGCGCAATCTTCCAGCAGGGACCGAGTTCGCCTATCTCAATCCGGACAAGCTCACCTTCACGCCGACCGGCGTCTTTGAAGAGGGCTCGACGAAACCGGACGGCGATTGACAACATGGACCGCCTGCCTCTGGTGACCGACGGCTCGCGCGGATCCCTGAATGGCAACTGCGTTTTTGATCGTTTCAATACTCCACGTTCTTCGCGCCGGGTGCGCCACTCGGAGCATGGGGAGGCATTCGGTTCCCGCTTTTAATGAAAATGAGAAACGCGTATCGTCGTCCTCTCAGGCTGTAAATTGAGTATGAACAAGGAATGAAAGAGTCCTCTACGCCCGCCATTGCGATCGCTGCCGTTGGAACTGCTGGCCGTAGTCATCATCTGTCGCCGGTCGAGGCCGAAGTACTCTCTCTCTTCGACGAGTTACGTGAGCCGCTGCTCCGTTATCTTCTGAGTTTTTCCCTTGCCCCGCAGGACGGAGAAGAGGTAACTCAGGACACCTTCCTCGCGCTGTTTCAGCATCTCAGGCGCGGGAAATCCCGCCAGAATCTGCGCGGCTGGATCTTCCGTGTAGCCCACAATCTCGCGATGAGGAAGCGCCGCGATGATCAGCGAGGCATACCAAATCTTTCACGTCCGGAGTGGTTCCCCGAGTCCGTGTTCATCGATCCGGCTCCCAATCCGGAAGACCAGCTCGCGGCCAGCCAGGTGCGAACCCGGCTGATGGCCGTGGTCGACGCCTTGCCCGAGCAGGACCGGCGCTGTCTGTTTCTGCGCGCCGAGGGCCTGCGCTATCGGGAGATCGCCGACGTGCTCGAAATCTCTCTCAGTTCTGTCTCTGTTTCCCTCGGAAGATCTCTGGCACGCATCAGTCGTGCCGCTGGACGGTGACGTTTATGCGACTTG
>DATAZF010000310.1:0-5166 GCA_036272235.1 Bryobacteraceae bacterium | reverse complement strand
ATCTTATCCGATCCGCTCCGGATATCGAAAATCCCCGGGTCGGAGGAATCGACCGCCTGGCCCGCGTCTTCCATAATGATCTTCCAGCTGTCGTTGTTCTGGGTGATGGGGTCTCGCGGCACGTTGCGCAGATAACCGTCGCTCACGAGGTCCTGCAGCGCGTGCGGCGCTTTTTGCTTGTCGAAGGAATATTCGTCGATGGCCGAACGCATAGCCATGAGATTGCTGTGCAGCACGCTCTCTTTCGCGCGAATGATCGCTTTCTGATAGAACGGCACCGCCACCGCAATCAGGATGACGATGATCGCCATCACGATCATCATCTCGATGAGCGTGAAGCCCCGGCTTAACGTGAATCGGCGGCTTGACGAGGAATGCCGTTCACCACTGCGAATAGGGAGTTCCATCGGCCGCCTTGTCCATGCTCTTCGTATAGACGTCGAAGACATTCTGCCCACCCCAGCTCATGCTGGTCGGGTCGTCCTGCATGCTGCGCAGGCCCCACTCGCGCGTATTCGTCATTGGATCGATCGGGATCCGCCGCAGGAACTTGAGCTTGGTATCCGCTGCCTGGCCCGAGCCTTTGACCCCGTCGACCAGCGCTTCAAGCGTTTCCGGATATCCATACGTATCCAGCTTCTGCACACCGAGCTTCCCGCCGTCGGCCATGTCTTTGTACTTGTCGATCGCGGTGTGGATTTCTTTCAGCGCCTCGCGCAAATTCCGCTCTTTCATCCTGCGGACGTTGGAACGGGCCACCGGCACCGCCATGCTGCTCAGGACGAGCAGGATCGTGAAAGCCACGATCAGCTCCACCAGCGTCATCCCGCGCTGACTCTTTGCGCGCGCCCTCATACTTTATTATTTGACGTTGACCACCAGCGGCGGCGGCGCCGTGGTGTTGATCGGCTGCCCGGTCGACGCGTTCATGGAAACAGAAGACACCGTTACATTCGTATTCCCGCGGCCCACCGCCTGAAAAACGACGGTAAACAAACCGCCGGCGCCGGATATTCCGCCGTCGTTCGGCCCCCGGCTCAACGACATATCCGCCTGGCCCGTATCGTTCAGAATATTCTTCGACGGCTCCAGTGCCGCGATGTTTCTCGTCGGCAAATCGCCCGCCACAATGTTGTTGATGCGCAGGATGCGCGGATCGTATTTCAAGTGGGCGACCGTTGAAATGAGATCCGTGACGTTGTCGGCATAGAGAGTCACGGTCACCGCCGAGCTGAGCTGCGTGTCGATGGTCGGCGGCAGGAAGCTGACGCGCGCCGGCCCGCCGGCGGGTGGCGGCCCGGGCGGAACCGCTGTGACCGGTTGGGCCGTCGCGGGAGGCGCCGTAATCGGAGGCGCGGTGGCGGGCGGTGCAGTCGCCGGCGGGGCCGACGACGGCGTTGCGACGATATTGTTGCTCTGCGGCTTGCCGCCCGCCGCCTTCTCAGCCGCGGTGGCTCGCGGTCCATATCCAACTTTGATCTGCGTCGCGTTGCCGGCCGCCACGCCCTTCAGGTCCGAGGCGGTGACGTCGGGTCCGCGTACGATGTGGGGGATCAGCGCGATCACAAGCTCCGTACGGTCTTTCTCGGTGTTCTCTCCGCTGAAGAGACGCCCGAGGATCGGAATGCTCGCGAGGCCAGGAATTCCGCTGGTTGATTTGCTGTCTGTCTGCTGCGTGATGCCGCCGATGAGGTTGACCTCGCCGTCGCGCATGCGAATGTCCGCGGTCACTTTGTTCTGGCTGATCTCGGGCTCGGAAACACCGCCGAGATCGATGCGGTCCTTCACGTTGGAAACGTCGATGTCGACGTGCAAGGTGACTTCGCCACCCTCATGTACGCGCGGGGTGATTTCGAGCACGACGCCCACATCGAGAAACGTAAACTGCGTGTTGACCAGCGGACTGACGCCCACACCTGCGACACCGGGCTGGAAACTTCCCGTCGCCGTCGGAACTTTGTCGCCGATCTTGAGCGTGGCTTTTACATTGTCGACAGAGCGAATCTGCGGCGATTGCAGCAGGCGCGTCCCGGAATCATTGAGGACAGCTTCCAGCGCCGCGCCCGGCAGATTGGTGAGCGAATAATCCGCGCTTGAAATATGACTCAGTGCCGTCAGCGGAATGTTCGTGCTGGTGGGAGTTCCCTCGGTTGGTGTCGTAGTGACGGGCGTGGTCGTTGTCGAGGTCGTTCCGGTAGTCGTAGTTGTCGCTCCAGTCGTCGTGGCGGTCTGGATACCTGGCGTCGTAATGCCCGGGCGCGGCGCGAAGATCGCGTTCGTGGTGATTCCCGTCGGCGCAAACGCCGCCGTAATATTCCGGATGTGTGTGCTGCTCACTTCCATCACGAGAAAGTCGACGACCACTTCGGGACGCGGCTTGTCCAGGGCGGCGATGAGCTTCTCGACGAGCGCCATGGTGTCAGCCTCGCAGCGCACGATCAGCGCGTTCTGGGCGGTGAAGCTGAAAATTTTCTGGACGTCGACGACGGTCCGAAGCGTAGTGAGAATTTCCTGCATCTCCTGCGGCGTGGTGACGTTCGAGAGGTAGAAAACCCTGACGACTTGTTCGGCATACTCGCGGCGCTTGGTGGGGTTATCCACCGTGACGAAAATCGTATTCGGCGAGAGCGGTTTCCAGAACGATTTCGTCAGCACCGACAACTGATCGAGAGCCTGGTCGAGCGTGGTGCGCGTCAGATCGATCGACTGCGTCCGGATCGTTTGCTGCGTATCGTATTCCGGGTCCATAATCACATTGATCCCGGCGATCTTGGCCACCGTCTCGAACATGATCCGCGGCCGCTGGTTGTTCATTTTGAGATCGATCAGGTCGGCGTTGAGAGGCTTCAGCTCCGGAATCGGCAGCAGCGAATCGGTTCTCTCCTGCGCTTCCTTGTGTGCGAGGTCGGAAGGAGTGAGGTTCTTCTTTTCCTCCGCGGCGCTTGGCCCCGAGGCTGTGCCTTTATTCCGCTCGATCATCTCTTTTGTGCGCTGAAGCTCCTGCCCGGCGATGTCGGAGGAGGGGTCGACGCCATAGGCTTTCTGAAACTCCGCCAGCGCCTCGTCAAGCTTCCCGGCATTGCGCAGCGTCCGGCCGTTTTTCAAGTGCATCGCGCCGTCTTCGAAACGGATGCGGAAGACTTCGAGCCGGTAGGCGGGATCTTCCGGATCCTGATCCATCGCCTGCTCGGCGAGTTGCAGGGCGTGATCGTAGTTGCCGCGGGTTTCTTCCGCGCGGGCCTCATTGCGCAGCTTTTCCCCCTTGCGCGTGGTGGCGGCAAGCGGCGCTGGAGGCAGTAAGAGCAACCAGCTCAACAAGATGGCTGGGCAACGATGCAAAACGAGGCGATTCAACACGGCGCCTTCCGGCCCCACTGGACTATCATCAAACTTGTCTGACGCGAATCCCGACAACCGCGTTGATATCTAAAACCGCCCATGGCCGCCACATCCGAAGGAACCAAAACACTCAGCGACAACCGCCAGGCGGGCCACAATTTCTTCCTGTTCGACCGGTATGAGGCCGGCATGGTGCTGACCGGCACCGAAGTGAAGGCGGCGAAATCAGGCAAAGTGCAGCTCCGCGACGCTTACGCCATGATCGATAAGGACGAAGCCTGGCTGCACAACGCGCACATCAGCGAATATTCCCACGGCAATCGCGAGAACCACCTGCCGGTACGCGTGCGAAAGCTGTTGTTGCATCGCCGCGAAATCGACAAACTGTCGGTGGCGACACGCGAGAAGGGCCTATCCCTCATCCCCACGCGGATGTATTTGAAAAGCGGCAGGATAAAATGCGAAATTGCCCTGGCGAAAGGCAAGAAGTTCCACGATAAGCGGGAAGCGGAACGCGCCAAAGGCGATGAAGCGGAAGTGCGCGCGGCGATTCGTGCCAGTAAGGCACGGCAGACATGAAAACAGGTTTAGTTACAAACTACAAGGGGAACGAATGGAATTGAAGCTGGTGCGATCGAAAGCATCCGAACTCGACGCCGACGCCGTGGTGGTTCTGGAATGGGAGGGGGCTGCACAGAAAATTTTCGAGAAGCCACTGGGCCATTTGTACAGTTCCGGCGAGATTAAAGGAAAGCTTTTCGAATTCACTCTGATTCACGGTCTGCAGGGGTATAAAGCCCGGCGGGTAGTGATCGCCGGGGCGGGCAAGCGCGAGAAATTCGACGCCTCCGCGCTGCGCAAACTGGCGGGGGCGGCAGTTCGGTTCCTGAAAGGCAAAGGCATCGCTTCCATCGCGTTCGCGCTCGGCGCACAGGAAAGCGCGCCGGAATTCGTGACCGCTGTTGCCGAAGGGGCAATTCTCGGCGACTGGGAGCCGGATTATCTCAAGACCGACGCCAAAGAAAAGGGTAATCCGCTGGCGTCGATCACGGTATCGGCGGAGAGCGAGGAGCCCACGCTCAAAGCCGCTCTCGAAAAAGGGCGCATCGTCGCCGAGGCAGCCAACCTCACCCGCGATATCTCGGTCGAGCCACCCAACCAGCTGACTCCGATGGAGCTCGCCGCGCACGCACGCCGCATGGCGGAGGCCAATGGACTCTCGATCGAAGTCCTCGATCAGGACCGCATGCGCCAGCTCGGCATGGGTGCTCTCCTGGGCGTTGCGCAGGGAAGCGCCGCGCCCCCTGCTCTCATCGTCATGCGTTACGTGCCCGCTACAGCATCGTCCACGGACCATCTCGCACTCATCGGCAAAGGTGTCACGTTCGACACCGGCGGCATTTCGATCAAACCTTCCGAAGGTATGGAGAAGATGAAGTACGACATGTGCGGCGGCGCCGCGGTAATCGGCGCCATGCAGGCGATCGCGCGTCTCAAGCCGTCGATCGCTGTCACGGGAGTCGTGCCCACCGTCGAGAACATGCCGGGGGCAAAGGCGCAGAGGCCGGGCGATATCGTGAAGTCGCTTTCCGGCAAAACGATCGAGGTTCTCAATACGGATGCGGAAGGGCGGCTCATCCTGTGCGATGCCATCACCTATGCGAAACAACTCGGCTGCACGCACCTCGTCGACGCGGCCACGCTGACCGGCGCGATCGTCGTTGCCCTTGGCCACACCAGCTCCGGCGTCTATGCGAATAACGACGCGCTGCTGGCACGCTGGATGGCGGCGTCGAAAGAAGCCGGCGAGAAGATGTGGCACATGCC
>DATAZF010000309.1:0-6175 GCA_036272235.1 Bryobacteraceae bacterium | reverse complement strand
GATTCTGGCCGTACGCCAGGTTCGATCCGCACTGTTCGAGCGGTGGTCTGCAACGGCGGACGGAGACAAACTGCGGCCGGCGTTTGAAGTGGCGGCGGCAATCCGGTAAGTAGAGCCGGGGACAAGCGACGATTAAATAGTGTCGCGAAAGGTTATCGCCGCGAGCGTCGCTGCAGTAGCTGTTGCCGGCTTCCTCTGTTTCGTTGGGATCGGCTCTGTGTTTTGCGAGTCGGCGCTGCACGCTCCGAGAAAATTGGGCCCCGCACCGGCAAACGCGCAGACCGTGTCCATTGCGGCAGCCGACGGGGCGAAGTTGAGCGCCTGGTGGCTGCGTGCGCCGCAGCCGAACGGACGTTGTGTGGTTGTGCTGCACGGGATCGCGGACTCCCGCGTGGGCAGCAGCGGCTTCGCTCCGATGTTTCTTGGCGAAGGCTACTCCGTCCTCTTGCCCGACAGCCGCGCGCATGGAGAGAGCGGCGGCGAGTTCGTTACCTACGGTCTGCTCGAACGATACGACGCAATCGCCTGGGCACGGTGGATGCGGCAGGCGGGTTGCGGCAAGCTTTACGCACTCGGAGAATCGCTCGGTGCTTCCGTACTCATCGAGTCGGCGGCGATTGAACCGGTGTTTGCCGCCATCGTGGCGGAAAGCGCTTATGCGGATCTTCGGGAGACTGCCGAGTACCGGCTCCAGAGAGTTGCCGCAAATATGTCCGCGCCGGTGGCGCGAGCTCTGGCGAAGACGGTCGTGCGCAGCGGAGTGTTTTACGCGAAGTGGGTAGACGGGCTGGATATTCTCCGGGTGTCTCCGCTCGATGCAATCGCGCGCGCACAGACACCGATCCTCCTGATACACGGACTGCGGGACGACGAGACGCCGCCGGTCAATTCGGAGAAGCTGGCGAAGGCGAACGCGCATGATGTGCTGTGGCTGGTCCCCGGCGCCGTTCATGTTGGAGCCGCGGCGGCAGCGCCCGAAGAGTTCCGCAGGCGCGTGCTCGGCTGGTTTCGCGATCATTGAGGGCTCCTGGGCGTGGCAAATACCTTGGTGCTTCGACACTACAGCGGGCTTGCCAACTCCGCGCAGGCTGCCAGCCTGCCCTGCAAGAGATCGGCGTTAGCTTGTCAGCCGAAGGCGGCCGATCAGAAACGTCCGCCATTCGCCGAGACTCATGAGCGCACGCCCGATGCGGCGGGGCGCCTCACACACGTTGCGCCAACCGCCGAACGACGCCGGTAATGCGATCTGCTCCACGGTATGCAGCGCGGCAAGCAGCGCGAAGAGTATAGCCAGTCGGCGCATTGGATTGTTACGCTTTCTCCCGTTTCAGGTCCGCCAGGAGGCGTTCGATTTCGTCCTGCTTTTCAAGCGCGGCGAACTGCTCGCTCACATCGTCGCCCAGCAGTTCGGCCCGCGCCTGACTGAAAGCCTCGGCGCGGTTGACCTTGTGCTTGAGCCGGTCCCACGCGGTTGAGGTCGCGTTGCCGTTGAGATCGAGCTGTGCTTCCGCAGCTTTGTTGGACGCGCGTGCCCGATTGTGTTTCGCAATCAGCACATCGCTTTTGGCGCGGGCGTCGGCGAGCTTGCCGTCGAGTTTATGCAGGGCGGCCTTCAGATTTTCCACCTGAACCTTCTGGTCGGCGACCTGCTGATCGAAGCTCTCCACACGCTTTTTCGCATCCAGCGATCGTTCGAGCGCGCTGCGCGCGACGTCGTCCTTCTTCTTTTCCACTGCGAGCCCGGCCATGCGCACATAAGCGTCGCGCTCGCGATCGGTCTCTTCGCGCTTCTTTTCGAGCAGGTGCAGGTCGGCGATGCTGATCGCCACCTGCGTCTTGACCTGCATAAGCTGGTTTTCCATATCGAGGATGATTTGTTTGACCATCTTCTCGGGATCTTCCGCCCGATCGATGAGGTCGTTCAGATTGGCCCGCAGCAGCGTGCCGACTCGTTCCAAAAGTGCCATGATTCGCTCCTTTTTTTATGATTGGTTTTTATGATTGGTTGCTAGGATTGGCCCGCCGCTTTCGACTTCGGACCGTCGCTATCCGGCCGCGGACTGTTATCGCCGATGGTCCGCACCTTCGAGAACAACTCCGACATCTGCATGCCCGAGAGCGTCTCGAAGAGCGACGGGATCTGCGCTGCCATCTTCGTAAGATCGCCGGTGATCTTGTTCATTCCCGCCGTGTCGCCGCCCGTCGAGACGATAGTGATCCTGTCGACCTTCTCCAGAGGCGACGCGAGGGCCCTCACGATTTCCGGCATGCTGGAGATCAGCTTGTCGACGACCGCGGCCTGGTTGTATTCCTGATACGCCTCGGCTTTGACGTTCATTGCCTTCGCTTCGGCCTCGCCCTTCTTGAATGTGATCTCGGCTTCGGCTTCGCCCTGCGCGCGGATCGCCGAGGCGCGGCCTTCCGCCTCCGAGATCAAGCGCTGCCGTTCCGCCGCTGCCAGGGTTTCGATGCGGCGGCCCTCGATCTCGGCGCCTTTCAGGACGGTGGCGATGAGCTCGCGCTCGCGGCGCTGAATTTCCGCATCCTGGACGAGAATCTCGTGTTCCTTCTCGATCTGGTGCACCTTGACCTGCTCGGCGACCACCTGCTGCTGCATGACGTTGGTCTGGATCTCGTATGCCTTGTCAGCCTGAGCCTGCTGCCGCTTGGTGGTTTCGAGATACTCGGCCTTCTTGATTTCGAGATCGCGCTGCGCTTCGGCCTGCTTCGTCATGGAAAGCGTTTCCGCGAGCACGCGCTCCTGATCCGCCTGCGCTTTGGCTACAGCGGACTCGCGCTGCGCCACCGCGCGGCGGATGGCCGTGTCGCGCTCGGCTTCCGCCGTGGCAACGTCGGCGTCACGCTGGATGCGAGCAATATCGGGACGCCCCATGTTCGAGATGTAATCGTTCTTGTCGCGGACTTCCTTGATCGTGAACGAGATGACTTCGAGGCCCATTTTGTTCATATCAGCGGCGCAAGTGGTGCGCATGCGGTCGCCGACCATCTCGGGCTCCTTGACGATCTGCTCGACGGTCAACTGACCGATGATGCCGCGCAGGTGGCCTTCCATGACGAGCCGGATGAGCGCTTCGCGGTTCTGATCGGTCTTGGTCAGGAACTGCTCGGCCGCGGTCTGGATCGATTCCGGGTCGGACTTGACCTTGATCTGCGCGACGGCTTCGACGGTGACGGCGACGCCCTGCATTGTGTAGAGATCTTGCGTCGGGGCGACGTCGAACGACATGAGCTCGAGCGAAAGCTCGCGGCAATTTTCGAGCATGGGGACGACGAATGTCCCGCGCCCCTTGATTACGCGCGGCCCGCGAAAGCCGTAAACAATCAGGGCCTGGTGAGGACCCGCTTTGCGAAAGAGCCGCGCGATGGTCGTGAGGAGAAAGACGACCGCGAAGACCATGAGCGCCACGACGGCGACGATCTCAAACTGGAAGGGAAACATACTTTAGAGAAACTCCTTCTGCGGCCTTCAGGCCGTTAATTCTTCCCACTCGCGCACATAAGCGATGCCCCGCTCGTAGCGCGTAACGACAACTTCTTTTCCCGACGGGATCGGATTTCCGCTTTCACTGCGAATCGGAACCGAGGAGCGCCGTCCTTCCTGTACAAAAATCATTTCGCCCGTGCCGTTCGAACGGACCGGACTGGACACGGTGCCGAGCGCGCCGATCATCCGGTAATCGGCGGGATCCAGAGGACGGTCGGCGGGTGCGAGCAGCTTCGCGATAACCAGAAAGATAATCGCTGCGCCGATGAGCCCCACAAGGACGGCAATGGCCAGGATCAGAGCGATGCCGACGCGTCCCCAGCTCGAGAGGATGTAGCCGGAGCCGCCGAACCAGGTCAGAAACGCCGCGATGGTTCCGGCGTTGAATTTGCCGGAGGCGCCGCTGTGCCCGTGCCCGAAGATGTGGTGCGACCCGACATGCAGATGCGCGGAGCCTGCAAGGACACCTACCAGACTAAAGATGAATCCGAAGAGGAAGCATCCGAGAAAAACTTGTTCGACGGTCATACGCGCTCCTTCTTGTTGTCAGGAGTGAGAACTTCAAAGAGCCGGTCGGCGAGACCGGGGTTTTCGAGAATCAATTCGAGCAGCCGCAGACAACGGCGCGAATCCGGGTGCTTGGCGAGAGCCAACAGGGACTCGCGCAGGTCCGGATCGTTGCGGAAGCGCTCGGCACCGTCGACCAGCCAGAGATCGAGCTTGTCCTCGATGGCCCCGAAATCGGAGATCAGTTCGGTCGAGTAGCCTTCCGGATCGTCAACCAGATAGCCGGGGTGCACTTTGAAGAACTTCGCGAGCAGCATGCGGCTGGTGTTGGTGAGATGCGGGCGCGCGCCACTTTCAAGCTGCGAAAGATAGGACTGCGAGATCTCCTTCTTCATGTCTTTCCTGATGGCCCGGACGGCTTCCTGCTGGGTCATGGCGCGGTCGAATCCACGGAGGGCACCTTCGACTTCCCGGAGGTAGCGGAGTTTTTCGCCTAGCGTCATATATTGCTATCTGTGATAGATCGTATTGCAGATTGCTATTTTCGTCAAGAGGAAAAAGTTGGGAATACGTGGAAAAGACGTCGGCGACAAGAGCGCCGGCGGTACAGGCGTCTGTGTTTTCAGTGGGTTGCCGGGTTCCTTTGGCGGGAGCAATTTCCGGGTTTGGGGCCGGGGCTGGGCGGATCGGGATCACCGGAGCAGGTGTGGCGGGCGACGGTGGGGAGGGCTTACGGCGTTCCTGAACCTCGATAAGACGGCGGTGAGCTCGGAAATATTGCTGCACATAACGGCTCTGGTAGCGATTGATCAGCTCGAGCGAACGCGAGTCATCGGACAGAGTGCGGAAGGAGATGGAGGCGCGGGTCGGCGCGTCCTCGTTGGCAAGGGCAGGGGAATCTTCGAGCTCGCGGCGCATCTGGTACTGAATGCCGGATTTCTCGAATCCGCCGATGCGCATCTCTCGCCAGCGGGCAGCGACCATGAGCTCGACGAGGGATTCCTCAAACGGCCCTTCGGGTTCGAATTCCTCGAAGAGCTCGTCGAAGAGTTCGCGAAAACGTACTTTGGACTCGGTGTCGAGGAGGATGGTGGCGGAGAGCAGTCCGTGTTTTAGAGCGTTGCGCGAGGAATGGCATTTGCCCACGGCCGTGACGGGTCCGCGGGATCTGGCGCCGTTGGCACGGGAGGCCTGGACTTGCTTATCGGATCTCATGCCACGGGTGTAACACGCGGGTGGGGCTGGTTTTGCGGGAATTGCGGTGGATTTGTTGATTATGGGCGAGATATAGTCTCGCTTTTGTTGTGACCGAAGGGCCGGGGCAGGGCAGATCCGGGAGCTAACTACAACTATGAAGGCTTTTGAAACGCCGCGGCAAGATCGAGAAGACCGGAGAGGGCGGCATCGCGCAGAATGCCAAGTGTGCCGATGCTACGGATTCCCCGGCGGGCGGCTTCAGCCCGGCCCGCAATCTCGTCCATGAGCAGCGCGTTTGGATGAGCTTCGGCGAGGATGATTGCGGCTAGTTCCCCGGAATCAAGATCGGCGATGGATGCGCCTGGTTGCGGAAGACCGGGTTCGTCCATTTTTTCGATCTGCAACCATGCGGGCGGATGCGCGGCAAACCCAGACACCAATGTGGGACCAGCCGGGTGTTTTAGTTCATCCATTACTACCTGCGGAATCAGAATTCGATTATAGAGCGGAGGCAGAAGTTCGATTTCGCCGATAAGAACCAGATAGTTCAGCGGCGAAGTATCCGCTACAACGACCATCGCCGGCGGAAGTCGCGGCTTATTTCAGCGTCCCGCTCGATATCGGCAACCGTCACAGGCAGAAACACGGAGTGGGCTTTCAGGAAGGCATCGACCTCGATGCGGGTACCAAAACCCATGAGCCGCCGGATTTGGGCAGTTGTCAGCTCGCCGGAACGCGCACCTTCCATGGCGATGGCCTCGATCGCGGTACGCGACAGGTCGGGATGATTGACGCCGAGATGGCGGGCGATATCCTCCGGCAGAGTGAGTGTAATCTGCATTTGCGCTCTGCCCTATTGTAGCGGCGTTTGGCCCTTTTGACGTTCCGGGCCGCAGCGTTTAAGCCTCGGCGGAGGAGCACGGCGGTGTCGATTTCGCGGCTGTCGCTTTCGCGGGCACATAAATC
>DATAZF010000308.1:0-4460 GCA_036272235.1 Bryobacteraceae bacterium | reverse complement strand
GAGCCTATCCAACCTACAGAAAACATCGACCGATAGCCGGTGCTTCCCTGTTGCCGTTTCGAGTTCGAGGACTCCATCACCTGCCCGGCCCGCAGACTTCGGCGCTGGAATGAAGCGCAGACTTCGCACAAACGGGAGCGCTGCGAGGTTTGCAAGGGCAGTGTCCGCGTCTGTTCGGTGGATCACCATTTGTCCGCTATTGTATTCTGTCCTCTATTTGTGGACGAGTGAAAACCAGGGACACGATGTGCCTCATACCTAAAAGCATGAGGTCGAACTACCATCACGAGCGGTATTAAAACTCCATCTATTGGGGGGGGCCGTTGGGCTTGCTGATTGAGCGAGAAGCAGACTCCCCAACCGGTTGAAAAGACAGAGAACGCGATGGAAATCATGGAGCCAAAAGAAGCCTGGGTCAGGCTTCACTCGCAGCGGCATCGTTCGCGCTGATTGCGGGGCTGGGTTGGCTTATCGCGGCGTGGCGGGCGTGAAGCTCTCCTATTGCTTCCAAATATGAGCTGTGATATTGGTATCCCATATGTCCGAGAAAGCCGACGTCTGGCAGGGCACCCTGGCGCTGATGATTCTCAAGACTCTGGAAGCACTGGGGCCGATGCACGGCTACGGGATCGCGCGGCGCATCGAGCAAACCAGTGGCGACTTGCTTTCCGTCAATTATGGAACGCTGTATCCGGCGCTGCTGAAGCTGGAGCAGGAGGGATGTATCTCGTCCGAGTGGGGCGTTTCGGACAACAACCGCAAGGCGAAGTTCTACAAGCTCAAACCGGCCGGGCGCAAAGAGCTGCTCAAACAGACGAGCGAATGGGATCAGACGACCGGGATTATCGCCCGGTTCCTGACACCAGGAAAACAACGGTCATGAAAACCCTGCGTGCCGGTCTGGCGCGGCTCGGCGGCCTGTTCAATCGCGACTCGCGCGATGGCGACTTATCGGAAGAGCTCGCCAGCCATGTGGCATTACACATGGACGACAACCTCCGCAGGGGGATGACGCCCGAAGAGGCCCGACGCGACGCGCGCATCCGCCTGGGAGGAGTCGAGCCGGTCAAAGAGACGGTGCGGGAACAGCGCGGATTTCCAGTAATCGACTCGTTCCTGCGCGATGTTCGCCACTCGCTGCGGGGACTGCGGCGCGACCGGGCGTTTGCTCTGACGGCAGTCGTGACGCTCGCGCTCGCCATCGGGTTGAACGTCACGGTTTTCGCGGTCATGAACACGATGCTGTTTCGGGGCTTCCCGCTCGTCCAGAGGAACGACCGGCTGGTCTATATGCAGGAGCTGTATCCATCCGGGACGGGCAACATCACTTACCTCGATTTCGAGGATTGGCGCGCGCAGGCGCACTCTTTCGAGGGAATGGCATTCGTCGGGGAAAAGAATATCGTTCTCAGCTATGGGGAGGGACGTTCGCTCGACGCCAGCGCCTTCACCGTGAGCACGAACGCATTCGGGTTGCTCAGAGTCAAGCCGGCTCTCGGGCGGGACTTTGTGCCGGCGGACGAAGCCTCGGGAGCGACACCGGTGGTAATCCTCAATCACCGCTTCTGGGAGAGCCGGTTTGGAGGGCGCCGGGATGTTATTGGCACATCCGTTCTCGTTAACAAGGCTCCCGCAACCGTCATCGGCGTGATGCCCGAAGGTTTTGACTTTCCGACGCAATTCGATGTCTGGATGCCATACGTGCGCGGCCCGGAAGTGAACCAGAGGGCTCCGGAAGCCTTCCTTGCGTTTGGACGACTGCGGGACGGCGCAAACCAGCGAGAGGCCCGCGCGGAGCTCGAAACGATCAATCATCGTCTGGAAGCGGCTTATCCGGCGACGAATCGCGGTGTCGTCCCCACAGTGAGTACCTGGTCGCAATCCTTCATCGGCCCGGATGCGCCGATCATCTACGGCTCGCTTTGGGTGGCGGCGTGGTTCGTCCTACTGATCGCATGCGCCAACCTGGCCAATCTCACCGTGGCGCGAACCGTTGGACGGTGGAGCGATTTTTCGACCCGGATTGCACTCGGCGCGGGCCGGGGGCGGATGATGCGCCAGATTTTCGTCGAAAACCTGACGCTTACCAGTGTGGCCGGGATACCTGGCTGGTGGATCGCGAAATGGGGCGTGCGCGCGTGGGCTGTCGAAACCGCTTCCATTTACCAGATTCTCGACTATACGCTGGACTCCGGCACGCTGGCCTATCTGGTGGCAATCTCTCTTGCCGCGGCGATCCTGTTTTCTCTGGCTCCGATGGGCAGGGTCCTGCAGATTGGAGTAAACAGCGCCCTGAAGAGCGACGCCCCGGGCGTCACCCTGGGAGTCACACCGGGCCTGCGCAGCAAACACCTGGCGGCGGTACTGATCGCAGGCCAGATGGCGCTCGCCATCGTGCTGCTGTCGGGCGCAGGCGTCCTGGTTCGGAGTGTTATGAACATTGTAAGAGCCGATACCGGCGTAGGCGATCCCGAACACGTACTGGTTGGGTTGTTAAGCTTCCCATCCGGAAAATTCCCGAGTCTCACAGCCACTTTTGGGTATGTCGACCGGTTCGAAGCGAAGGTGAGAGCCATTCCGGGGATTGCAGATGAGTCCGTGGCGAGCAACCTTCCCGTGAATAGCGGAAATCAGCGCACGTTTGAGATAGAGGGAAGGCCGAACGCGCCGGAGGGCGGAGAGGCTGTCCAGTTCCTGCGCGTCGGATCGGATTACTTCCGAGTGGTGGAAGCGCCCGCGATATCGGGCCGCGACTTCAACGGCGGGGATCGCGCGGCGACATTACTGGTTGCAATTGTGAACCGGAGTTTTGCCGCCAGGTACTGGGCCCGGGAACAACCCCTCGGCAAGCGGCTTCGTTACATCGACCGCGGGAAGCCGGCCGAATGGCTGACCGTGGTGGGAGTCGTCCCGAATATCATGCAGGGAGACGCCACGCGGCGGGAGTTCAAACCTCTGGTCTATTTGCCTTTCCGGCAGGCGCCCGCAGTGCCTGGTGTGAATTTTCTCCTGCGAACGGGCGTGCCCCCCGAGCAGGTGGCAAAAACTGTTCAAGCCGAAATACAGAAACTGGATCCCGATGTGACTCTGAAAAAGTTCACCACTTTGAAAGCCAGCTTCGGGTTTGATCCCGCCCGCATGGATCGCTCGCACAGCGAGGTGGGGAAGTACGCGGCGGTGGCCCCCATCTTTGCCGTGATGGCGCTGCTTCTCGCGGCTGTCGGCCTCTATGCCGCGATCGCTCATTCTGTAAGTCAGCGCACGAAAGAAATCGGCGTGCGCATGGCGATCGGCGCGGCGGCGGACCAGGTCCGGAAGATGGTGCTTCGCGAGGGCATGCTGCCGGTAGCGGTTGGTCTCGTGGCTGGCCTCGCGTCGTCTTGCGTGGTGAATCGCATTCTGCAATCGCAGCTGGTGGGAGTATCGCCATACGATATCGCGACAATGACGGGCGCGCCGGTGATCCTGATCGTCGTCGCATTCCTCGCATGCCGGATACCAGCCCGGCGGGCCATGAAGACAGATCCTGCGATTGCGTTGCGTTATGAGTGAAGCGACATGACTGACGGCACTCCACTGCAGCGCGAGCTGCGACGCGAGTCGTCAAGGCGGTGCGGATCCGGATTCGCATGACTGAAGACGAAACGCCCTGACGAAGATTTCTTTGTTATTTTGGGCGGCTGTTACGATGGCCAGCGCGGTAACCCTGCCGGCGCTGGAGCAGAACGCAATTATCGCGAAGTAATGGACCGCGCGCCATAACGATACGCATCAGAATGGCGGGCTTTCGCGCCAGCGCTTCGACGCCGCGCGGGGCCGACCCGGGGCCAATTCCGCTTTTCGGAAACAAAGAAATTGCCGAACGAGACGCTGACGATTCGCGACATCATGAGCGACGAGGCCGTCGCGTTTCCCTTCAACGCTTGCGGCGTGTTTCCGAGATAGACGTACAGCGCAAAAGGCGTGGTGCATCAATCAGCTCAACGCCCGCAGCGCCGGTGGTGGAGCGGTCGACGGTCCGGATCGATAAGAATGCCGGCGGCAAGACCGGCGAGCGGTACATTCTCAGCTACGGGCGGCGGCGGTAGCCTGGCCTGTAGTGGACGTGGCAGCTCTGGCAGGCTTCATACAGCTCCGCGTTGAGCGCTACCATTGCCGGAAGGTCCTTCGCTTTCGCAGCGCTGTAGGCTTTGTTGCCGGCTTCCCAGAGCAGGCGCGCATCCTTCATCCACTGGTCCTTGTCACGGGCGCGATTCTCCGCCATCAGGATGTTCGCGGATTCGGCGAGCATGAGGGCGTTGCGGCGAAGGTCGGTCCAATCCTTTCCGGTCTTCGGCTTCTCGTCGCGGTCGACATAAAAGATCTCGTCTGAAGTCGGATAGATTACGTCGAGCATCAACTCCTTCATCGTCCCGATGGACTGCAGCGTGGGACTCGGGGCGGTAGGAGGAGCCTGCGCC
>DATAZF010000307.1:0-12868 GCA_036272235.1 Bryobacteraceae bacterium | reverse complement strand
TGGAAGATTGCGGTGGTCCTGCGTCCGACCGCCGCGGAGCCCATGCGCGCCGTGTTCTTTTTCAGAGATGAGACGGGTGCGGTTGTGAAGGGCGTCGAAAACGAGGTGGATGAGTGGGCGCCTCCGGCAGATCCCGATGCGCCGCCTGTCGAGTCCGCTGCAGCCCCGGTTACATCTGCCGAGCCGGGTGGAAACAAACCGATCGAACTGCTGGCGCCCAGACCGGTATCGAAAATAGTTGAGATGACCCCGCCTGCCGCGAGGCTGGCGGAAGCTGCCGCTCCGGCGGTCGCGATGCCCGCGTCTAACCGTCCTGCCGAAACGACGCTCGCCGACATCATCGTCGCAGGCGCATCGGGCGCCGGCCCAAAGCCTGTTGCCCCGGTCATCAACGTGGGGCTGTTCGGCGTGCCGGGCTTCATGCCGCTTGGCCCTCTGCGTAAGCGAAGCAAGCTCTATACGGTTTTGCCCATTGCCGCAACGGCTTTGGCGGTTTTCGCGGCGGCGTATTTTACGAAGGATTCGTGGTTGCCCCGGCCGCCCTTGTCTCTCACATCGTCGGAGGTGAGCGGCAGTCTGCTGATCCGGTGGAATACCGACGCGGTCAGAGGGATGGATCACGCGACGATGTACGTGAGCGACGGCACAACCAAAGAGCCCCAGACGGTGGCGCTCGACCATTTCCAGTTGAGCTCGGGGTTGCTGAATTACACGCTGAAGTCGCAGCGCGTTACCGCCAAGCTCGATGCGGGCGACGTCAACGGGATTACCGTTTGGTTTGCGCCAGCGTCGGCCGAGCCCGCGCCAGTTGCGACTACTTCACCCGCTCCAACTGGAACGGCGCCCGCTCCAACCGGAACGGCGACACCGGTGTCTGCGCCACCCGCTTTGACTGGCGCTGCGCCGGCGCAGGACGGCGGCAAGCTTACACGCCCTTAATCGGCGCAACCCATCCGGTTCAAAGACCGCGGGTGTCATAATCGAAAATCAACCTTCATGCCTATCCGCAGCATGACCGGCTTCGCCCGTGTCTCGCGCTCAACCCCATTCGGCGAACTCACCTTTTCCATCAAGACTGTCAACCATCGCGGACTCGACGTGCATTTCCACATTCCGCTCGAATTCGACGCCATCGAGCCGGAGTTGCGCGGCGCCCTGCGCAAACGCGTCGCTCGCGGCCACGTGCAGGTTCAATTGTTCTTCAAGCGTCTGGTGGCGCCTACAGCCGCCAGCGCGATCAATGAACCGCTGCTTCGTGCGTGGCTCCAGGTGTTTCGCGACGCCGCTGAGCGCTTCGGGATCGACTCGAAGCCCGATCTGAACCAGGCTCTGCGCATGCCCGGCATGCTGGAGGCCAACGGCCAGCACGCTGCGCCTTCCGATGCCACGCAAGCGGAACGCGACGCTCTCGGCGCCGAAGTGCTCGCGGCCGCGGCTGCAGCCATCGATGAGCTGGATGCGTTCCGCGTCCGCGAAGGTGCTGCCATCGAGACGGAGATCCGGATGCGGGCCGCGGCGTTGCGCGAACTGGTTCGCTCGATGGAGGATATCCGAACCCGCGCGTTACCCGCCTTTCAAAAGCGATTGCGGGACCGCCTCGGTGAAATGCTCGACGTTGCTCAGATCGATCCCGCCCGGCTCGCTCAGGAGGCTGCGATTCTGGCGGAGCGCAGCGATATTGCGGAAGAGCTGGTGCGGTTGAAGACGCACGCGGACCAGACCGACGCCCTGCTCTCCGCTGAGGGCGAAACCGGCAAGAAGCTGGACTTTCTGCTGCAGGAAATGAATCGGGAAACGAACACGATCCTGTCGAAAACCGGAGGGCTGGGCGAAACCGGTCTCACGCTCACCGATCTTGGACTGGCCGCGAAAGCGGAGATCGACCGCATTCGGGAACAGTCGCTCAACATTGAATAATGCCGATCGAATGACCACAGTCTTTATCATTTCCGCGCCGTCGGGCTCCGGAAAATCGACTCTCGTGTCCCGTCTTTTGAACGAAGTCGCGCATCTGACTTTTTCCGTCTCCTACACGACCAGAAAGCCTCGCGGCCTGGAAATCGACGGCCAAGCCTATAATTTTATTGACCGGGCGGAGTTCGAAACGCGCCTCGATGCCGGCGAATTTCTGGAATCGGCCAACGTTTTCGGCAACTATTACGGCACGCATGCCGATGCGCTCGAAGTGGCCAGGGCCCAGGAGAAGGACCTCGTACTCGACATCGACGTACAGGGTGCGGCACAATTAAAGGAGCGGCTACCGGACGCAGTTAGTATTTTTGTGCTTCCGCCTTCGCGGGAGATTCTGGAACACCGCCTTCGTGCGCGAAGCCAGGACGATGAAGAAGTGATTCGCCGGCGTTTGGCTGATGCGGCCCGGGAGATTCGCAATTACCGTCTGTACGACTACGTGCTGGTCAATAACGATCTTGACCTCGCGGCGGAAACGCTCAAGGCGATCGTGAGAGCCGAGCGAGTGCGGCGCATACGCGTCGAGGAAAAGATCCGGCCGATTCTGAGTACCTTCAGTCAGGCTTTAGGAGTTTAAACGAGAATGTCAGACACACCGCCCCGCAACAATACGCATTGCTCCATTCCGGACGATCCGGATCAGAGCACGTACCGCTTCATTATCGTGGCGGCCAAGCGCGCCCGGCAACTGCAGGCCGGCCATCGGCCTGTGCTGCCCACGTCGTCGAAGAAATCGACCGTCATCGCCATGGAAGAAGCCCGCCGGGGACTCGTGAAGTACGAGATCCAGGCGGACGCCATCATGGTGGAAGATATTCCGGCTCCGGAAGAATTCTAAGGCGGGGCAGGCGGTTTCGCCTGCCGCGGCGTTCTTTTAAATGCGCATCGTTCTCGGCGTGAGCGGCGGCATCGCGGCCTACAAGGCCGCGGAACTTGCCCGCGCGCTCATTCAGAACGGGCACGAAGTACAGGCGGTTCTTACGCACGCCGCGGAAGAATTCATCCGCCCCCTCACCTTTACCTCGCTCACCGGACGAAAGGTCATCACCGATCTTTTTTCCTCCGCCAGCCCTGATGCCACGCTTTCCAGTTCCGTCGAGCACATCGGCGTCGCCCGTGAGCATGACTTGCTGCTCGTCGCGCCCGCCACGGCGAACGTCATCGGGAAATTCGCGCTCGGCCTCGCCGACGATTTCCTTTCGACGATGTACCTGGCATTTCGCGGTCCGGTTATCATGGCGCCGGCGATGAACAGCGATATGTGGGAACATCCGGCGGTGCGCGCCAATATGGAAACGCTGCGGAAGCGTGGACATATGATCGTCGATCCCGGCGACGGATTCCTTGCCTGCGGCACTTTCGGCCCCGGCCGGCTCGCGGACCTGGACAAGATCGTCGACGCAGTGGAACATGCGCTGCGGCCGGCTCTGCGCGATCTGGACGGCGAGACCGTTCTCATCACCGCCGGGCCGACGCAGGAACCGCTCGACCCCGTCCGCTATTTATCCAATCGCTCCAGCGGCAAGATGGGCTATGCGCTCGCGCAGGCCGCCATCGATCGCGGCGCCCGCGTCATCCTCGTGAGCGGGCCTGTGAGCTTGCAGCCTCCTGCCGGCGCCGAACTGATTTCCATCCGCACCGCCGCCGAAATGCGCGATGCCGTGTTCGCGAATCTTGAACCCGCGACCGTCGTTATCAAGTGTGCGGCTGTGGCCGATTTCCGCCCTTCAGCCGAATCGGACCGCAAGATCAAAAAGACCTCCGCCCGCATCTCCCTCGAACTGGACCCGACCCCGGATATCCTCGCGGAGCTGGGGCGCCGCCGTGGCGACCGCCTGCTGATCGGCTTTGCCGCCGAGACGGAGAATCTTGAACGCGAAGCGCGCCGCAAACTCGAAACCAAGAACTGCGACATGATCGTGGCCAACCTTGTCGGTCAGTCGGATACGGGCTTCGAATCGGATTCAAACGAAGTGACGCTGGCTCTGCGGACCGGCGAGTTCATCCCGCTGGCGCGGGCGTCGAAACGCGAAATAGCGGACCAGATCCTCGGCCAGATTCTCAAACTTCGCCGGGCTGTCAGCGCTACAAGATGAACGCATCCAAATGAGCCCGGAAGAGCTGCGTCAGCGCCTTGAGTTCTACCAGGATCTCGGGTTCAAACAAATCTACCGCCGCGCGCCTTCTCCCGAATCCGCTCTTGAATCGCCGCCATTATCCGAAATGCCTAAAATCGACGCCAAAATAGAGCTTCCGAGCCTCGTTCCCAACGGGGACACGCTGGAGCGCATCAGTGCGGATATCGGGGATTGCACCCGCTGCCGGCTCTGCAAAGGCCGCAACAAGATCGTATTCGGAGACGGCAGTCCCAATGCCAGGCTCGTGTTCGTGGGAGAAGGCCCCGGCGCCGATGAGGATACGCAGGGTCTGCCGTTTGTCGGCCGCGCCGGCCAGTTGCTGACGCAGATGATCGAAGGCACTTCGTCGAAGGAAGGCATCCCGCTCAAGCGCGCCGACGTCTATATCTGCAATGTCGTGAAGTGCCGTCCGCCGGAGAATCGCACCCCCGAACCGGACGAGATGGAAGTCTGCGGCCAGTTTCTTTTCCGGCAACTCTCCGTGATCAAACCGAAAGCGATCTGCGCGCTCGGATCAACGGCCGCCAAGGCGTTGCTGGGGGGCCGGGACGGCGTCACAAAGCTGCGCGGAAAATGGCACAAGTGGAACGATATCCCGCTGATGGTAACGTATCATCCGTCATATCTTCTGCGTCCGTATAACCAGAACGCAAAACGCGAATCGTGGGACGACCTGAAGAAGGTCCTGCACTTCGTCTACGACTGACATAGAACGCCAGCGGTACATCCTCTACCGCTTGTAGCCGATCTTTCGCAGGAACGCGTGCCGCGCCGAAGCCTGTTCGTCCGTCTCCACGCCTTTCGGTGACGATCCGTCGACCACTCCCAGCACACCGCGACCCTGCTCTGTCTCGGCAACGATCACTTCCACCGGATTCGCGGTCGCGCAAAAAATGCTGCACACTTCCGGCGCCGCCTGAATCGCCTTCAGAGTGTTGATCGGGAACGCATCGCGCATTACGACGGCAAAGAAGTGTCCCGCGCCAACCGCCGTCGCCATCTCCACCGCGGCCCGCTGCAGGCCGGCGTCGTTCCCGTCCGCGCGTGTCAGGCACGGTCCGGATGCCTCGTTGAATGCGATCCCGAAGCGGATTTGTGGTGCGGAATTGACCATAGCCTCGTAGAGATCCTCCACAGTCTTGATGAAATGGCTCTGGCCGAGGACGATATTCGTATTCTCCGGAATTCCAAGCCTGACCGCGTGAAGGTTCAGCATCAGGGCTTTCCCGTGGCCGGCGCACTCCCCAACTTCAGCACCCGCTCGATCTCTGCCCGGATATTCGGTTCCTCGTTGGTAAGGAATTTGTCATCGCCGCCATACTCACCGCGGACTGTGCCGCCTTTGTCGATGAACACCAGAACCGGCACCATGTAAGGGGCGGTGGGAGGATACTGCAGGAATTCGAGCACCATCCCCTGATCGGAATAGGTCAGCGGAAACGTCAAACCCGTCTCCGTGACGAACTGCTTCATGCGCGCCGGCGCGCCCTCCTCGAACACCACAGCGAGAACCTCGACTCCCTTCGATGCGTACGCTGCGCGCATCTTCATCAGCAACTGCGCGGTGTGCTCGCAATGCGGGCAGGTTGTGAAGAAGAAGCCGAGGATGACGGTCTTGCCCCGGTACGTGCTGAGCAGTTTGTGCGAACCGTCGAGCATCCGGAAATCGAACTCGGCCGCTTTGCGCGGCACCGCGGGTTCGCGTTTCGGCGGTGTGGCAGCGAAGAGCGTCGTACTGAGCAGGGCTCCGCAGAACGCACCCGCGAGCGTCAGCATGATGAGGGATTTGCGCATTCGTTTCCAGTCTACGATGACGCTACGGCAGATCCGCCAGCACATAGCTCATCACCGCCATCGCCGCCGCGCAGCGCTTGAATTCGTCCGGCACGATCTTGTCGAACGTATCCGCTTCGCTGTGGTGGTAGTCGAAATAGCGCGTGCCAACGGTTCGCAGCCCGAACGCCGGGACGCCCTCCGCCATGAGCGGCTCGATATCCGCTTCTCCGCTGCCCGGAAGAATCTTCGCGGCATCGATGCCCTTGAGCAGCGCTCCAATCGCCGCCGCCCGTTGCATCAAACCGGTGGGAATTTGCTGAGCCTTCTGCGAATTCCCGCGCGGTCGCCGCCCGCTGGCCGCAAGATCAAATCCAACCGGCCTCTCCGCGCCTCCATCCATCTCGATCGCGGCCACGTGCTTGTCGTGTTGCGCGTCGGCCCAGCGGAGGTATGCCTCACCGCCGCGCCCACCATTCTCTTCGTTGGTCCAGAACACGATTCGGATGGTCCGCCTCGGCTGCAGTCCGAGTTTGCGGATCAGCGCCGCCGCTTCGAGGGCCGCCATGATGCCGCCGCCGTCGTCGTGCGCGCCCTGCCCAACGTCCCAGGAATCGATGTGCCCGCCCATCACGACGATTTCGCCTGTCTTCTCACGGCCCGGGATTTCGCCGATCACATCGGCGGAGTCCGCATCCGGCTCGGTGTGCGCTTCCATCGCCAGATGCACCCGCACCCGCTGGCCGGCGCGCGTGAGTCCGTGGATCCACATCGCGTCTTCCACCGAAACGGCGGCTGTGGGAATTTTGGGATCAGCCGCCGAATACTCCATCGCGCCCGTGTGCGGATCGCGCAGGCTGTGCGGCGTCACCGACCGCACCAGTGCCGCGACGGCGCCCAGGCGGGCTGCGCGCGAGGCTCCGTTCGTCCGGTACGCCACCGTCTCGCCATAGTCGACGTATGGCGCATCGTAGAGAACAATCTTGCCCGCCACGGCGGATTTGCCGAGCTTTTCCAGCTCATCGAAAGTGGAAACCGTCACGACATCCGCGGTGATGCCTTCCACTGGCGTTGCGACGCTCCCGCCGAGCCCGAGGATGAACAGAGGCTTCTGTAACGGTTCCAGCATGACTGCGGACTCACGCCCTCGCACCCAGTGCGGCACCTTCACCGGAATCGTGCGCACGTTCGCCAGACCCGCCTTTTTCATCTCGTCGGCACCCCAGGCGATCGCAGTGTCGAGAGCCGGCGAGCCGCTCAGACGATTGCCGATCCGGTAGCAAAGGTATTCGAGCCGGTTCAACCCGGCATCATCGGCCAGCGCCGCAGCGATCAGCTTGTTCGACGTGTCCTGATAGCGCGCGATATCGGTTTTGCTGTCCGCGGCGAAGCAGCAGGAGGGAATCAGGGCCGTGCAGAGGAGCCAGCGCATGATTCATATTAAGCGGCGTTACCATAAAGACGGGATTTGTTGTGGTCAAACAGCATTCCCAGACCGGGTTTTCCGGCCTGACAACGAATCGAGCCCGCTTCGTCGAGCACGAGCGCGAAGAGGGTCACATCTTTATCGAACAGCCCTGGGAACTTTATTCCGACGCCAACCATGAAGCCTGGCGGCGCCTTTTCTCTCGCCTGCGGCCGCGCTGGGAGCTTTACGCCAACGATCATTTCCGTGCCGGTATCGATGCGCTCTGTCTCGATCCTGCCCGGATTCCACATCTCAAAGAAGTAAACCGGTTCCTCAAGCCACTGACTGGCTTCGAGGCGAAAGCCGTAAGCGGTTACATTCCGGCGTTCCTGTTTTTCGACTGCCTGCGCAATCGCCAGTTCCCGACTACGATCACGATTCGGCCCGCCGATTCGCTCGACTATCTGCCGGAGCCCGACATCTTCCATGACGTCGCCGGACATGTGCCGATGCACACCGATCCGGCGTTCGCCGAGACGCTCGTTCGTTTCGGCGAATGCGCGCACACGGCGGTCGAAATCGTGTCGGGGATCCACGACGAAAAGGAGCGCCTTCAGCGGCTCACCAGCATCGTGAAAGCGATGGCACGGTTCTTCTGGTTCACCATCGAATTCGGCCTCATGCAGTCTTCCAGCGTATTGCGCGTCTACGGCAGCGGCCTGCTCAGCTCCTTCGGCGAGATCGAGCATGCGGTGGACGGGCGCGATGTCCAGCGCTATCCGCTGCAAACAGAATGGGCGATCAACCAGGGCTTCGCGATCGACCGCTATCAGCCGCTGCTGTTTATCGTAAACTCATTCGACCATTTGTTCAGTGAGGTCGACACCCTGGAGAAATGGATGCGCGCCGGAAAGCTGAACAATGTCGCGCCGGGCGAGCCGGAGATCGATGAACGCGATTTGAGGAGCTTCCTGCAAGCTATGAAGTAAGACTCGCGTGTTTAGTCAGCGGGCGTTTGGTGAAAACTCTTCCGCCGCGACTCGCATCAGAGCCTCCGGTTTGGGTTCTCCCGGAATTTGCCTGGTCTTGACATAGCTGAAGCCCGCATGTCGGCGCTTTTGACTCTTCGAACGCTGACATGCGAGCCGCCGTTCAGCTTCCCCGCGTGCCTGCTATTTCGTAAGACTCACCCGGAATAAGTCGCGGGGTTCGCCGACCCGCTTCAGGGTGTAACCAGGGAACTCTTCTTTGATGCGGGGCTCAAGTACGCTCCAGGTCTCATCGTTATTCGGAGCGAGCAGGCGATCGTTGACCGCCAGTTCGATCGAGTTGCGGTCGAACTTCACCTTCCCGCGGAAGAGTTCCTCAGCTTCGAGCCGCTGGCAGGCGGCCAGCGCTGCCTCATGGGCCTGCGCCAGCCGCGATTGGAACGTGCCGTCGAGCACCGCTTTCCGGTTATACAGCAGACCCAGCCGTTTCTCACGGTTGTCCAGACTGTAATTCGCCTCATGACCGATCAGCATCACGCCGGGACCCGCCGGCACGTGCTGATAATCCGCCACGTCGATCATCATCTCGGTACAGAGATTGTCTTTGATCCAGCGATGGAAAATCTTCACCGCCTCATCCAGACTCACCGCGCTAGCATCTTCGATGAATATCTTCAGATTGATATGCTGCACCGCGTCGGGATTCACCTTCACGCAGTAGCCTTTGCCGGCGCCGCGGTCATCCGCCCATGGCAGCTGTAGCACGCTTCAATGAACAATTGCGCTTCTTCGATCAACTGGTGTGCAGTCTCCGCGCTTTGGCGCCTGCCCGTTTCCTCGTGGGCTTTGAAAAAATCCTGCGCGAACTTGCCGCGCACGAACGGATCGAAGAAGATTTCCGTATCGTAGAACTGGGTCCGAAACTCATCCACAATCTTGTTCGGATCCTCCGGCGCGACTAGAAACTTGAATTTCAGCAGCGCCTGCGCCCCATGCAGCATCGCTTCGTAGGCCATCTTAACTGCATTGTCGATGTTTCCGGCGTCGAGCTGCAGCTGTGCCTCGAACGCTTCGCGCTCACAGGCGACCAGTTCGAACTCGATCGGAAAAACCACTTCTCCCGCGCACTCGCCGACGCCGATGTCTCCGAGCGAGAACTCCCGCGGGTCGCCCCAGTCGCTGTAATACGACGGATCCTCATCGTGCGGCGGCACGGCGGTGAACTCGTCCAGCATTTTCTTGCATTCCACTTTCCCGATGCGTTTGATGAATGCCTGGAACGTCTCACCCTGCAGCCTGTCGGACCGATACCGCCCCGTGATCCGATCCACCGTTTCGGGAATCTTTTTGGATGGCACGGCGCCGATCGCGAGCCCGTAGGCGCCCGCGTTGTTCGTCCACTCGCCGCCCAGCAGCACCTGGAAGTGCGGCACGGTATATCCGTTCTTGTTCCGGCTGACGCCGTAAAAGCCAAGGTCGGCGACATGATGCTGTCCGCAGGAATTGAAGCAGCCGCTGATTTTGATGCGCAGTCCGCCGATGGCTTCGTCCAGTTCCGCGTCTTTGGACGCGAGTCGCATGCGCAGCTCGCCCGCCAGTCCGCGTGATGAAGCGATGCCGAGCTTACAGGTATCGGTGCCGGGGCACGAAGCCACATCGACAATAGTGCCCGCCACCGCTGTCGCAAGGTCGGCGTTTTTCAACTCGGTGTAAAGCGCGGGCAGGTCGGCTTCACTAACCCAGCGCAACACCAGATTCTGTTCCACGGTGCTGCGAATCGTCTCTTTCAGGTACTTGCGCGCGAGATCGGCGACTGTGCGTAGTTGCGTTGACGTGATGTCGCCCAGCGGTAAAGCGATGGTAACGGTCGCGTAGCCTTCCTGCCGCTGCCGGTAAACGTTATTCGTGTGCCACTGATCGAAGCCCGCCGGTTTGGCGCCGTTGGAAAGGGCACTGATTTGCAGCAGCGAGGGAGGTTTCAGCGCTTCTTCTTTGTAATGAGGGACGTCCTGCAGGTAGTCCGTCCAACGGGAATCATAGGGCAGGATCTCCCGCTCGGCCGCGACCAGCTTCTTGAATTCCTCGATCCCCAGCTTGCTCACAAGGAACTTCAGCCGCGCCGTATTGCGATTTTTCTTCTCGCCCAGCCGCGCAAACACGCGGGCGATCGCCTGCGCGATCGGCAGAATTTCCTCTTCCGGAACGAACTCGTCGTAGAGGCGCGCCTGCTGCGGAACCGGTCCCAGTCCCCCGCCAACCCACAGCTCGAATCCACGTTTCGTCTTGCCGTCGATTTCACGCGTCATTGCAATCGCGCCGAAATCGTGCAGCCTTACCAGTGCACAGGCATTCTCTTTGCAGCCGGAGAATGCGATCTTGAACTTACGCCCGAACGATTGCGCGTCCGGATGGCCCAGCATGAAATACGTGATCGCCTTCGCATACGGCGTCACGTCGAACGTCTGCTCGCGGCACACTCCCGCAATCGGGCAAGCGGTGACGTTGCGCACCGAATTTCCGCAGGCTTCGCGCGTCGTAATCCCGACAGCCGCCAGACGGCGCATCAGCGCGGGCGTATCTTCAATATGGATGTAGTGCAGTTGCACGTCCTGCCGTGTCGTGATGTGCGCGATGCTGTCGGAATATTCCTCGGCAAGGTCCGCCAGCGTTTCCAGCTGGGTTGTGTTCAGGCCGCCAAACGGGATCTTGATGCGCTGCATCCCCGGCGCATCCCAGAGGGTATTGGGACCTTTGGTGTTGGCCGAAGGATATTTCAGCGTGCGGGTCTCGGTGCCGTCGGACCGCTGGCCGTTGTCGTACCGCTGCCCATAAGCGCCGCGCCGCAGTCGGGTCTCCGCAAAGATGCGGTCCTCGATTTTACCCTGCTCTTTGAGCGCGATCTCATGCTCAAAAACATCGAGCTCCGAGGCCAGATGATCGGGGACCCGATCGCCTAACTCGGTCTTCCACTGCGCGTTACTGGCTTTCATGACGCAAATACCCCTATGTATATCGGAATGATGCAGATTCAATTATAGCGAACGGATATTGTTAGTCTAACGGAAGTGACAGGCGGGAATCGTTCCGAAATTCTCAAACGCGCCGCAATCTGGATCCTTCTGGGTTTGGTGGTCGCATATCGTATGCGTCACCCCAGCCCGGAAATGGCTGCGCGAATTCGAGCGGCGGCGTTAAGCCACCCGGCGCTTTGGATCTCCGCACTTCTCTGGATCGTGGTGAGTCTTTATTGGGAAGTACAGGCGCGGAAAGCGTCCGTCGATAAGAAGGCCGAATCCGGCGTCTCGCGCGCCTTGCACGTTTTCCTGGTGAACGCGGCCCTGCTGTTGCTGTTCATTCCCATTCCAGGGTTGAATTGCCGCTGGCTACCTTCGGGGTCTATCGTTGCCGACGCTGGATTGAGCATGGAAGTGGCCGCGGTCATCCTCGCGGTCTGGGCTCGCCGTTCGCTCGGCGCCAACTGGAGCGGCCGCATCACAATCAAAGTCGAACACCAGTTGATCCGGAGCGGACCTTACCGTTTTGTCCGGCACCCGATTTACACGGCCTTCCTTGGGATGTATGCGGGTACGGCTATTGTCTCGGGCGAATGGCACGCGCTGCTCGGACTGGCTCTCGCGGTCCTGGCCTATGCGCGCAAGATCAGAATGGAAGAAGCAAACCTCGCTGCTCACTTCCGCGCCGAGTGGATTGGTTACTGTGGATCGACCGGCTCACTCTTACCGGCGCTGTTCCGCCAGAGACGAACGTGAACGCGATCGTGAAAACGAAGGTTCGCGTGGCCGTAGGCTCCGACAAAGCCCGCTTCCGCGAGTTGATGGCCGTCTTCACTGACTCGCCCATGACTCCAAAACAGGCCGACAACCGCCTTCGCCTGATTGCCCGCGATCCCGATCAGACTCTTCTGGTTGCAACAGTGCTGATTGCGCCAAAGAAAGAATATGTCGTCGGCATGCTTTCGTTCCGTATCCGTCACAATCTCGAAAGCGTTTCGCACTACGGGGAAATCGCAACCATAGTCGTTGACCCGAAGTGGCGGCAGCAAGGTGTCGGCGCCGCCCTTCTCGCAAATGCCGAAGAACTTGCCGGGAAGGTTTCTCTCGAACCGACGTGCGCTTTGTCAAAGCAATCTCGGGGAAACGTCCGGATTCAAATGCGCCGCGACCGCGACAGGTCTAATGTTTCGCGATCTGAATTCCGGAGAAGACCGAGGCCATCTTCGCCGCGGAGCAGAATGTTCTTTCCACCCCACCCGTAGCACCGCCGGCAGATCTCGCTTTCGGCACACGCTCCCAGCCGAGCCGCTCTGCCGTTTGGCGCGTTACCTGCTTGACGTAGCTTGGAAGTGACCTGGAAAGCTTGCTTTCCGGTCGATGAAACTCCAGAGGCGGCGCCATGGCTACTGGGTCGGCAAAAAAATGGGTAGCGGATGTCAAGACTGATTCGACTCATCCGCCTGAAGGCTTGTTTACGAAGAGCGCTTCGACCATAGCAAGAGTTCTCGCCTCGAAGAAGGTTTCCCCCAAAGGTCCGGCATCAGGCCTCCGCATGTTGACTTACTTTGTTAATCG
>DATAZF010000306.1:0-12943 GCA_036272235.1 Bryobacteraceae bacterium | reverse complement strand
TCTCAATCTGGTTCGAACAATTGCGAGAAAACTGGCCAGCCGACTCCCCTGTGTCACCAGTCGACGGCTTTACCTGCTGATCACGCCACCAAAAGCCACGCTCCAGGCGGATGCGCGGGCTCCGCTGCCGCATTTTTTTTCAATATGCAAGGCAGAAGTCTGAAATTGCGGAGCGGAAGCTGCTCAATCGGCGCGCTTGCTCATGTCCTCGGCCAGGATAATGGCCTGGGCGAGCTCGGTCATGGGTTTGTGCCGGTTGCGGCTCTCGTCCCTGAGTTTCAAATAGGCCGCTTCTTCGGATACTCCCAGCCGGCGTTGAAGAATCCCTTTGGCTCGCTCCAGAATCTTGCGGCTTTCGAGCGCGCGCTTGATTTCGAGCGTTTCTTCCAGCAACCGGCTGTTCTCCTCTTTGAGAAGGATTTTCATACAGGCGACTCCCAGCTGTTCGCCCACAAATCGGAGCGTGCTGACCTCCGCCTCGCTGTGCTCATGTGGCTCGCGATGATGCACGTTGACGATTCCCACGAGATCTCCGCCATTCACGAGCGGAACGGAAAGAATGGCCTGGTAGGTATCCTCGACCAGACCGCGAAAGACCTTGAATCGCGCATCCGCCGCCGCGTTGGAGGACAACGCCACCACCGACCTGTGTTCGGCTACCCAACCCGTCAGGCCCTCCCCCATTTTCAGACGTATATTGCCGAAGGCCGATGCATGCGGCACCTGCGAGGCCCGCAGCACCACTTCGTTCGTAGCGGAATCAAACAAATACACCAGACACGCATCGCACGCGGTCGCCTGAATGGTGAGGCCGATCACCTCCCCGAGCATTTCATCCAGCGAGACGCCGGAACTGACGATCCGGCTAATGCGGTGCAGAAACGCCGGCTCTGACTCATGGAGCATGCCTACCTCCTCTCTTGTCTATTTATTAGTATGTTGTCGAACCGAACAGTAACTGCGGCAAGGGTGGAATCGCATGACTGTTCATTCCATGGGAATTGGCCAATGCCCATCCGCTCGATCCCGGAGGGCATTGCAGCCCCCGGCTGCACGAGTCTATACGGTTATCAGATGAAGCCGCGAGGGCGGTTCAGCGTGCGGATGAACCGCAGCCGCCGGCAAATCGGGCTTTAGTCAGGAAATACGGGTGAGCGAAACGGGGGGACCACAGCATACATCCATGGCCGTCAGGCGCAGAAACACTCGTAGTGAAATATGTCCGCGCGAACCGCAGGTTATGTACGCGACAGCCATGCAAGTGAGTATGCCAACCCAAGGCTGACTACGCAAGAAGAAAAATTGGATAGAGCCGATTCGTGTCGCATGCGCGATGCCGCTACTCCGCCAGAGTGAGCGAGACCAGCTTCGGATCGATACGCTGAACGACGCCTTTACCGGAGTCCGCAAGCCAGAGAGCTCCCGCGCCGGTGGCAATGACACCGCCGCCGCCCTCCCCGTAAAACTGTTGCGCCACTGACTCCGCGACAGGGTCGATCCGTGTGAGCGGGAAACCGGTCAGGGTCACCCATATCGAACCTTCGCCAGCGGCGATCGCGCCTTCCGCCCCGGGCGTCTCGAGGTTCACTGTCTTCGATACTTTGTTGGTTTTCGGATCGATCCGCTCGACTTTGCCATCCTTCCGGCAGTAAACCCAGACCGACTTTTCACCAACCGCAACCGCTTCGGGCTCAGCCGACACATCGATACGCTTTTCCACCAGGTTGGTCGCGGGATTAATTCTGAAAACCTGGTTCTCAGAGGGGCACGCAATCCAGAGCGCATCCTCGCCGAACGTGAGACCACGGCAGCCCGCGGGCAAGCGCATTTCCGCGACTATGACGTTGCGGTCGGGATCGATTCTCGACAGGGTGGTTTTCCCATCCGTCAGCAGCCAGATACTATCCGCGCTGGCCGTAATACCGCCCGCAACTTTAGCCGCGCCAATGGGCAGCCGGGCACTGACTTTCATGTCTTTCGAATTGAGTCGAACGAGCGAACCGTCCTTGCAGGAGGGCGTCCAGAGACTGCCGAACGCGGAAACCATTCCGGCGCACAGATCATCGAGGCCGCTGATGGGCGCTGTCAGCACGTTCGTTTTCGGGTCAATGCTGCTGAGCCCATTTTCCTGCGGCACGAAGGCAGAATTGGAAGCATAGATCCACGCGGGTTTGCCAGCCACGGGAATCTCGATCGCCGGTTTAATATTGCCGAAGGGTATCTGAACACCCGGCGTTTTGATTCCGTTGGACGGCCCCGCTTTCGCGTGGGAGGCCTTTGACGACCTGGCGTCAGGCCCTTTGGCGGGGGCGGCGGGCGCCGAGAGGCCGCACAAGGCCACGATTGCAGAAGCTGAAAACATTGCAGAAAAAGAAATTCGCATACGATGTCGACAACCTGTGAATGGAATGAAAATCGGGACCGGACGGGGGAGTCAACCGAGCGGCGAAACATTGGCCGACGGATATAACTTTCTTGATCGTATCGCAGATCCGGCAGATTCGGTTACTGGTAATCGAAAGAAATCGAGACCGCGGTAATTGGCATCGCAGAGCCCCAGGTGCGGTTGACATAAAAGCTCTCTTCGTGTGAAACTACCGGACAGGTTCCTCGGAACCACTTCGCTCCGTTCGCCTCCTTGCCCCGTCCGCTTTGTTTTTGCTTCGTCCGCTTCTGAGCAGATTTTTCTGTCTCGTCATCGCTGGCGCCCTGTTCCGCGTCGTGAATCCAGATCGTGCCATTTGGAAGGAAAAAAATGCCCCGCACGTACGCGCCTGTTTTCAGGACGACGCTTTTGATGATGTTTGCGGTCGCGCCCGTTTTGGTATCGGCGCAAACAACAACCGCTAATTCACCGGATTTTTTCGAAACCAGAATTCGCCCCGTTTTCTCCGATTATTGCTACGGCTGCCACACCAGTTCCGCGCTGGGAGGTCTGCGCCTCGACAGCCTGGATGCCATGAAGAAAGGAGGGAATCGAGGAACCGCCGTAGTGCCTGGCGATCCCGACAACAGCCTCCTCATGAAAGCCATTCGGCAAGTGGATCCAGGCCTGAAGATGCCGCTTGGCGGCAAGCTTTCGGAAAAACAGATCGCCGATATCGGCGCCTGGATCAAAGCCGGCGCGGTCTGGCCGAATACGGCCGCCACCACCGCGACAGCCGATAAGGGAAAGTATGTGATCAGCGCGGACCGCCGCGCCTTCTGGTCGTTCAAGCCGCTGCAGGATCCGGCGCCCCCGTCCGTAAAGGACACGAAGTGGGCCAGGGACGCGATCGACAAGTTTGTTCTCGCCAGGCTCGATAAGGAAGGGCTCAAGCCTGTCGCGCCCGCTTCCAAACGGGACCTGCTGCGGCGCGCCACGCTGGATCTGATCGGCCTGCCTCCCACCGCCGTGGAGATCGCCGCGTTTGAGAAAGACAACTCTCCCGATGCATTCGCCAAAGTGATCGACCGCCTGCTGGCTTCGCCGCATTACGGTGAGCGGTGGGGCCGTTTCTGGCTCGATATCGCCCGGTATGGAGAAGACGACTACCGAAGCCTGAATCCCAACCCCAAAGGCTACCGCCCCTATCCGAATGCTTACGCTTATCGCGATTGGGTAATCCAGGCTTTCAACGACGATCTTCCTTACGATCAGTTCGTCAAAGCGCAACTGGCGGGCGATCTTATGGAGACCAAGGACCGCGAGAAAGTGCTGCCGGGCACTGGATTCCTCGGCCTTGGCCCCTGGTACTACGACAATGGCTCCAATGAGGTCACGCGCGCCGATGAGCGCCATGACCGCGTGGACGCCGTTTCGCGTGGCTTTCTTGGCCTGACAGTGGCTTGCGCACGCTGCCACGACCACAAATACGACCCCATTCCGCAAACCGACTACTATGCGCTGGCCGGCGTTTTCTTCGACACCACATATGAGGAGTACCCGCAGGCGCCGGAGAAAGTCGTCGCGGCATATACGAAGCTCGAGGACGCGGCCGACGAAAAGCAGAAAATCCTGCAGGAAACCAATACTGCCCTCTCGGCCGAGTTGTCCCACTCACTCGCTTATCAGACGTCGAATTACCTGCAGGGCGTATGGGAAGTGAAAGGTCGTGAAAAGAAGGAAGCCGCACAGGTTGTGGAAGCTCGCAAGCTGGATTACGAGCTCTTTGAGCGCTGGATTGATTACATGGCGCGCACGACCGACCGCTACAAGAACAAAGATGCGTTTCAGGCCATGATCAAGAAGGGCGGGACTCCGGAGGAAGCCAAGAAACTGGCCGCTAAGTTCCAGGACGACGTCATCGCCGCCATGCTCGCCAAGAGCGATATCGACGCGCAGAACAAAGTCATCGCCGATAAAGACATCGATGGCACCAAACCCAAGAAGCGCACCGACAAGCCAAGTAACTTTGTCAGTAACAAAGATTTCAATCCGGGTTCCAACCTTATCCTGAAGAGTCTTCCCGACGATCAGAATGGCTTGTGGGTTGAAGTCTTCCAGCGCGACCTTACCGAGAATGTCGATCCGGCCGATATGAACAACGGCCGCCAGGGTAAGCCCGGCGTGCTGCTTTTCCGGGGATGGGGCCTCGAAAGCCGCCTCGGAGCGGAAGACCGCGCGCGCGTCAAGACCCTGCAGGACGATCTGGATGCCGCGCGCAAGAAACTCGAACCGCATTATCCGTTCATCCACGGCGTAAAGGACTCCGAGCACCCAATCAATATTCAGCTTGCGCTGCGCGGCAACCCCGAGAACCTGGGGCCCGAGGTTCCCCGTCACTTTCTCAGCGTTTTCTCGGACGGCGATCCTGTTCCCTTCACGAAGGGTAGTGGCCGTCTGCAGATGGCGGACCTGATTCTCAAGCAACCGATCGCCATGCGCGTCATCGTCAACCGCATCTGGAAAGAACATTTCGGCACGGGGATCGTCGACACGCCCAGTAATTTCGGTTTTGGGGGAGAGCGCCCCACCGATCCCGAGCTGCTGGAATATCTGGCGAGCGACTTTGTCAGGAACGGTATGTCGATCAAGAAGCTGCAGCGCGAAATCATGCTGAGCTCGGTGTATCAGCTGAGCACCGACGATGACAAGACGGCATTCGACAAAGATTCCGGGAATCGCCTTTACTGGAGAGCCAATCGGAAGCGCATGGAGGCCGAGGAGATCCGGGATTCCATCCTGCAGGTATCGGGTAATCTCGATCCCGCGCTGGGCGGACCCTCGCATGATCTAACCCCTGAATATACGCGCCGCACTGTTTACGGCAAAGTAAGCCGGTATAAGCTCGACGCTTATCTGCAGCTGTTCGACTTTCCGAGCCCGGCGATCAGCGCCGAAAAAAGGTTCACGACAACGGTTCCGCTGCAGCGGCTCTTCCTCATGAACAGCGATTTTGTGCAGATCGAATCCGAGGCACTGGCCAAACGGGTTGCTGCCGAAGCGGACAATCGCGCACGAATCCGCAAACTGTATTCGCTTGTATACGGGCGTGATCCCAACGAGCAGGAAGTCGCCGCGGGTATTGCATATCTGCATTCCGAACCGCTGAAGGAGTACGAGGAAATCAAAAACAAGGCGAAGGAGAACGCGAAGGAAAACAAGGGTGGCGCCGGCCAGCGGCGTCCGAAAGCGGCTCCCGAAGGCAGTGGAACGGGCGGTGGCGAACCGAACAGCGCGGAGCCCGTGTCTGTGAGTGAGACGGCGGGGTCCGGAGTGCTGGTGGCTGACGCAAAGCCAGCCGCCGAGGCTATGCCGGCCGAAACGCCCGCTGCACCGGAGGACGCCAACGCCGGGATGGGTATGGGACTGATGGGCGGCATGGGTGGCGGAGGCATGGGGATGGGCGGTGCCCCGGGAGGAAGGCGTGGCCAACCCGCCGCGGCGCCGCCGGTCAAGTATGAGGCCACTGTGTGGGGGCGCTATGCAAAGGTGCTCCTCAGCTCGTCCGAGTTCCTGTTCATCAACTGAGGTTTATCCATGTCTGATCATAAGAAAAATACTCCTTTAACCAGAAGAGACGCACTGCGCCGCGTAGGCGGCGGTTTCGGTATGATGGCGTTCGCCGGGATGCTGAGCCAATCCATGATGCGGGCCGGGTTGGTTTCTCCCGACGGCAGCGGCATTGTGACAAAGCTGGATTATCCGCAGCGCGTCAAGCGTGTCATTTTCCTTTTCATGAACGGCGGCCTTTCGACGATCGATGCCTTCGATCCGAAGCCGGCGCTTGATAAGTACGATGGCAAGCCCATGCCGGGCGGTTCCATCTCCACGGAGCGCCGCACCGGCGAACTGATGAGATCGCCTTATACGTTTAAGAAATACGGGCAATGCGGGATGGAAATCAGCGATCTGTGGCCGCACCTCGCGGGCGTGGCGGACGATATCTGCTGGGTTCGTTCGGTCTTCACTGAAATCCCGAACCATGAGCCATCGTGCCTGATGATGAACACAGGTGCCAATCAGGCAGGCCGCCCATCGATGGGAGCCTGGATCACTTATGGTCTCGGAACGGAGAATCAGAACCTGCCGGGCTATGTGGTCCTGTGTCCCGATATTCCAACGACGGTAGGGCCGCCTCTCTGGAGTAATGGCTTCCTGCCCGCCATCAATCAGGGCACTTACATCTCGAACAAAATCCAGAAAACGGGTCCTGACGGCGAGCCCCTGACCGACGCGCCCGCGATGCCGCCGGTGGAAAAAGAGAAGGCCGCCGCCGACAAGGAAAAGCTGAAGAAGATTCTGGTCGAGAAGAATTTCGATCCGAAGAAGATTCTGAACTTCGTAAACAATCCGAAGTTCACACTCGTGGAGCAGCGCCGCGAGCTCGATCTGCTTCAGAAGCTGGAAGAGATCCGCAGAGAAGACGCGGGCGCGGACCCGCAGGTCGAGGCCGTCATCAAATCGATGGAAACGGCTTATCGGATGCAGACCGAAGCGCCGGAAGTGTTCGACATCCGCAAGGAATCGCAGGTCACGCTGGACATGTATGGCGAGGGCGAGGTGGCCCGTGGCGCGCTCACCGCAGTGCGGCTGGCCGAAAAAGGCGTCCGCATGGTGCAGCTCTATTACTCGAAAGGCGACCCCTGGGACGCCCACACCGACATCCTGCTGCACAAGGTCAACGCGAAGAATTCCGATCAGGCGTTCGCCGCGGTGGTCAAAGATCTCAAGCAGCGCGGGCTGTGGAAAGACACGCTGGTGGTTTGCGGGTCGGAGTTCGGCCGTACGCCGGTGCGCGAGGTCGGCGGTGCCATGAGTGGTGGCATCAAGCGCGGCCGCGACCATAATCCATTCGGATTCACCATGTGGCTCGCCGGGGGCGCGGTCAAGGGCGGCACGATTTACGGGGCCACAGACGACTTCGGTTTCAAGGCGATCGACAAGCCCGTGCATGTCCATGACATACACGCCACCATTCTGTATCTGCTGGGCATCGACCACACGAAGCTGACTTATCGTTACAGCGGCAGGGATTTCCGGCTCACCGATGTGGCCGGAAACGTATTGCACGATCTGGTCGCCTGATCAGTCGTCTTAACGCGTACAGACTCACCTGGGCATCTGAGATTTTGTCGCGGGGCCGTGGCTTCCCGGCCCCCGCTGGCCCCGCGATTGCGCCGATTCAGACGCAGCCACCAATCACGCAATCACCAATCACACCTTTTGAGGCCGTCACGGAGCCGAAAATGCTCCGGGCGGCGCAACGCGGCGCAGGGGCGAAACGATGTCTGTGTGCCGTGAAACCGTACCAGCGGCATGTGAAACAGACTCCGGACGTATCCGTTCAATTCAAGATTTCGATTGGACGCAACTCGCCGAACTTAGTTACTTTTGAATAGAATCCTGTCCGGTTATTAACACCGGCCGCGCAATGTAAGCGCCGCTCTCCTGGTCTGAGCCGATTCAACTCCCTGTCCGGGTTACCTGTCAACACCCATTCTTTGATCCCTACAAGGAGTCCGTTCATGTATCTCGACGTCTGCATGCGGTATGCGGGGCACGATTCCCGCCCGCAACGCCCCGAAGCGAACAAGGCAATTAGCCGCCACGCAACCGGTACCAGGAGGGCTGCATGAATCGCCGCCTGGGCTTACTTCTTATCTGCTGCGGACTACCTCTCGCGGCCCAGAACAGTTCCCTTAACGGAGTTATCACGGATGCTCGCGCCGCCGTGGTTCCCGCCGCGAGCATAACGATTCAAAACGAGGATACGACCGCCTCGCGCGCCACGCTCTCCAACGATCGCGGTGAATATTCAGTGGTTCAGGTCCCGCCCGGAAAATACAGAGTCACGGTCGAGAAACCCGGCTTCAACGTGCAGGCGACCGAAGTGGTTCTGCAAACCAACACGCCCGCCACCCTGAACCTCACACTCGAAGTGGGAGCAGTCAGCCAGACAGTGAGTGTGACCGCGGAAGCGGCGGCGGTGAATACCGAGAATGCGTCCATGGGAAATCCGTTCACCGAAATCCAGGTCAAGGAGATTCCGCTGCAGACGCGAAATATCGTCGCGCTGCTGGGCGTGCAGCCCGGCGTGGCGTCCACCGGCCAGGTACTGGGGGCGCGGGCCGACCAGAACAACGTGATGCTCGACGGCGTGGATGTAAACGATAACGCGGGCGCCAACGGCTTCAATTCGGTGCTTCCCATTCCGCTCGATTCGGTGCAGGAGTTCCGCACCACGGTAGCTGGCCTCGGCGCCGACCAGGGGCGTTCGGGCGGCGGCCAGGTTTCGATCGTCACCAAGAGCGGCTCGAATCAGTTTCACGGCACCGCTTACGAGTACAACCGCAACACGGATCTGGCGGCCAACAGCTGGTTCAGCAACCGCGCCGGTGTGCCGCGTGCCGCGCTCATACGAAATCAATACGGCGCTTCGCTGGGCGGCCCGATCCTGAAGAACAAACTGTTCTTCTTCTATAACTGGGAAGGCCGGAAGGATCGCAGCGCCACCCCGGTGACCCGCCTCGTGCCCAGTGCGACACTGCAGCAGGGCATCATACAGGTGCCGCTCAAAGGGGGCCCCACTGTTTCACTGAGCCCGAGCGACATCGCCAATATCGATCCGCTGCATATCGGCGAGAGCCCGTATATGGCGAGCTATCTCAAATCGTTTCCGGCGGGGAATAATCCGCTGGCGTCTCCCGATCTGGGGCTCAACTTCAACGAGCTGACCTTCAACGCGCCGCAGGATCTCAATAATCACGCGCAGGTCGCCAAGCTGGATTACAACATCGATTCCTCGGGCAAGCACACGATCTCGCTGCGCGGAACACTGAATGGCGCCGCGGTCGATGGCAACGGGCAGACCGGCAGCAGCACGGGCCTCGCGGAATTCCCCGGCCAGGCAGCGGTGCAGCGCACGCTGGACAACTCGCGCGGCCTCTCGGGCCGCTATACGGCGGTGCTGACGCCAAATCTGGTGAACGTCTTCAACTACGGGTATACGCGACTTGGGAACGCGGCGACCGGGACGGAAGCTGTGGTACCGACCTTCTATTTCGCGGGCGTCATCGGGACGACACGGCCCACCCAGCGGATCGCTCCCACGACAAACGTTACCGACGACATGACGTGGACCAAAGGCCGGCATACAATCCAGTACGGTTTGAATTTCCGATTCGCGCTGAACACGAATCAGAACTTCAACAACGTTCCCAACTACAGCTTCTCGCGGAACACGCTGCTGGGCCTCGGCGGCGACATCACGACCGACGTAATGAATTATCTGGCGCCCACTTATGGCAGCGGTGTCGCGCTGGCCTCCGCCACGAACGTGACGAACGCATTCGGACCGGTGCTCGGCCTGATCAACCAGTACGGCGCCACTTACAACTACACCGTCCAGGGGTCGCCGATTGCATTCGGAAACCCGGTGACGACGTCCTTCGCGGATCACGAATACGAAGGGTATATACAGGACGCTTTCAAGTGGAAGCACAACCTGACCATCACCGTTGGACTGCGCTACTCGCTTTCCGGCGTGCCTTACGACGTGAATGGGCGGGAGGTGACGCCGCTCGTCTCCGCGAATCAGTTTTTTGGGGACCGCCTCTACGCGGCGAACAATGGCATACCAAACTCCCAGTTGACGAATTCGCTGATCACCTACGGGCTTGGCGGTCCGGTGAACGGCCGCGCCGGCTATTACCCGGCTGACACCAAGGACTTCGGACCGCGCCTTGCGGCGGCTTACAGTCCAAAGGCCGGCAGCACGGCCGAGAAAATCATGGGGGCGGGAAGCGTCTTCCGCGTGGGCGCGGCTCTCCTCTACGACCACTACGGAACAGCCATGGCGCAGCAATTCGCCTCCTCGGGATCTCCCGGGCTCGCGACGGCCGTCGCACAACCGATCAATACGAATTTCACAACGGGATACCGCTATACCGGCGGCGCCTACCCGACATTGCCGACGGTCGCCGGCGGCTCCTTCCCGCTGACGCCCGCCATCATCACAGGCGGCTTCACCACCTTCAGCGGCGTTTCGAGCGATTTGAAAGCGCCGTACCAATACCTTCTCAATACGAGCTACGCGCGCTCGCTGCCGAAGAAGATGACTATCGAAGTGGGCTACGTGGGGCGGCTGGGCCATCGCGGAATCATCCAGCAGGATTTCGGGCAACCGTTGACGAACTTCAAAGACCCCGCCTCCGGGCAGACGTTCGCCGCGGCCGGCGCTCCGCTCACCGCCCTGTTCAACAGCGGCCTCACGGCGGCGCAGGTGAAGGCCAATCCAACTCTCGTGCCCAACGAAGCGTTCTACAACAACATGTTCCCGGGCCTCGCGAATCACTACATCCCCGGAAGCGCGAGCGCGAACTTCTTCTACGACGTTTACGGGAACTATGCGGGAAGCTGGCTCGACGGACTTAACGACGTGGATCGCATCCGGCAGCCGAACGGAAGCTGCATTGTCATCACAGGGTGCAACACCTTCTTCCCCCTGCAGAACTCGGGGCTCGATGCTTTCACCAACAACGGCCGGTCTTCCTATCACGCCATGACGATCGTGCTGCGGCGCGCCGTACAAAGCGGCTGGGGCTACGATTTCAACTACACGTGGGGACACGCGATCGATAACGGCTCCGCCTCGGAATCCGCCGAAAACGCCACCTCAGCCGCTGCCAACGCCTCCGGGACAAGCGCCTACAGCACCGGCGGACTGCTTCAGGACGCTTTCAACACCAATGCTTTCCGTGGGCCCTCGGATTTCGACAGCCGCCAAACCTTCACGGCGGACGCGGTGGTCGAGATTCCGGTCGGCAAGGGTAAGATGCTGTTCGGCTCCGCGCCTGGCTGGGTGAACCAGATCATCGGAGGCTGGCAGGGGACTACCCTGATCAGTTTCCACAGCGGGACGCCTCTCACGGTGAGCGATGCCGGCGACTACAACGTAAACTACGACATCGCCGCGTTCGGTGTTCTCGCGCCGGGCGCCAAACTCCCGGCGAACGGAGTGACGCTCGATTCCAACGGGATTCCGAGCATCTTCTCGAGTCCAAACGCTGTCAACTCTTTTGTTGGCGCCGGCCCGGGAACGGTGGGGACGCGCGGTATTGTGCGGAGTTCTCACTTCTTCAATACCGATCTGGCGCTGAGCAAGAGCTTCATTCTGCCGTGGGAACACCAGAAGATCAGCTTCCGCGCGGAGGCGTTCAATGCGTTCAACGGGGTGAACTTCGGAGTGCCGAATCTGAGTCTGGCGACTCCGACAACTTTCGGCGAGATCACCGGCTACGCTTTCGGTGCGGCTCCCCGCGTCATGCAGATGGCATTGCGCTATGAGTTTTAAACTGCAGAGCGCATAGTTCGAGACGGCCGGTTTCCGGCCGAATCACCCACTCAATCGGCAACACCAATCCCCCGCCGCCCCAACAGGCTGCGGGGGATTTTTGCGTTCCGAGCGAACCTCGGCGCGCATCCAGCGTATAAGTCGTTGTGACGCCAGCATCGGGCGGGGCAGCGGGGAACGTGATATACCTGAAGGCGCGAGAACGAATCCCCCTGTTGAGGATTTGGATGACCCAGGTTCTGGTCAAATGCCTATGTCTGGCACTGGTCCCTTGTGCGGCTGTCGCCGTCACCGCGCCATCCGTGTCTCATCCGGTGGCGCTGTTTCTGGATTTTGACCATTCTCCTTCGCCCGTAATAGTCGCGGGCATGAAGACGGAGGTCCAGAGGATTTTCAGCACTTCCGGGCTGCAGTTTGAATGGCACATGTTGACGGAGCCGTCCCCGGGGTCGGAATTCTCGGTGCTGGCTGTGGTCCATGTCAAAGGTGAATGCAGGGTGCCCTCTCTGCTGCCCGCCCATGATTCCCTGCCCGGTGCGGCGCTGGCCTCGACCCCGGTATCGGGAGGGAACATCCTCCACTTTACGGATCTGGAATGTTCCCGGGTTGGAGAGTACATTTCTCCTCTGCTTTCCGGCTCTCCGCAAGCGGTTCGGGAGCAGGTCCTGGGGCGCGCGATGGGCAGAATTCTGGCTCACGAGCTGTACCACATCTTTACGGGAAACCAGCAGCACGCGGATGGCGGGATCGCGCGGTCGTTTCACCGGCGGCAGGAGCTGGTGGCACCGCGTTTTGACTTCGAGGAAGCCGAGAGAGACGAATTCCGTGATTTCCGCGCCGCCATGGAACCGGCTGCGCGTCCCCGGGAACCGGATCCAGGCATGGAGGTTGCGGTTCCGGACGACGGGGTTTCCTCGGCGGGCCGTTAATTCATTAATCGGTGGTTAAATCAGGGGCCGGGCCCGATAGGCCTTCCATCCGCCGAATCGCGTGATGTCCTCGGCATCCGCCAGCGCGCAGGGCTCGCACACGAACGATTTCACGGTGCGGCCGCTTTCGAGAGTGCACGTCCCGATCCCCAGGGGTGGCGGCACATTGGCCACGAACGCCCCGAAGTTCCTGCTGGGAACGGCCCAGGTTTCCACCTCAATCGGGGCTCCGGCGCC
>DATAZF010000305.1:0-6693 GCA_036272235.1 Bryobacteraceae bacterium | reverse complement strand
GCGCGAGTGGACCGTGCTTGGCAAGCCCATCCCCCAGCCCGATCTGCCCGCCATCGTTACCGGACAGTTCGAGTACGTCCACAACGTTCGCGTGCCGGGGATGCTGCATGGTCGTGTAGTCCGTCCGCCGACTGTCGGCGCCACGGTAGCAAGCGTCGATGAGGCCTCTGTCGCGAACCTGCCCGGCGTCGTCAAAGTCGTCGTGAAAAAAAACTTCATCGGCATCGTCGCCGAAAAACCGTGGCAGGCGCTCCAGGCCGCTGGCAAGTTGAAAGTCACGTGGACTCCGGGCTCCTCGCTGCCGAAGCAATCCGATTTCCCCAATTACCTTCGCGCGCAGCCAACGCGCGACACTTTCCTGGTCAATTCGAACGATGTCGATGCGAAGCTCGCGGGCGCGGCGGCCGTCCTCAAGGCAACGTACTTCCACCCTTATCAGATGCATGGATCTTTCGGCAGCTCCTGCGCTGTCGCCAACGTCGAAGGCGACAAAGCGACACTCTGGTCGGCCACGCAGGCGGTCTGGTATCAGAAATCGAGCTGCGCGATGGTGCTTGGCCTGAAGCCCGAAAACATTCACGTCGTTTTCCGCCGCGGCTCCGGCTGCTATGGACTCAACGCCGCCGACACCGTCACCTACGATGCCGCCGTGCTCTCGCAGGCCGTAGGCAAGCCCGTTCGCGTCCAGCTTACGCGCAAAGACGAAATGGCCTGGGGCGAGAACTACGGCAACGCCTTCCTCATGGATGAGCGCGCAGGCGTCGATCCCCAGGGCAACATCGTCGCCTGGGACCACGAGGCCTGGTCGCCCGGACTCGGCAATCGCCCCGGCACTGGCGCTCCCGGCAATGTCATCACAGGAACTCTTCTCGGCTTCAAGCCGGATGCCTTCAATCCGCGCTCTCCGGCGCCACAGCCCACCGCCTTCAACAACAACAGCAACGGCGTGCCTTCTTATCTCGCCGGACGCTTCGGCGGCGCGAACAAAGGCACCGGCACGATCGCGAGCGAGCGCGTGCTCGTCCACAACGTCGCGTCGCCCTTCTTCACCGGACCCCTTCGCTCCCCTGCGCGCCTCCAGAATTCGTTTGCCCACGAGTGCTTCATGGATGAGCTCGCCGCCCACGTGAAGGTGGACCCCGTCGAATATCGCCTCCGCCATCTTGCGCATACGCGTCTGCGCGCCGCGGTCGAGCAGGCCGCCAGGGCCGCCAATTGGGATTCGCGCCCTTCTCCGCGCCCGAATATCACTCACACCGGTATCGCAAAAGGACGCGGCATCGCCTGTGTCGCCTACGAAGGCGCCAACGGTTATGCGGCAATCGTGGTCGCAGCCGAAGTCGATCAGGACACCGGCAAGGTCGCCGTCAAGCGCATCGTCGTCAGCACCGACTGCGGACCGATCTCCAATCCCGATGGACTCCGCAACCAGATGGAAGGCGGCGCGCTCCAGGGTATGAGCCGCGCGCTCGGCGAAGAAGTTACCTGGGACGACGAGAAGATCACCTCAATCGACTGGCGGACTTACCACAGCCTCCCGCTGGGCTTCGACATCCCGAAAGTGGAAACCGTTCTGATCAACCGCCCGGACGAGGAAGCGACCGGAGCAGGGGAAACCTCGATCACCATCATCGCCGCTGCCATCGGCAACGCAATCTTCGACGCTACCGGAGCTCGCATCCGGCAAAGCCCGTTCACGCCGGAGCGTGTGAAAGCCGCCTTGGCGGCACGGCCAAAAGCGACCTGAGTTCCGGTGGAAATTAGAACGCCAGCACCTGGTCGATCGTCCGCACCAAATCCTCAGTCTGCGGCAAAATCCTGTTCTCCAGCTGCGGATGATAGCCCACCCATGTATCCATCGCCGCCACCCGCTTCACCGGTGCGTCCAGCGACGAGAACAACTCATCCGCAATCCGCGCGGCGATCTCCGCGCCATACCCGAAGCTCAGCGTATCTTCGTGTGCAACGATCACGCGGCTCGTCTTTTCGACGCTCGTCCGGATCGCCTCCCAGTCATAAGGAGCCAGCGTCCGCAGATCGATTACTTCCACGCTCGCGCCCGGCAATCGCTTCTCCACATCCTGAGCCGCCAGAAGTGCCTTCTGCACCAGCGCGCCATAAGTAATGATGCTGACCGACTCGCCCGCCTTCACAACCTTTGCCTTCCCGAAGGGAATCGTGAAGTCCACGCCTGGATGTGGCGAGCGATTGTACATCTCCCGATAAAGCTTCTTGTGCTCGAGAAACAACACGGGATCTTCGCAGCGGATGGCCGTACGCAACAACCCGCACGCATCCTCAGCATTCGACGGAAACACCACGCGAAGCCCCGGCAAATGTGTGAACGTAACCTCGCCGCACTGGCTGTGATAAATCGCGCCGCCAGTCAGATAACCGCCGATCGGCACCCGCAACACCAGAGGCGCCGAGAAGTGGCCGTTCGATCTCCAGCGCATTGACGCAAGCTCGTCGCGGATCTGCATCATCGCCGGCCAGATGTAATCGAAGAACTGGATCTCGGCCACCGGCTTCATTCCCACCGTTGCCATCCCAATCGCGCTCCCCACGATCGAAGCTTCGGCGATCGGCGAGTTGTAGCAGCGCTTCCCGCCGAACTCTTTCTGCAAGCCGGCTGTGATCCCGAAGACGCCGCCCTTTCCTTTCACTTCCGCCAGATTGCCTTCGCGGCTGCAATCGGCTACATCCTCGCCGAATACGATCACCCGTTCATTGCGGCGCATTTCTTCTTTGAGCGTCACGTTGATCAGGTCGAGCATCGTTTTCGGATCGCCATCCGGCTGGGCTGCCGCCTCAAACTGCGCCGAAGTCGGATCCACTCTTTCCGAGTAGAGGTGAAGCAACACTCGGTCAGGGTCCGGAGCCGGAGCCTTCAGCGCCTTGTGCGTCTCTTCGAGGACCTCCAGATTAATCTCCCGAACCATTTCCTCCAGTTCGGAAGCCTGCAGCAGCCCTTCCTCCACAAGAAATTTCGGAAAAGTCACCACCGGATCGCGCAGCGCCTCCTCCTCGCGCTCGTGCTTCGCCCGGTATGACTTGTCTTCGTCGCTGTAGGAATGCGCATAACGCCGGATGCAATGTGCATGCACCAGCGCCGGGCCGTGCCCCTCGCGGCACCACGCCGCGGCCGCCGCCATCGCCCGGTAGGACGATATCAAATCCGTCCCATCTACTTCGATATTCAGCAGATCGGGAAACCCGGCAAGCAGCTTCGAGATCGACCCGCCCGCCGTCTGGTGTTCCACCGGCACCGAAATCGCATAGCCGTTGTCCTCGATCAGGAACAGCACCGGCAGCCGGTTCAAGCAGGCCTGGTTGATCGACTCCCAGAATTCCCCTTCACTCGTCGCGCCTTCACCCGAGCTTGCCATCACCACCCGGTCCTGGCCGGGATACCGCAGCCGGCAGCCTTCCGCGCAGCCCACCGCCTGAACGTATTGAGTCCCTGTCGCCGACGAGCTGGTGACGATGTTTTTTGCCGGGTCCGCCCAGTGGTTCGGCATCTGGCGCCCCCCGGACGAGGGATCCGCAGCCGCCCCGACCGCCTGGAGCAGCATGTCGGAAGGCGTCATCCCCAGGGTCAGACACAGCGCCCGATCGCGGTAGTAAGGATAAAACCAGTCGTAACCCGGCCGCGTGACCAGACCTGCCGCAACCTGAATGGCTTCATGCCCTGCGCCGCTGATTTGAAAGAAGATGCGCTGCTGGCGCCGCAGCAGGACCTCGCGATCGTCCAGACTCCGCGATGTCTGCATGAGCCGGAACGCGCGGATCAGGGTCTCCGGTTCCAGACCTGCTGCGCGCGCTGCTTTTAGCCGTTCCGTGCTGGTTGGCGTGGCAAACGACGTCGTCATATGAATAGACCTTAATCAATATAGCAAGGCAGGTTCCGATTACCGCCCCACCAGTTCAGCCCACCGGGTCGCGGCGGACCAGGCTGGAAAGGACCAGCCAAAAAAGGTAGCCGGCAATCGGAAAAACCGTCGCCTCGCGGAAAGCCGTCACATACGCTGCGTGGTCGAAAAGGCGCCCGAACCATGGCATGGCCAGCGCCACAATCGCTCCCCACGACCCCGCCCCGATTCCCGCCAGCAAACCCGAATGTCCCGGCGGGAACGCCCGCGTTGCGTACGCCACCGATAGCACCACAAAACCCGCCAACCCGAACATCGTCAGGAACATATTCGCCAGCACCCACGGCCCCGTGGCGAGCGAATGCATCCACGCCAGCGGCAAACTTAAGACCATTGAAGCCAGCATCAAGCCCCGGAATCGGGGTCCAACCCAGTCCACCACGAAGCCCCAGAAGAAGTAGCCCACTTCCCATCCGAAAGGCGGAATCCACAACACATAGCCGAGCGTTGCCTGGCTCCATCCGAAGCGCGCCTGCAAATACAAAGACGAATCGTAGAGGATGAACCCGAGCGGCATCGCGGCCACCCCATACGCCGCCATGAAGGCCCAGAATGCCGGATGGGCCCAGACGCGGGCCAGCGGCACCGATTTCTCTTGAACGGCGCCGCGGTCGATGCTCTTCCCGGTCAACCGCCAGAAGACCAGCCACGCCGCGCCCAGTAAACCCGTAAAAACGAAAGCGCCATGCCATCCGAACGCCGCCGCCACCGGGGTAACGATCAACGGCGTGATCATTGCGCCCAGCGATCCGCCGCTGTATGCGATGGCCAGCCCGCGTCCCCGCTTCTCGGGCGGGAGTGTCTGCGTCACCGTGCGCAGGCCGCCGGGAAACGTCGCGCCCTCCCCGGCTCCGAGCACCGCCCGCGCGATCCCGAAGCTCCAGAACCCTGTCGCCCACGCATGCGCCGCCGACGCCACGCTCCAGATTCCGACCGCGGTCGTCATGCCGCGGCGCAATCCCCACCGGTCCAGAATGATTCCCCAGACCGGATTCCCCACCATATATGCCACCGAAAAACACGAAATGATGAACCCATATTGCTCGGCGCTGAGATGGGTTTCCCGGAGAATCACCGGCGCCAGAATCGCGATGGTGTTGCGGTCGATGTAGCTGATGAGGGATACCAGCCACATCGAAATCGATGGCAGCCAGTGGTCGTGATTCCGGTTCAAAATTAACCCACGATGATACACTGACGGAGATCCTTAAATAATGTTGCTTCCCCGGGAGTTCGTAGCATATTTGTCCCGTCAGATCGTCCGCCGCCTTAACCCCGGCACGATCGAGACCCATACGCCCGAAAAAGTCATTGAGATTGTGAATACTCTGATCTACGATGAGCTTGACGCCGAGGACAAACTCAACGACGAAGTGCGCGAAATCCTTGAGCAATACAGCGATTACATGCGGCGCGAGGGCGTCAGCTACCAGGAGATGTTCCGCAAAGCCAAGAACACCCTGATCCAGCAGCGCAAAATCGTCAAAGCCGCCGGACGCGACACCGGCGACGCCATGAAGCTCTCCCGGGACAAGATCACCGACATCTCGCACAAGCTGATCGTCGTTCTCAAGAAGTCGCGCGATCTGCGAATGAAGAAGGATATGAACGATGCCCGCCTCGAAATTGTGAAGGCATTCACAGAAATTCTGCAGGTCGAGGAAAAGGCGGACCGCGCCGCGCGCGACAAGGTGCGGTCGATCAAGCGCGATATCTCTGAAGGCAGCGAAGAATGGGACATCCTGCAGAAGCGCTACTATGCCGAAGAGCTGAAAAAGTTCGGCGTCGACACCAGCAAGTAGCCGCCCTGCCGAGGGAGTAAGCCGTAAACCGTGGGTCGCATCCGGGTCCTTTCCGATAACGTCGCCAACAAAATAGCGGCTGGCGAGGTCGTCGAGCGCCCCGCTTCCGTCGTCAAGGAACTTCTCGAAAATTCCCTCGACGCCGGCGCCTGCAGCATCCGCGTTGAAATCGAAAATGGCGGACGCCGCCTGATCCGCATCGCCGACGATGGTTGCGGCATGCTCCGCGATGACGCGCTGCTCGCTTTCGAGCGCCACGCCACAAGCAAACTTCATGATGTTAGAGATCTCCTTTCCATCGGCACACTCGGCTTTCGCGGTGAGGCGCTGCCCTCCATCGCCTCCGTCTCGCGCCTTCTTCTCGAAACCCGCTCCCTCGACGAACAAACCGGTACCCGCGTCGAAATCGCCGGCGGCAAGATCCTGACCTGCGATGAGATCGCGCGCGGCGGAGGCACAACGATCGCCGTCCGCGACCTCTTCTTCAATGTGCCGGCGCGCAAGAAGTTCCTGCGCTCGGAACAAACCGAGCTGGCCCACATCGCCTCCCTCGTCACGCATTACAGCCTCGCCCATCCGAACAAAACTTTCGAGCTCTGGAACGGCGGCGCCACTCTGCTCCACGCCACGCCCGTCGAAACCCTGCGCGAACGCGTCTTTCAGGTCTTCGGCAGCCAGTTACTGGACGACCTGATCGAGCTCCAGTCGCAAACCCGTGCCCTGCAGCCGGAGCCCGACGAGCCTCCGCGCACCTACACCGCCTACGGTTTCGTCTCTCGCCCGCAGGTGCAGAAGAACAACCGCAACTCGATCTTCGTTTTCGTCAACGGCCGCCTCATCCGCGACCGCCTCGTCCTGCATGCGCTTTCAAGCGCGTACCACAACCTGATGCCGCCGGCGTGCTTCCCGTTCGCGCTCTTGTTCCTCGACTGCGATTGCGAAGAAGTGGACGTCAACGT
>DATAZF010000304.1:0-12114 GCA_036272235.1 Bryobacteraceae bacterium | reverse complement strand
CCGAGAGATCCGGCTGCACCGGTACGCGCCCGGCCTTATCCAGCGTGAGTCCGAGCTTGTCCGCCAGCATTTTCCCCAGCGGGGAAGCCGCAACGCCCGCCGCCCAAAGAACCGTCTTCGTCCGGATCGTCATCTTCGTTTCGCCCGAACCGATGGTTACTTCATCAGCGTCGATTCCGGTCACCATCGCGTTCGTGCGAGTCCGCACGCCAAGGTGAATCAACGCCCTTTCAGCGGCCGCTGAGAGCTTCGGCGTGTAGGTTGGCAGCAGCCGCTCCGCGCCTTCGATCAGAAAAATATTCGCTTCCGCCGGATTGATATTCCGGAAGTCCTTCTTCAGCGTGTCCCGCGAAATCTCTCCGATCGCGCCGGCGAGCTCGACTCCGGTGGGTCCGCCGCCTGCGATTACGAATGTCAGTTCCGCGCGCCGGAGTTCGGGGTCAGTCGTCTTCTCCGCACGCTCGAACGCCAGCAGGATGCGCGTGCGAATCGCCGTCGCGTCCTCGATCGTCTTGAGACCGGGCGCAATCGCGCCCCACTCCGGATGCCCGAAGTAGCTGTGCGTCGATCCCGTGGCGAGAACGACCGTGTCATACGGGATGCGCGCCTGATCTTTCAATACAACTTCGCGCCCGCCGATGTCGAGATCGACGACCTCTCCGAGGAGCACCCGCACATTCTTCTGCCGGTTCAGCACGTATCGAAGCGGCGACGCAATCTCGCCCGGCGACAACGCCCCCGTCGCGACCTGATAAAGCAACGGCTGGAAGAGATGAAAATTACGCCGGTCGATGAGTGTTATGTCGACATCGGCATTCCGGAGTGAGCGGGCCGCGTAAAGTCCACCGAACCCGCCACCGACAATCACCACGCGCGGCCTCATATCCTCAGGCTAGAGGAGAGCCGCACGAGCGGCCAACCGCGCCCGTGCGGTTTAATCCGCGATGCCGAATAATGCCGCGTACTTGTCCGGCAACCGTACCGGCCGCAGCCCATTCGCCGGATCGCGCTTCAGGAATACATGGCGCGTTTGCCCGATTGCCACTCTGCGCCCCAGGCATGTCATCTCGTAGTCGAACGACACGAACCGCCGGTTGACATCGGGAACACTGGTCGCAATCCGAATCTCTTCGTCAAAATGCGCGGGGCTTACATAGCGGCAGTGCGATTCCGCCACCGCGAGGAGAACGCCGTCGTCGAGCTCCATATCTTTGTAATGGAACCCCACCGCCCGGCAGTAATCGACGCGCGCAACTTCCATCCAGACCAGATAATTCGCGTAATAGACGACGCCCATCTGGTCCGTCTCGGCGTATCGGACGCGCACGGTCGTCAGATGAGTCTTGATTGCGGGATCGGGCACGGTCTCCGATTGTAGCGAGTCACTATATGCTCAGAACCTCGCGCAGGACTGTGGACTGCCTTCTCGACAGCTCCACCTCGCGGCCTCCGCGCAACATCACAACCAAATTGCCCGCGGGAGCGAGCTGTGTTCCCTCCACCCCGTTCAGATTCAGGATCTGGCGCCGGTTCGCCCGAAAGAAAATCGCCGCGGGCAGACGCGCTTCGAAAGCCGCCAGCGAACCTGCAATCAGCGGGCTCTCCTTCCGGAAAAACACGCGGGTGTAGTTACCTTCCGATTCGAGCAGATCGATTTCCCGCGTCTTGACGATCCAGCATCGTTCGCCATCCCGCAGAAAGATCTGCTCCATGCTCTGCATCAGGCCATTCGACGGCGTCATCAATGGCCGCTGCGGACGAACTTTCTGCAGTGCCGCCGCCAGCCGCGCCGGCGCGACCGGCTTGAGCAGATAGTCGAGAGCGCTCACTTCAAACGCCTGCAGCGCGTGTTGATCGTACGCCGTCGTGAAGATCACATCAGGCACCTCGCGCAGCCGGTCGAGCAGGTCGAAACCGCTCATGCCAGGCATCTGAATATCGAGGAATAGTACGTCCGGCGCCAGCCTCTGAATCAGTTCCAGCGCTTCCTCGCCGTTGGACGCTTCGCCTGCGATTTCCACGTCGGCATGCGCGGTCAGGAGGCGGCGCAGCTCCTGCCGGGCCATTCGCTCGTCATCGATAATAAGGGCCTTCATGTGACTTTTGGGATCACGGCTCTGGCTGCGACAACCCCGCTGCCGGTCTCGGACAACACGAGGGACGCATTTTCTCCGCAAAGAAGCCGCATCCTCTCCCGCGCATTCGCGAGGCCCGTATGCGTGCCATTGGGGCTGACGGGTTTCAGACGACCGGTATTCTCGACTTCGAGCAGGAGAGCCTCGCTGGTCATTCCCACGCCGGTCAGAGCAGCGCGAATCGTCAACAAGCCTCCCTGCGGAAGCTCGGCGATGCCGTGCCGGACCGCATTCTCGACCAGCGTTTGCAAAACCATTGCCGGAACGCTGCGGCGCGCGGCTTCGTCGCTGATCTCCGTCTCAATCCGCAAACGTTCTTCGAGACGCGCGGTCTCCAGCGCCAGATATTGCGAAACCGCTTCCATTTCGTCCTTGAGCGGCACCATCTGGGCGCCGCGAAATTCGAGTGCGTGGCGGAAGAGGCCCGCCAGACTGGTGACCATCTCCTGTGCACGCGCTGGATTTTCGGTAATCATGCCTCGAATCGTGTTCAGGCTGTTGAACAGGAAATGCGGATTCACCTGCGCCCGCAACGCGCGCAGTTCCGCTTGTCCGAGCGTGAGTTGAAGTTCCATCTCGCGAAGCCGTGTTTCCCGGTAGCGCCGATTCCACACGATGGCGACATACGCGGCGGCCCAACCGCACGTGGCGACAGTTACGCCCGATGCGGTAGCGGCCACCTGTCGTACCTCGGTGAAGCCGCTTTGAGGCCCGGCGAACAAAAGGGCAACCGTCACAATCAGCGACGTCTGAATCAATGCCACCGCAAGCGCGGCCAGAAAAACCCGCGGCAATCCCTGGAGCGCCGGCAGAGCGAGCCAGTCGCGCCGCCGGATCGCCCGGCGCAGCAGATGTGTGAGACCGATGCTGTAAACCGCGAACAATGCGTAGGCGGCTGCGAGTTCGATGTGCCAGCCGGAATAAGCCGTGCTGATTCCGAACAGCGCGGCCGCGTAGGCGCCCCATCCCGCGATCTGGCAGATCCAGTAGATACGACTCATTTGTTACCCGGGACTTTACCCGCGACGATCTGTCCGTCGCGCATGGTCCACAGGGGATGCCGGAGCGTCTTCAAATCCTCTAAAGGATTGTCCCTCGCCAGCACAAGATCGGCGCGATATCCCGCCGCCACTTTGCCAAGGTCCGCCGCCCGGCCAACATATGCCGCGTTGACCACCGTGGCCATCGCGAGAATATCGGCGTTCCCGAAACAGGCGCGAACGAAATGATCGAGCTCATCGTGATAGCCGGTCCCATAGGCCACCAGCGGAGCATCCGTTCCGATTACGATGCGTGCCCCGGCTCGCGCCAGCTCGTGCGCTACTTCATATCTGCGCGTGAGCTCTGCGTCCCGTTTGGCTTGGGGCATCTTCCTCAGGATCATATCGGTTTCGAATTCCCCGAAGGTCGGGTCAATGAAAGGCCGGTTTTCGCGGACGAGCGCCACGAGCGACGGCGGAAGGGTATCCAGATAGGCGGCATGTTCCACGCCGGTGGCGCCGGCCCGAATCGCGTCCTCGAACTCCAACGGGGTTTCCGCGTGGACCACCGCGCTCAGCCTGTGTTCCCGCGCCCATGCGATACCGCGCGCCAGCAGGGCCGGGCTCAATTCCTCTTTTGCCCTCCCGATCGTGCCGTGAACAAATTTCACGACGTCGGGCGGCCCGTCGGCGAGGTTACGGTCAAGACCTTCGATCATCGTGCGCTCATCGCTCGCGAGGATTGCCCCCTCGCGCGACACACCTGCGTTCCAGATTGTGCTCACCGGGTGCCCCCGCGGAGATGTCACCAACCTTCCCGCGGTCAACAGCCGCGGACCGAGCATCTGTTTCTCTTCGATTTCCCGCCTCATCCGGAAAGAACTCTTCGCGGGACCGCCAAGGTCGCGCACCGTGGTTACTCCGCTTTCGAGATATGCCCGGCGCTGCGGTGCCCAGGACGACATCGTCGAGCGCATGAAATATCCGAACTGAAAGCCCGCGCGAACTTCAACCGGTGATTGCAAGTGAGTGTGAACATCGATCAGCCCGGGCAACAGATAGTGCCCGCTCGCGTCGATACGCGTCCAGCCGGCGTCGGGCGCGCCGCCCGCGACCGCGGTAATGCGGCCGTTCTCAATGTAGACCGTTTTGCCCTCGACGATCTTGTCGGATTCCGCATCGACAATGCGCGCCCCTTCAATCGCGACCCGGCTGATCGTCGGTTTGGGCCAGTTGAAGCTTGCCTGTGCGCTTAACCACAAAGGAAGAAAGAAGCCAGCCACGAAAAAAACCGCCGTCACTATCAGAGCCGGTCGGGCGACGCGCGTTCGCATCAGATAGTGCACCGCGAACACGATCAGATAGAACTGTGGCGTTGCGGTGAGATAAACCCGCCAGATCCCGTGGGCCAGCGGATGGAAACTGGCTCCGAACGCCGGGTATACAACAAACAAGGACAGGAAATAAAGCGGAATGGAGAGCGCATATCCCGCGAAAAAGCGCACCCAGCGACTTCTCCTCTCAAAAGCTGGCGCTTTCGATCCGGAGAGCAGCATCCCCAGAGGCCACCAGAAGAAGAGACAGAGCGAGAGCCAGCGCGGAATTGTTTCGAGGCCCTCCATGGAGCCGCTACCCTCGAACGTCATCCAGAAGAGCGTTGGCAGAGGCAAGGCGACCAGAAGCACCGACATCAGCAGGAATTTGCGAGGTATATGCATAGCCGGATTCTCGACGACTGACCGCCCGGAGGCGGCGCAAAAATGACCGGCGGCGGATTTCGGGGTTGAACGGTCTGACAATTGGTTGCAAACCCCGCTTTTGATAGCCTTGACTTAGTGCAAGTTAAGGTTCTGTTTTTCGGGCTTCTAAAAGACATTTGCGGGCGCGCCGAGGATTCTCTCGATCTCCCCGCGGGTGCAACCACCGGCTCCGTCTTCGACCACTACGCCACCGCATTTCCCAAGCTTCGCCAAATGGCTTCAAGTATTGTCCTCGCCCGGAATCACGAATTTGCCACCATCGGGGACGCTCTTTCGGAAGGCGATGAAGTCGCCCTGCTCCCCCCTGTCAGCGGTGGCAGCCTGCCCGAAATCAACGATCCCGAAGGCCATTTTTTTGCGCTGACTCGCCGGCCGATCGATGTTCCGGGTCTCGAATCCCGTTTATTGCAGGGTTCGGACGGAGCCAGTGTAACTTTCCAGGGCGTGGTCCGTAACAATACCAGTGGACGGCGGACCCTCCGACTCGAATACGAATGCTACGAAGCCATGGCGATCCGCAAGATGGCGGAGATCGGCCGTGAGATTGCGGGTCAGTGGGCGGTCAGCCGCGTCGGCATGGTCCACCGGCTGGGAACCATGGAAATCGGTGAAGCCAGCGTCGTCATCGTCGTCACGGCGCCGCACCGCAGGCCTGCTTTCGACGCCGCCCTCGAAGGGATCAACCGCCTCAAGCGGCTGGTGCCTGTCTGGAAGAAGGAATTTTTCGAGGATGGTGAAGTCTGGGTGGAAGGGGACTGGGACGAGAATGCGCCTCGCGTTTCTCCTTCTTAGTGCCGCCGGCCTGGCTGCTGCGCAGGGTGACGCGATCTTCCATACCGATGTCCAGCTTGTCCGCATTCTCGCGACTGTCAAAGATCCTTCCGGCGCGCTAGTCGGTTCTCTCGAAAAATCCGACTTCACTGTACGCGATAACGGGGTCCTCCAGCAGATCTCCATTTTCGAGCGCCAGACCGATCAGCCTTTATCCGTGGCCGTTCTGATCGACAACAGCGGCTCAACCGCGAAAGACCTGAAGTTCGAAACCGATTCCGTAACCCGCTTCCTCCGGGCCTTGCTCCGCGAAGGAAATCCCGAAGACGCTGTCGCGCTTTATAGCTTTAATTGGGAGATCATCAAGCAGAACGGCTTTACCCGCAATGTTCCGGCGGTCGAGCGGTCGCTGCGCGCCTTGCGCGGTGATGCCGGCACTTCTCTTTACGATGCGATCCTGCTCGCCTCGCGCGATATCGAAGACCGCCGCGGACGCAAAATTCTCGTGATCGTCACCGATGGCGGCGACACGACGAGTCACAGCGATTTCCAGCGCGCCACCGAAGCCGCGCAGCTGGCGGATGCGGTGATTTATCCCGTGCTCGTCATCCCCATCAAGAACGATGCGGGCCGGAACACCGGCGGCGAGAATGCTCTCACTACGCTCTCGCAGCGCACCGGCGGACGCGTCTTCGAGCCGACGCTCGGCATCGCCCTCGACCGGGCCTTCGACCAGATCCTCCGCGATCTCCGAACCCAGTATCTGATCGCCTTCTATCCTCGCGGCATCCCGCCTGCGAAGGAACGTTTCCACACGCTCGACGTGGCTCTGGGCAATCCGGAGTTTTCCGTGAAGGCGCGCAACGGATACTATGGAGAAGCTCAGCAGAGTACTCCGGCGCGTGTCGATGCCAGTTCCGGTCCCGGCAGCGATTCGATCCGGACACCTCGCAAGAAGACCGCGCAGCCGGATAAACGAAGGAATTCGCAAAACTAACGTGGCACAATCCAAGGCCAAAAGCTCCCGTCCCGCGGAGCAAACCCTCGAAGAAGTCAAATACCTCAAGCATCTGATCGAGCACCGGATCACCGTCTGCGTGAAGCTCAGCGACGGCGAGGAAATTCGCGGCGTGATCGAATACTATGATCAGCGCTTCATCCGGGTCACCAGAACGGGCGCGCCGAATCTCTTCATTTTCAAGCACGACATCAAGTACCTTTACGAAGTCGCTTGATGCAGCAAGTTCGCGGTCGGCAGGATGATGGCACAGCGCGCCTTTGCCTGTGGATTGCCATCCTGCCCATGCATGCGTGGAGAATGACTTCGCGGACTTCCAACCAAAAGCCCAATGTCCACACATCTTGAGCGCGCGATCGAAATCGCGCATGAGGCCGGGTCTCTCCTTCGCCACTATTTCGAACGCCGCGTGCGCTTCGAGCTGAAAGGCGATTTCGATCTGGTGACGGAAGCCGACCGGGCATCCGAGAAGCTGATCGTCGAGCGCCTCAAAGCCCATTTCCCCGGACATGCCGTCCTCGCCGAAGAAGGCAGCGGATACGAAAGCCCCTCCGAATACCGCTGGTATGTCGACCCCCTCGACGGCACCACCAACTTCGCCCACGGCTATCCGGTCTACAACGTTACGCTCGCGCTCGAAAAGGGCGGGGAACTGATCGCCGGCGTCATCTTCGACCCCAATCGCGACGAACTGTTCACCTGTGAAAAAGGCAGCGGCGCCTTTCTCAACGGCGCGCGCATACGCGTGTCGAAAACCCCTCTCATTGCGGAATCCCTGTTCAGCACGGGGTTCCCCAGCCGCCGCAGGCACACCGACGTCAATATCCACTTCTATTACCAGCTCGCCATGGCGTCGCATGGCGTCAGGCGGGGCGGGTCTGCCGCCATCGACCTCGCCTGGGTCGCCGCCGGACGTCTCGACGGCTACTGGGAGTTCGGTCTCAGCCCCTGGGATATGGCCGCGGGCGAGCTTCTGGTTTCCGAAGCCGGAGGGATTTGCCGCGACATGCGCGGCGATCAGCATCGGTTAACATCGCCTCACATTCTGGCTGATAACGGATCGATCCACGTCGAAGTGGTGACGCTGTTTTCCCAAATCTTCCGTGGTGAATATCCTCATTCAATGCCAGTCCTTCCACTTTAGTAGCCGTTGTCCTTTACTATCAGTGGGTTAACATGATAGGCTAATCGATTAACATGCGCACAGTTGACCTGATCCTGCGGAAACGCGGGGCTGAAGAGCTTGGTGTCGAAGAAATCCAGTATTTGATCAATGGATATACCACCGGAGAAATTCCCGATTACCAGATCGCCGCGTTTCTGATGGCCACGTTCTATTCCGGAATGACGGACCGCGAGCTGAGTTCGTTTACGGAAGTAATGATGGCTTCGGGCGAGGTTCTGGATCTCTCCGATATCCCCGGCGTCAAGGTCGACAAGCATTCCACCGGGGGCGTCGGAGACAAGACCAGCCTTATCTGTGCTCCCATTGCGGCTGCCGCCGGTGTCATCGTGCCGATGATTTCCGGGCGCGGTCTCGGACATACGGGTGGCACTCTCGACAAACTGGAATCCATTCCCGGATTCCGCACCGACCTTTCAGTCGAGCAGTTCCGCGGACAGCTTGCAGCGCTTGGCCTCGCCTTCGTCGGGCAGTCGGATGAGATCGCCCCGGCCGACAAACGCTTCTACGCTTTGCGCGATGTAACCGGCACGGTGGAATCCATTCCGCTGATCGCCTCTTCCATCATGTCCAAGAAGATGGCGGAAGGCCTCGACGCTCTTGTGCTCGACGTCAAGGTCGGCCATGGCGCGTTCATGAAGAAGCAGGTGGAAGCGCGCCGCCTCGCGCAGGCCATGGTGGGTATCGGCCGCCGCCTCGACAAGAAAGTCCAGGCCCTCATCACCGACATGAACCAGCCGCTCGGCTACGCGGTCGGTAATGCGCTCGAAGTGATGGAAGTCTCCCAGACATTGCAAAAAGCGGGACCCGCGGATTTGACCCGGCTCAGCCTCGAACTCGCCGCGCGCATGATCTTCCTCGGCAAGGTCACGCCGACGCTCGACGAAGCCCGGAAGCTCGCCGAAGACAAACTGATGGATGGCTCGGCCTACCGCAAGTTCAAGCAGGTGGTTGACGCACAGGGGGGCAACTCGCAGGCGCTCGATCGCTTTGAGCTGCTTCCGAACGCCACGGGCATGCGCGAGATTCTATCGCCGCGCGCCGGCTTCGTCAGCGCGATTATGGCTGAGGATATCGGACGCGCCTCACAGATGATGGGCGCGGGCCGTACCCGCAAGGAAGACGCAATCGATCCGGCAGTCGGCGTCATCCTCGAAGTGAAAGCCGGCGAGAAAGTCGATGCCGGTTCGGTGCTCTGCCGCTTGTATTACACGACGGAAGAAAACCTCGAAGAAGCCGCCGAACTGGTGGAAGATGCATTCCGTATTTCGGGCTCGCGTCCGGATGAGCGGGAGTTGATCCTCGAGGTCGTCGGCTAGCCGCATGGCACCAGGGGCGCGCTGATGGGCCGTTTCACTGGCCTTCTCGGCCTGGTCGCCATCATGGCGGTCGCCTGGTTACTCTCCCGCCAGAAGAGCGCCATCAAACTCCGCGTCATCCTCTGGGGACTCGGCCTGCAGTTCGGCTTCGCTGTCCTGATCCTGAAAACGAGTGTCGGCAAGTTGTTTCAGGCCGCCAGCGCGGGGGTGAACGCGATGCTGGGCTACGCGGAAGCCGGCAGCGCCTTCGTCTTCGGCGACACACTCGGAAGATCCAGCGGCTCGCTCGGGACCGTCTTCGCCTTTCAGGTCCTGCCCATCATCATTTTCATCGCGTCGTTCTTTTCGATCCTTTACTATCTCGGGATTATGCAGTGGATCGTGAAAGCCTTCGCGATCGGGATGCAGAAAATCATGGGTGCGAGCGGCGCCGAATCGCTTAACGTCGCGGCGAGCATCTTCATGGGGCAGACGGAGGCGCCGCTGACGATCCGGCCGTTCATTCCTGCGCTGACCGAATCCGAGTTGTTCACGATTATGGTCTGCGGCATGGCGCACGTCTCCGGCGCCGTGATGGCCGCGTACGTAAAGTTCGCTCACGTCGAGATCCAGCACCTGCTCACCGCCGTGATCATGACCGCCCCCGCCACCATCATGCTGGCGAAAATCTTTCAGCCGGAAGTCGGCACGCCGGTTACCGCCGGCAAGGTTGAGGTCAAGCTCGAAAATAATTCCGTCAACATCATCGACGCGGCGGCGCAGGGAGCGGGCGACGGCTTGCAACTCTGCCTCAACATCGGCGCCATGCTGATTGCGTTTCTGGCCCTCATCGCGCTGCTGGACGGAATCTTTGGCTGGGCGCACGGTATGGTTTCGTGGATCCCGAAATCGATGGAAGAATTATTCGGCCTCATCTTCGCTCCGGTGGCGTGGCTGCTCGGCGTCTCCTGGAACGACTGCGCATCGATCGGGCAGTTGCTCGGAGAGCGGCTCGTTACCAACGAATTCATCGCCTTCATCGACTTGGGCAAGATCAAAGGCCAGCTCGATCCGCACTCGTTCACGATCGCGACCTATGCGCTCTGCGGTTTCGCCAACTTCAGCTCCATCGCAATTCAGGTTGGTGGAATCGGCGCGCTCGCACCCTCCCGCAAATCGGACCTCGCCCGGCTCGGCATGCGGGCTGTGGCGGCGGGCACGATGGCGAATTTCATGTCCGCCTGCATTGCGGGAATATTGCTTTGAGCGAGGCTGTTGAATCGAGTAAAGCCGCGCAATTCGTCGAATCGAAAGTCACACTCCGTCCCAAAATCGCAGTTGTTCTTGGAAGCGGCCTTGGCGCTTTTGCTGACTCGCTCGATAATCCACAAGCCGTCTCATACAGCGACATCCCAGGCTGGCCGCCCTCAACCGCCATCGGCCACGCGGGCAAGCTTGTCATCGGATCCATCGACGGGCTCCCCGTCGCCGCTCTTGCAGGCCGCGCCCACCTCTACGAAGGCTATACGGCCCGGCAGTCGGTGTATGGCATTCGTGTTCTCGGCAAGATGGGTGTGACATCCGTCGTCCTGACGAACGCCGCGGGTGGTGTGAACCCCTCTTATGTTCCCGGCCAGCTTGTCGTCATCTCCGACCACATCAATCTCCTGGGCCAGAATCCGCTGACCGGACCCAACGACGATTCACTCGGCCCCCGTTTCCCGGACATGAGCGAGGCTTACGCCGAACGCTATCGCGAACTTGCGCGCGACGCCGGACGTGAGCTCAAGCTCGATCTGCCTGAGGGCGTCTATGCCGCGCTGCCGGGTCCGAGTTATGAGACGCCCGCGGAAATCCGCTACCTGCGCGCCATCGGCGCCGATCTCGTCGGCATGTCCACCGCCCTTGAAGCCATCGCCGCGAACCACATGGGGATGAAAGTCCTCGGCATTTCCTGCGTCACGAACTTGGCCGCCGGGGTGATCGACCAAAAGCTCGATCACAAAGAAGTTCTCGCAGTTGGCGAGCGCGTCAAAGGCACGATGGTCGAACTGCTCCGCCGCGTTCTGCCGCGTCTGAAATAATTCGCTCCATGGACCCTCTCGTCTCCGCAGCCCTTGAAGCCCGTGAAAACGCGCACGCGCCTTTCTCGAACTTCAAAGTCGGCGCGGCTGTCGAAGATTCCACCAGCCGCATTCACACCGGCTGCAACGTCGAGAACGCAACCTACGGACTGACCGTTTGCGCCGAGCGCGTCGCGATCTTCAAGGCGATCTCCGAGGGCGCCCGCGGATTCAAACGCGTTGCTGTCGTAGCCGACACTGATACACTGACGCCCCCCTGCGGCGCATGCCGCCAGATTCTGTGGGAATTTTGCGGAGACATCGAGGTTGTCCTTGCAAACCTTCAGGGGCAATCGGAAACGCTGCGCCTCGGTGAACTCTTCCCGCGAGCCTTTGACAGCTCGTTTTTCCAAAGCCCCGCATGACGCGTCGACTGATTTGTGAAAAAATCACCGATGAGTTGTTCCTTTCGTCTCTTCCCGAGGCCATCCGCGACACGAGCGCGCCACGCGCTTGATGAGCGGGCCTGGGTTCGTTTGTGCGGTGGAAAGCTGTGTGGTATTCGTGACACCCAAAGTTTCGTACGATTTATGACGTAATATCCCATGGAAACGTAAGGATTATCACAAACAAAATTAATCCTTTTCCTCGCCACTGTTACTGTTCTTCCCAAATCTTCACAGGGTATTTGCTCGTTGAACGTAATCGGATGGGCATTGAGGAGGAAGCGATTGCTGAAACAATTTCTGAAACTGGCGCTGCTGATTTCCCCTGTTGCCTGTTTCGCCGGAAGCCCTTCTGTATTGCTGCAAGGTCTGTTCAACACCGATGATCAGATCGAATTTTTCAGCTTCACAAACGACGGCATAAGCACCACCACAATCGAGTCGTATGGCTACGCGGGTG
>DATAZF010000303.1:0-2716 GCA_036272235.1 Bryobacteraceae bacterium | reverse complement strand
GTCGCCCAGGCCACGCCGTCCGGGTCCACCGAGATGCCGTAGACCTCCTGTATTCCGGAATGAAGCAGCGGCATGGGGAACCATTTGCGACCGCCGCTCTCCGCACGCAGAACGCCCTGGTATTCCAGGCCGGTGATCCACACATCTCCGCGCGCATCGTCGAAAATATCGATTACATCGCGGCTGCCGTCCGCGAACTGCGTTCCGAAGCTGGTCTCCGGCACGAAGGTTTTTGATTTCTCGTCAAATCGTTTGAGCCCTTTGGCAGTGGCAAAGATGACCGGAGCACGTTCTCCCGCCGGACCGCCGTGAGAGAGACGCCGTGCGGAAACCCATCCCGCCGGAATGCCTTCCTTCTCGCCGAATCTTTCGACGCTGACAGGCTGCTGCCGGAAATCCAGTCGCCACACGCCGCCCTTCGTGGTAGCCCAGACGCGGCCGTCATCGCCTTCGCGAACCGTCCGAAACTCTTCGCCGGGGGCTTTAAACTCTGCCGCCGCCGACCATGTCGATCCATGGTGTTCGAGAACCGTCACCGCCGTCTCGCGGGCCACGTAGCCCGTATTCGGATCCCGCAGTGAAATGCTTGAATCGAACACCACTCGGGTACCTTCGAAGACTCTGTCGGCTTGCTTACCGGTCACGACGAAGACGCCTCGATCCGTACCCGCAAGCACTCTCTGCAGATAAGGCAACAACGCGAATACCGATCCGGTTAGGCCCTCGACGCGCTCAAACTGCGGCCGCGCGCCGATTTGCGGCTTCATTCGGAATAACCCGTCGGTTGTGCCCGCATAAAAGACGCCGCCCGCCCTCGTCATGCTCTGGACGTCGCCTTCCAGGCCTTCACTCTTGCCATATACAGAAAGTCCGAGATTGAATCGCGTTATTCCGTTGTTTTGTGCGAGCCAGACGCCACCCTGCGGATCGACATGAATATCGGAGACGTAATCATCCGCCAGGCCTTCAGCCGTCGAAAGAATACGGTCGACAGTCCCTGTGGGACTGAGCAGAACCAACCCTCCTTTCCTCGTGCCGACAGCAATTTCCCCATCCGGCAGCATTCGCATCGAATAGGCAAGGCTGGTCGCGAAATACGCGTCTGCAGCTGTCGGGAACGGTTCAATGCCGGTCTTCGTGACGCGGTAGAGATGCGACGAGGTGGTGATCAGCGCTCCCTCAGCGAATGGAATTGCCGCGTGAACAGGATCGCTCGCGAAGCGCTCCCCGCCGGCAACAGGCACTAACCGGTCGTCGGGACCCATTCTCATGAGCCCGATCCCGGCTGTTTGCACGTAAAGTCCGTCGAGGACATAGAATGCGCGGCCGAATCGCTTCTGCGGCCGCCACGTCTTGATCTTGCCGTCTTTGTTCAGACGCAGCAGCCGGTTCAACGCACTGAAGTAAACGCCCTGCGGAGTCGGCAGAATCCGCCACACATCGGCGAAGTCGCGTTCTTTCTGAGAAACTCGCGGAGTCAGAGAGACGAATTTCATCGTCCCCGCGGAGTCCGGTTTCAGGAAGCCCAGTTCGCCGGCGCCGCCTACGTAAACGGTCCCCTGATTGTCAACATTGACGGACCGGACTACTGCATTGCCGGGGAGCGCCAGCCGCCGCCACACATTCCCGTCGAATTCGAGCAGTCCATAGGTGTTCGCGAAGTACATGACGCCGCGGTTGTCCTGGGCGATAGCCCAGTTCTGTGGCGACGCTCCGTACTGTTTGGCTGTGTAGCGTTGAAAAACATAGTCGCCGCTCTCGGAATTAAAAGCGGCGACCGCCGGCAATGTTGTGGCTACCGACGCAATGGTCAGTATCAACCAACGGTTGACGAGCATTCAGGCATTACGATAGCGCCGCCGGGCAACGATCGCAATAAGTCCTCCCAAAGCAAGAGCAGAAGTGAACGGCTCGGGCGCGACCGTATCGACAACATCGTTATCGCTGCTTAGAGCATCAAAGGTGGACGCTGAGTCGGCGCCTCCGGTCAGCAGAAAATCGATCGACACATTCGCTCCGTTTTGTGCCGGCGGATTGATGGAAATGCTGTTTGTCCAGCTTGCCGGCGGGTCCGTATCATCCACCGAAAACGAATACTGCGACGAGCATCCCTGGACGAGCCTGATATCTCCCTGGATGGCGAAGGGATCCACGCAAAGGTTTTCCGTAATCACCACGTTTCCTGAAGGCGGGTCCATCCCCAGTTGCGCTCCGGCCACAAATGGGTCGACCTCGATCTCATATGCGTAATCGATCCCAAAGTCAATCGTCTGGCCTGCGGCGGCCGAGAATGGCTCTAGGGAGACGAGGTTGAAGCTGAATCCTCCGCCTTCGCCTTGCGGATCCGGATTGACTTCAATCTCGCTGTCGGTATAGCTCGATGTCCCGTCGTCGAAAGAAAAACCGCCGAAAAGCAGGATTCCGCCGCCGTTAGCCCCGTTAAGCCGGCACGTAAAACCCTGGGCGTCATAAGTGCTGAGCGGAGCCGCGACACAATTGGTCGGCCCGGCCGACTGGGCACTCAGGTGAGAAGCGAAACCAACGGATAAGAATATGATCAGCGGCGTAAGTTTTTTCATCGATGAATCATTTTAGAACAGGGCTGTGCCGATTCGACCCCCAAAGTTAGCAAGAACGTTATATTTCTGTGTTTTCCGGTACCTGTAGCTCTATTGGTCCTGATAGTCCCGGGCCGTTTGTAGTGTCCATTTCATAC
>DATAZF010000302.1:0-19215 GCA_036272235.1 Bryobacteraceae bacterium | reverse complement strand
GATTGTCCGGCCAGCGTACCAGGTACCGCTGACGCTGGCGGATAACTATGCGAACGACCCCCTCAACACGGTGGGTATGATCAATCCGGGCCTGAACACGCCTTACGTCCAGCAGTATTCCTTCGGTCTCCAGCATGAATTTCTGGACACCGTTTTCGAGGCGCGCTACGTGGGAAATCATTCGGTCGGAGGCCTGCGCGCTTTCGACTATAACCAGGTGAACATTCAGCAGAACGGCTTCCTGACAGATTTCATCAACGCCGAGAATAACGGCAATCTCGCGCTGGCCGGAACCGGCACGTTCAACCCTGCTTATAACGCGAGCCTTCCGGGAAGCCAGCCGCTTCCCGTATTTGGAAAGCTCGCGTCCGGCGGCATGCTGAACAATGGGACGGTCAGGAACCTGATCCAGACCGGTCAGGCTGGAGCGCTGGCAGCCACCTACCAGGAGGACGGGCTCAACGGCTCGGTCAACTTCTTCGCGAACCCCAACACGCTCGGCGCGGACATGCTGAACAATTACTCGAACTCGACTTACAATTCTCTTCAGCTCGAGGCGCGCCACCGTGCCACTGCCGGCCTCGAATTCACGGCGAACTATACTTTCGCGAAAGTTTTGAGCGATGCGGCCGGCGATTCACAGAGCCGCATCGAGCAGTTCCTCGACATCAACAATCCGGGCCTCGAGCGGGCACGAGCGAATTTCGATCTCAGACATGCCATCAAGGGGACGGCTGTGTATTATCTCCCGTTTGGAAAGGGCCATCGTCTGCACTATGGGCCTCTCAACGAGGTCATGGAAGGCTGGTCGCTCGGCGGCATCATGGGTTGGCAATCGGGAGCGCCGTTTTCGATCCTTTCGGGATATGGCACTTTGAACCGCGCGGATGGAAGCCGCTCGTACTACAACACTGCCGACACCGCCCTGACAGGAAGCCAGCTAAACAACATCGTGCAGTTTCAGATGACCGGCAACGGGCCGTATATGATCTCCCAATCGGCGATCAACCAGAGTGACGGTACAGGTACGAACAGTCCGGGCGAGGCTCTGTATAACGGAGAGGTCTTCTCGAATCCCGGCGCAGGGGGCCTCGGTACACTGCAGCGGCGCATGTTCTCGGGGCCGTGGTCGTTCGACCTCGACATGAGTTTGCAGCGGAAGTTCCGCATTACCGAGCGGCAGTCGATCGAGTTGCGCATGGAAGGGACCAACATTCTCAACCACCCGACGTTCTATGTGGGGGACCAGAACATCAACTCGACCACATTCGGCGTGATCGGTTCCACGTTCAACCCGCCGCGTGTGATGCAATTCGCCGCCCGCTATCAGTTTTGAAATTGACTGCCATGGATACGATTACACTCGCGCGCGAGCTGATGGAATCCTGGACGAGCGGCACGCCGCTTGCCGCGCCGCCATCCTCGAGCGAAACGGGATTCGACATGGATGCGGCGTACGCAACGGAGGCCGAACTCACGCGGCTGCGCAGGGAAGCGGGACACATAGTCACCGGACGCAAAGTCGGCTACGCGAACAAAGCGATGTGGCGGGTCCTGAAACTGGAGACCCTGGTGTGGGCGGCGATGTATGACGACACGGTGCACTCCGGAGCGAAAGAACTCTCGCTCGCGAATTTCATCACTCCCCGCATCGAGCCGGAGATTGTCTTCAAGCTGAAGCAGGCGATGCCGGAGGCTGGTCTCGACGCCGCCGGCGCTCTCGGATGTGTCGAATGGCTCGCGCCCGGTTTCGAAATTATCGACTGCCCCTGGCCTGACTGGCAATTCAAGCCAGCCGATTTTGTGGCTGCATTTGGGCTCCATCGCGCGCTCGTTGTCGGTGAGGCACTGCCGGTCGATTCTGCTTCCATCCCGAAACTCGCGGAGGAACTCGGCGCCTTCAAGGTCAGGTTACTCAGGAACGGTGAGCTCATCGAAGAAGGGTCGGGAAAAAATTCGTTGAGGAGCCCGCCCCTCTGTCTCGCGGAACTGGCCGCGGCGATTCTCCACCGATCCGGCGCGACTCCGCTGCGGCCAGGAGAGCTCATCAGCACCGGTACGCTGACTGGGGCGCGGTCTATCCAAAGAGGGGAAGTGTGGCGAGCCGAGGTCGAAGGGCTTGCCGTGAACCCGCTCGAAGTTCGCTTTCTTTGAGGCAGTTTTCCTGCGGCTCTGAAGCGCCTTAGTTAATCCCTGAGAACTGCTTCCGGCGGCTTTGGCTCTCCGGTTGCGCGCGGAACTCTTCTACGGTCCGGGGCGCGGAAGGAATGGCCGCATCCGACGCAGTGATACTTGCGGTTATCGGTGAAATGCAGCATGATCCATTCCCAGCCGACTCGTTGCCGGATCACCAGATACTGGGACCGGCACATGGGGCATCCCATTGCGTGATTATATGCGCGAACGAGTCCGGAGTGCCATAAAAAATGGCTGTTTTCAGCCATATCGGTGGTTAGCGGCTACTCCAGGAGCGATGCTCTTCCGGTAAATAGCAGGTAATCAATAACTTGGGTTTCGGCACCGAAATTGCCCCACGAAAGTGTAAGCATTCGAGGGATTCCAATGAAAGAGAAACTTACCAGGATATTTCGCAAGTCTGCTTTGCTGACAGTCTTGGCCGGCGCGCTGCTTGTATTCAGCAGTCCGACCGCGGCGCTGGCACAACGGGGTGGCGGCGCGCGATCCGGTGGCAGAAGCTTTTCCGGAAGCTCGCGTGGTTTCAGCGGCGGCGGCCGGTCTTATGGTGGGGGCAGTCGCGGTTATTATGGCGGCGGCGGTGGCCGTTACTATGGCGGAGGACGTTATTACGGCGGAGGCTACTACCGCGGCGGATTTTATGGCGGTGGACTTTACCTGGGCTACGGCGCACCTTACTATCCTTATGGATATGCGCCATACGGATACGGCTATGGATACTCGGCTCCGGCGCCACCCCCGTGCGGTTATTACGACCAGGCAGGATACTGGCACCAATATCCCTCCTGCTATAGCGGACCCGCTTACTAGCGTTGTGGATTTTCCCCGAAAGGGCTTCTAAAGCCGGGTAGCGGCGATGCGCTGGCGGTACTCATGTTCCGCGCGAATCCAGTCTTCGAGCGCGGCGCCGGTCGCGCAGCCGCGCGATTCCCAGAAACTATAGGCGATTCGTGCGATTACTTCGTGGGCATCTTCCGGGTGACTGCTTGAGAAGGGCGATTCCGTCGAAACTTTGCTGTGCTGCGCGCCTTTGACGCGCGGGGTCTTCGGTTTGGCCGCCCGGGCAGGGGGCTCGGCGGCGATTTCTTTGGCTATTGCTTGCTTTCTTGCCATGTACTTCTCAATTGTAAATCGGCGAAACAACATGCGAGCGAAGAAACGTTCTATTTAATCTATTAAAAATCTCCATAGCGGATCGAACGCCCGCGCGCCGTAAACGGCGGCACACGTTTCCCGATAGACTGGAGTCGAGCGTGTATTGATTGCCCCGTCGCTTGTTGTCCCATGTGTTCCGCCCCGCTGCAGCGGCTATTGTTCTCCTATCGTGCGCCGCCTCGCTTCCGGCGCGAGTTCTGCAAGTGGATCTCGACGGCCCCATCGAGCCGGTGACCACTCAGATCATTGCCTCTGCCGTGGCGCAGGCGCAGCGCGAAAAAGCGGACGCCCTTTTGATTCGCCTCAGCACGCCGGGCGGCTTGATGGATTCCATGCGTGAAATCGTCGAGCAGATCTTCCATTGCCCGGTGCCCGTAATTGTTTGGACAGGCCCTGCCGGAGCGCGCGCCGCATCGGCGGGATTTTTCATACTCGAAGCGGCCGATGTCGCGGCGATGGCGCCCGGGACCAACACCGGCGCATCCCATCCGGTTCTTTCAACCGGTGTCGCGATGGACCCGGTGATGAAAACCAAGGTTGAAAACGACGCGGCGGCATTGATGCGCACCATCACGGCGCACCGGGGCCGGAATGAGCAGGCGGCGGAAAAGACGGTGCGGGAGAGTGCTTCCTATACGGAGCGCGAAGCGCTCGATCAGCATTTGATCGATGTGATTGCAACCGATCCCGCGGCGCTCGTTCATCAGTTGCAGGGCCGCGCCGTCACCCGATTCGATGGACGAACCGAGACGCTGCGCTTTACCAGTGAAGCGATCGATCGCTATGCGCCATCGCTCCGCCAGCGGGTGTTTCTAGCGATCGCCGATCCCAACATCGCATTGCTGCTTCTGGTGCTCGGCGTGGTGGGCATATATGTCGAGTTTTCCGCTCCCGGCCTGGTTGCGCCCGGCGTTGCCGGCGCCATACTTGTGCTGCTGGGACTCACGGCGCTGTCGATGTTCCCGATCGACTGGCTGGGCGCGGCCCTGATGATCCTCGGGCTGGTTTTCTTTGTGCTGGAAGCCAAATTCGCGACCCACGGAGTGCTGACAGCCGGTGGTGCGATTGCATTGATGCTCGGGGCGGTGTTGTTGATCGACACGAACGTTCCGGAGTTCCGTATCCGCTGGAGCACGGCCGCGGGACTGGCGATTCCTTTTGCGCTGATCACCAGCCTGCTGCTCTCGATAGCCGTCCGCGCGCGCCACAACAAAGTGGTTACGGGCGTTGAAGGGATGCTCGGCCTGGCTGGAGTCGCCGTCGGTGAACTGAACCCCTCCGGCACGATTCTCGTTCGGGGAGAATATTGGAACGCGCGGGCGTCGGCGCGTGTGGCCGCAAGCGAGCCAGTTCGCATCACTGGAGTTGACGGATTGACGTTGAGGGTTGTTCCGGAAAAGCCGGTTGGTCCGGAAAGCCCGCAGCGGCAGAAGGAGGCCTGATGGCCGGCATACCGCTTCTATTCGTGATTTTCATCGTGGTGCTGTATCTGATTTCGTCGATCAAGATTCTGGCGGAATACGAGCGCGGCGTTATCTTCCGGCTCGGGCGTTTGCTGCCGGAGGCGAAAGGGCCGGGATTGATTCTCGTTTTCGCGCCGCTCGACCGGATGGTACGGGTTTCGCTGCGGATCGACACCATCGAAGTCCCTCCACAGGATGTGATCACGCGCGACAACGTGACGGTCAAGGTCAACGCGGTGATCTACTTTCGAGTCGTCGAGCCACGCCTCGCCGTGACGGAGGTGGCGAATTTCCTTTATGCCAGCTCGCAGCTGGCCCAGACTACTCTGCGCAGCGTGCTCGGCGAAGTCGATCTGGACGATCTGCTGAGCAAGCGCGACGATCTGAACGTGCGGCTGCAGACGATTCTCGACGAGCATACGTCGGCATGGGGTGTGAAGGTCACACTGGTTTCGGTCAAACAAGTGGACCTGCCGGACCAGATGATTCGCGCCATCGGGCGCCAGGCGGAAGCGGAACGCGAGAAACGGGCCAAGATCATTCACGCGGAAGGCGAGTACACGGCCTCCGAGAAGCTGGCCATGGCCGCGCAGGTCATTCAGCAGCAGCCTGCCGCGATACAGCTTCGCTATCTGCAAACTCTGGTCGAGATCGGCACGGAGAAGAACACGACGATCGTTTTCCCGCTGCCGATCGACATTCTGAGCTCGCTGGAGCTCTTTTCCCGTAGCGCCAAAGCGAAAGAGGCGGGACAATCGAAATCATGACGCAGGCGGATGGCGAGAAAGAGCTCGTTCTCGGAAACAAACAACTCATCAGTCTATTTTTTGTGGGAGTGGCCCTTTGCGGTGTGTTCTTCGCGCTGGGCTACATGATCGGGCATAACACCTCGAAATCAGCGGCCACCAATCCGGAGGCCGCTGCGACCGCGGTTGCGGCTGCCGCGACCGGGCAGTCGCAGGAGGCAGAACCTCCGCGCGACGCGGCTTCATCGGAGACTGCGGCGACTACGCAAACGCTGGCCGATACGCAGCCTTCCGCAAGCGGAGCAGGTCCGGCCGCCGAACCCACCCGAACCGTGGCCGCGGAAGTTGCTTCGACGAAGACCCAGGCTATTCAGACCCAGGCCGCGCAGATCCAGGTCACACAGGACACGCCTGTTGTTCCGCAAGCTGGAGCTACCTATCTCCAGGTCACTGCGTTGCGGCGTGCCGACGCGGACAGTCTGGTGAAGACCCTCAAAGAGCAGAATTTTCCCGCGCTGCTCGCCGACAGCTCGAAGCCCGACCTGTTCCGCGTCCTGGTGGGCCCTTATCATCAAACGGCAGATGTCGCTGACGCCAAAGCGCGCCTGAAATCCCTCGGATTCGCCAACTCCTTCGTTCAGAAGTAGATTTCCGGATATAATTCCCTCCGTGCAACGCAGAGAATTCATTACGATGCTGGCGGCCATTGACACTGTCAAAAGCCTCGGGCAGGCGATCGGGGTCATGGATGTCTGAGCGGCCATCCCGCCGGAAGTTCGTCGCGGGAGTCGTTACATCGGCTACCGCGTCGGAGGCTCTCGGCCAGGCGGCGGGCAAAGTGCGCGGCTTCGACCACGTCGCGCTTCCAATGCAAAATACCGACGCGATGCTGGCCTTCTACCGGGGACTCGGATTCGATGTCAACGAAGGCGCCACGGCATGCTCGGTCTACGTCGGCGATCAGATGATCAACTTCCACCGCCCTGCGACGTGGCAGAGGGAATCGTTCACGCTGCGCGCGCCGGCGGCGAAGCCTCCCTGCGGAGATCTGTGCTTCGTCTGGGACGGAACACCGGGCGCGCTCAAAGCAATGCTGGATCGGGGCGGCGCAAAGATCATCGAAGGTCCGGTTGCGCGGCAGGGCGGGCGGCGGAAGGCTTCATCGAGCGTCTATGTGCGGGATCCGGATGGCAACCTGCTCGAATTCATGATCTACTGAGTCCGCATCTGTCGCCCAGGCGGGGCTCTTATGTGGCAACCCGGTGACAAAAACGTGACACAATCCCGACGTCAACACGACGCGGGGCATGTAGAATCAGGAATCATATGATGCCACTGCGCGAGTGGCTCAAACCGCCCAGAACCCTGCTGGCGATACTTTTTCTCGTCACGCTGGTTTCAGTGTCCGCACTCGGATGGCTCGGCTGGAAGCTTCTCGACCAGGAACGGGCTGTCGAGGCACAGCGGGCGCACGAACGGCTCGAGCAGGCAGCGGATCGCGCCGCGGCCCTCGTGCGCGGAGCGCTGGCTGAAACAGGTGAGCGTCTGGGAACGTGGCTCATCGTTCCACCGCAAAAAGGCAAGCCGGACGAAGGTTTGCTGCTGCTGGTCGCCGATGGGAGCCTCTCGGCCCTGCCCCGGCGCCGCTTGCTGTATCACCCCGCCATGCCATTCGCGCCGGACGATCCGGCAAATGCCTTCGCAGACGCCGAAGTCCTCGAATTTCAGCAGGCGCTGCCTGCGCTTGCGATCGAGGCTTACCGGCGGCTCGCGGATTCGAAGAATGCCGCAATCCGGGCGGGCGCGATGATCCGGCTGGCGCGCGTGCTGCGAAAAGCCAACCGCACCGAAGAAGCACGAGCCGCCTACCTTCGCGTGGCAAGCGAGGCGAGAACGTCACTGGCAACTGGCGCTGCCGGCGGCGAAGTTGCGACGGCGCCCGTTGGCGGCGTGCCTGCCGGGTTGATCGCACAGCACGCTTTATCCGAACTCTCCGGCCTGAGCACGGACGCCGAAGCACTGAAGAAGGATCTGACCGAAGGACGCTGGCCGCTTACCAAAGGCCAGTTTGAATATTACTGGTCCGAAGCAGGGCGGCTTACCGGCATGGCGACGCCTCCGCCAGCGGATGCTGCTGCATTTTCCAATGTGGTGGCGCAAAGCTGGAAGCAGATCAGCCAGGAGGAGAGCCCGCGCGGCCAAAACACGGTGTGGATTGCGGATCATCCGTGGTTCCTGATCTGGCGCAGCGTACCGGGCCGCAAGGCGGTTCTCGTCACGAGGCCGGAGTCGCTGCTCGGCGCTATTCACGGGACTGGAGACGTGCTCGGCGCCGCGCTGGATGGCGAAGGCCGCGTCGTGGCCGGGGGCAGAAGCCAGACCGGCTACGCGGCCGTTCGCACGCCCGCGGAAACGCATCTTCCCTGGACCCTTTACATGACAAGTGCGCAGTCCGTGAACGAGGCGGGTATGCTGTCGCGGCAGAGATTCCTGCTCCTCGCCGTCGCGCTCATGGTTTCGTTCCTCATCGCTGGTGCGTACTTCATCGCGCGCGCGATACGGGGAGACCTGGCGGTTGCGCGCATGCAGTCCGATTTCGTTTCAGCTGTGTCGCATGAGTTCCGGTCGCCGCTGACGTCGATTCGCCAGCTATCGGAACTGCTGGCGTTCGACAGAGTTCCGAACGAAAGCCGGCGGCAGGTCTATTACGATACTCTGCTGCGGGAAAGCACGCGGTTGCAGCGGCTCGTGGAGGGATTGCTGAACTTCGGCCGGATGGAAGCGGGAGTGCGCCGGTATCGCTTCGAGCAACTCGACACCGCCGCTCTCGTGGCGCGCGTCGCGGCTGAATTCGAGCCGCAGGCCACGGCATCCGGGCGGCGGATTCAAATGGACGGCTGCGAAGAACACTGCACGATCCATGCGGATCCCGAAGCGATGTCGGTTGCGTTGCGCAACCTGGTCGACAACGCGCTGAAGTATGCTCCCGATTGTCCGACGATCGAAGTGCAGTGGGGAGTCGAGCGATCACGAGTGTCCATCAGCGTTCGCGATCATGGCCCCGGCATTCCCGCGTCGGAGAAGCGAGCCATCTTCCGTAAGTTCGTGCGCGGCAGCGCCGCGGAAGCCGCCAACGTAAAGGGCTCCGGTGTTGGACTCGCGATGGTGCAACATATCGTGGCGGCGCACGGCGGCGGTGTAACGCTGGCGAGCGAGCCGGGCGCCGGCAGCGTCTTTACAATACTTCTGCCTTTGGGAGCCCGCCAAACATGACGCCGCGAATTCTGGTAGTGGAGGACGAACCGGGCATCGCTCTTGGCCTCGAGGACGACCTGAAAATGGAAGGCTACGAGGTGGAGGTCACCGGCGACGGGGCGATCGCGTCGAGGCGTGCTCGCGAAGGCGCTTTCGACTTGATCCTGCTCGACGTGATGCTGCCCGGGAAGGACGGGTTCGAAGTCTGCCGGGAAGTTCGCCGCGCTGGTTTACGGATACCAATCCTCATGCTGACCGCGCGTACGCAGGACGCCGAGAAAGTGATGGGGTTCGAGCTGGGCGCCGACGATTATGTGACGAAGCCATTCAGTACGCGGGAACTGCGTGCGAGAATCAAGGCGTTGCTCCGGCGCTCGGCGGCGCCCGCGGAAGCCGGAATGGAAAGCTACCGCTTCGGGAACATCGAAGTCGATTTCCTGCGCGGCGAGCTGCGCAACGAAGGGACGGCGGTCGAATTAACACCACTGGAATTCAAGCTGTTGACGCTGTTCATCCAGTCGGCCGGGCGAATTTTGACTCGGGACCGCCTGCTTTCCGGCGCGTGGGGGCCTGAGACCTTCGCCTCCGACCGCATCGTGGACAACCACATCGCGAATCTGCGAAAGAAGATCGAGCCCGATCCGGCGAACCCGCGCTATCTGCGCAACGTCCGAGGGATGGGTTACATATTCGAGGGCTCAAACGTTACGCAATTCTGACACGGCGATGGCGGCGATCCCACACTCGATGCGTACTCTGTCAGCAGGGAGATGCGGTTTGAGACTCCTGTTTGCGCTGAGTATTTTGTCGGGAACGCTGATGGCGGCCGTGCCAGAGCCCGAGGCGCAACTGGAAGCGGCCGTCCACACTGAGATCGTCATTGGCGATCTGCCCGGCGCGGTGCAGCAATACCGAACGATCGCGGCGCGGACAGGCACCCCGCGGGCGGTATCGGCGAGGGCGCTGCTGCAAATCGGGTTGTGCCAGGAAAAGATGGGACAGCGGAAGGAAGCGTATGACACCTACCGGCGGCTCGCGACAGAGTATGGCGACCAGACCGAAATCGCCGCGCGCGCGCACACGAAGATCGATGCGTGGAGCGGCCCCAGGAACTTGAAGTTTGACGAAGGCGTGGTGGGGAAAGTGCCGCCGGGCTGGTTTGTGCCATCGCTGCCCAAAGACGCCGATTTTCTGGCGGAATTACGCCGGGGCGAGGGATGCCACAGCCGGACCGGCTGCGCGGTGGTGACGGCCCCGCGCAACGTGCCGCATCCGGTCGGGAACCTGATGCAGAGTTTTAGCGCGGCGGCGTATGTCGGGAAGACGGTTCGTCTGCGCGCCCGATTGCGTCTGGAAACATTGTTTGTCGGAGGCTTCGGCGTCCGGTTTCCGGAGCCGGACGATCGCGCGCAAATGTGGCTGAATGTCGAGCGCGCCAACCGGAAGACGGGATTTTCCGACTATATGGACGACCGCCCGGTACGCACCAGCGAATGGATCGTCTGCGAGATCGTGGGTGAAATCGGCGAAGATGCGCGATTTATCAATTTCGGCGTGATGTCGATCGGCGGCCGCGTTTGGGTCGACGACGTTTCCTTCGATGTGATTTCGCGAGCGGAATTCAACGCCGCCCGCAGCGCCCAGCACTGATTTCAAGGCGCTGTCGCGTCGCATATCGCTTAAAAAACAAAAGGAGAAGTCATGAGAATACTGCGTTCAATCGCGGTTGTGGTCGTGGTGTGTTCGATTGCGGCCGGCGCCGAAAAGCAACTGAAGCCGGGCGAATCCGAGATATACAACGATGTGGCAAAAGATCTTGCCAGCGCTGATTTTGCGAAAGCACTCACGGATCTCGACGCCTGGCGGCAGAAATTCCCGAATTCCGACTTCAGGGACGAACGATCCGCCCTCTATCTCCAGACCTGGGCCGGACTGGGCCAACCCGCGAAGGTGCTGGACGCGGCAGGCGAGCTGATGGCGAAAGGGTTGGAAACCGCTTTCCCTGCTCCAGGCGGACAGGCTACGGTCATCCGGGTCCTCTACAACGCGGTGTCGGCAATCGCGCAGATGCCGAATCCTTCTCCGGCGGAGATTGCGACAGGCGGCGAAGCCGCGCATCAATTGCTCAACTATGATCAGCCGGTGCCTGGAGTCGCCGCCGACAAGTGGGCGGAAGTGCGCGCGGACATGCGACAGAAAGCCGAGTCCGCGCTGCTTTATCTCGCCATGGTTCCCGGCATTCGGGCGATGGCCAAACAGCCTCCCGATTGCCCCGCGGCGGAATCGGCCTACACGAAAGCGCTGGCCGGCTATCCGGACAAAACGGTCCTCTCATATGAGCTGGGCCGGGCGCTCAACTGCGAGGCGAAGGCCCTGCCGGAGAAGCTGGCGCCCGCGGTCTATGAATTCGAGCGAGCGGCCGTGATTGATCCGTCGCTGGGCAATCCCAAAAACGATAAAAAGAAGATCCAGACCTTCGGGGATACTGCGTACGTCCGGCTGCATGGAAGCGAGGAAGGCCTGGATCAGTTGAAACAGCAGGTAAAACAGTCCGCACTGCCGCCGCCCGGCTTCCAGATTGCAACAGCGACGGAAATCGCCGAAGCGGCGCGGCAGAAGTTCGAGAACAATAATCCGCAGGTGGCGCTGTGGATGAAGATCAAAGGAGCGCTGTCGGATACGGACGGGGAGGAGTATTTCGAGACGCAGTTGAAGGGCGCCGCCGTGCCTCAGCTGAAGGGGATGTTGATTAGCGCGAAACCCGCATGTCGTCCGAAAGAGCTTCTCGTAGCGGTGCCTGTGCCGGACGCGCAATCCGCGCCGCAACCCGAAATCACTCTTCAGCTCGACAAGCCTCTGGCGGGCAAACCTGAGCCTCAAATCGAAGTGTACTGGCAAGGTGTACCCGCGGCATTCACGCGGGATCCCTTCATGCTGACGTTTGCGACCGAAACAGACAAAGTTCAGGGTTTGAAAACGACGCCCTGTTCGACCGGCACGCCCGCTCGAAAGGGAGGGGTTAAATAATCACGCCGCGGGGGCCGGCTCGTCCAGGTGCATCTGCACAGCGAGGCTTTCCAGGGCGGCGATTCCATCCACATCGCGCTCCAGTTCCGAGAATACCTGGATGTCGCGAACCACTCTCCCATACGATTCGCGCAGCCTCCACACAGCGGCACGATGCGAGTCGCTCACCGATTTGTACCAGCTGAGGACCTCACCGGCGAGCCCCTCCGGCAAGCGATCCGGGAACGGATGAAGCCAGGCGCGATTGACACAAAAAGTGCCGATCGCGAATTTCCGCTCCGAGAGCGCTTCCGTGAAAAATGCGGCGTCGCGCAGGGCCTTTTGAGGTGTGGTGACGACACGGAATTCCGTGACCGACGGATCGCGCAGCAGTTCCACGGTCTTTTCGGCGCGGCGGGCATAGCCTTCCGCGATGGGATAGAAGAGCGAGTAAAAATCCAGAATCTGCCGGACGAGGTTCACGCCCAGAATCGACTCCGCTTTCGCGTATACATCGAGCGCGCTCTTGCCGATGAAGTTGAGACCGAGGCCGGCGGCAAACCGGTAAGTGCGGCCGACAAGCTTCACTTTACGCGAGCTGGAGAAATCGGCGAACAGGGCCGGTTTGTCGAGAATCTCGAAAGCATGGCGTGAGGGCGCGGTGTCGACGATGATGTGGTCGAAGCCGCGCAGCCGAAGCTGGTCGATGCGCTCGACGGCCATCAGCTCCTGCATGCCGGCCAGCGAGTTGGCGATCATCGCGTAGATCGGATGTGTAAGGATGAGCTCTTCCATCCCGGGCTTCGCGTAAAGACGCACCGCTTCGTCGAGCGTGGCGCGAACATCGAGCAGCGCCGCCCAGAGTTCGCCCGCTGCGGGATCTGTCATCGGCACCTGCTGCTCGGTAATCCCGGCGGCAAGCCCGAGCGCCGTCCGTAACCGCTGTGAGGGATCGGTCGTCAGAACCAGCGCTCTGGCGCCCGTGGCCGCCACCGCCATCGCAGTTGCGGCGGCGACAGAGGTTTTGCCGACGCCGCCCGTTCCGAGATAGACGATGATCTTCATGCGCTTTTCGGAAGGTTGAGCCACTCGCTTACCTTGCCCAGAAGGTCGAGATCGCTCGTCCACTCACGGATGCGAGGTACGCAGATCTGCGGCGCCGGAATGTTTTTGCGGATATCGACGGAGCGCTCGCGTTCCAGCGTGCCCCGGTCGACGGCGAAACGCAACGCGGGTGAAGATTCGTCGTCTATTGCGATTCCGGCGATTTCTTCTTCATTTGCGGTGACAAGAGGCGACACGAGATTAAGAATGAGGGCGCTGCAGCGGAGTTGGAAATCGCGCTTCAGCGACTCCGCCATTTCGATGGTCTCCGTGATGGCCATTTCTTCCAGAGGCGTAACCGCCAGAATCTGCATATTGGCGGAATTCGAAAAGAAGCGGTCCATTTCGGCTCCGGCGGAGGCGAGCGGCCCGCTCAGAAACGTTTCAAAGGCACGGGCGGCGCGGAGAGTACTCAGGAAGTGCCCGCTGGCGGGCGCGTCCCAGATCAGGACTTCATAGTCCGGGCCGTCGGCCCCCGCGGCTGTGGCCTTGCGCTCCGCGAGCTCCTGCAGGCGCGCGAGGAAATAAAATTCCTTGAGCCCCGGGGCGACTTCGACCAGGTTTTTGAAAATCGAACTGTTGAGAATTGCCTGCGCGACCATCTGCATCGGGAAATTCTCCTCAACAATTTCCTGCAGCAGTTCCTTCGGGTCGAGATGAACGACAAAAAGATTGCGGGCGGCGATCGGAAAACGAGCGGCTATGCCTTCGAGGGAGACGGCAATTGCAAGCTCCGGAAGCGGATGCGAGCTGACAATAACGACGCGGTGGCCCCGATTGGCGTGTTTCAATCCCAGTGCGAGGCTGACGGTCGTTTTGCCGACGCCACCCTTACCGCACACCACCGTGATTCGCGACTGCGGATCCATATTTCGCTGAAAGCTTGTGCGGTTTCTCAGTTTACCATCGGCGGCGTATGTGCCCATGCTGCCAAATGCGTGACAATATGCGCCGCGGCATCCCGTGCAACAACAAGCTTCCGCCAATCACACAATGAATTCGGACTGCAATGTTGAATGTTGGCGCGGAAATGACTCACACTGGGCCGATGGGAACAGCCGCAGCGCCGGTCCGGACTTCGCATCGGCCTGACGCCCTGCGGTACTGGAAGGGCTGCGTCATCGCTTTTCTTGTCATCTGGGCGGCAGTCGTGACGAGTCTGGGCTACTGGTCCGCAGTTGGGAGTCACTGGCCGATGGCGTTTGTCATGGTGCTCGGTTCCATGGTTGCCGGCTCGACACCTATGGGTGGGGGCACCGTCGCGTTCCCCATCCTTGTGCTCGCGTTCCACCAGCAGGCCGCGAACGCGCGCAACTTCGGGCTGATCATTCAATCCTTGGGCATGACCTCGGCTCTGCTGTTCATGATCGGCCGTAAGGTGCCGCTGCCGGTGCGGGTACTGGTGGGAAGCACGGCGGGCGCCGCCATCGGTTTCGGGGCAGGCACCTTCCTGATCGCGCCGCACCTGCAGAGCAATTTGGTCAAGCTGCTGTTTTCCTGCCTCTGGATGAGCTTCGGACTGTTGACGCTTTCGAAGAACAGGGAGATCTGTGGGTTAAAGGGCAAAGGTCCGGGAGATACCACGGGCGCGGAATTGATCGGGCTCGCAGCCGGGGTCATCGGAGGCATGATCGCTTCGATGATAGGCGTCGGAGTCGAGATGACCGTTTATGCGGTGATGGTTTTGATCTTCCGCGCGGATCTCAAGATCTCCATTCCGACTGCCGTTGCGGCGGCGGCGCTGGCTTCGGTCGAAGGAACCATCCTGCATTTGCTAGTGGGCGATATCGACAGCCAGGCGATGTTCAACTGGATGGCGGCGGCGCCGATTGTGGTCTTCGGGGCGCCGACGGGCGCTTATCTGGTCAGCATTCTGCCGCGGGTCAAAGTGCTTTACTTCGTTTCGGGATTGTGCGTCTTTCAGTTCGTATGGACACTGCAGCAGACCGCCCACAGCACGACGGAATGGGAATTCGTGGCGATCGCCATGGTCGTAGCAGTGGTGACGCTGCTGACGTTGTACCAGACCGGGAAACACCGGGCAGCGCCGGCATAACTCATTTTTCCGGTTGGTCGTAACCACCGAGGCGTCGAGCCCAGACATTGCGGAAGCGGACAGGATGGCGATGGTCCTGCAGGATGATTGGACCCTCCGATGGCTCCGCGACATACTTCGGAACCTGCCGGTAAATCGTCGGCCCCATCTCTTCCTTCCGGTTGTGCAACAGTACCCCGTTCAGAAAGACCGTCATCGATGCCGGCTTCGAGAGCTTTCCATTGGCGAACCGTGGCGCTTCAAACGCGATGTCGTAAGTCTGCCATTCCCCCGGCTTTCGAACCGCATTGACCAGCGGAGGCCACTGGCCGTACATGGCCCCGGCCTGCCCATCGGCGTAAGTTCGGCGGCCAAACGAATCCAGCACCTGGATCTCGAAAAGGCCCATGAGGAAAACACCGCTGTTCCCGCGATCCTGGCTGATGCCTTTCACATCCGGCGGCTCCATCCATTCGACGTGAAGTTGAACATCGCCGAATTTTTCCTTTGAGGCGATATCGCCGCTGTTGGGTACGACCTCGAAGTATCCGTTACCGACCTTCCATGGCGCCGGTTCCGCGCTGACCGTAAATGAAGCTGTGCCCAGCTTTGCGGCGGTCCACTTCGAGAGATTGTCGCCGTCGAACAGGACGACGGCGTCCGAAGGCGGCTGGCCGGGTTGCGCGCCGGGCGTTACGACCTTCGGATGCGGGCGCGCCGGATCGTGCACATGCCACGGCAAGCCCGGCAGAAAAGGTGTGTCGGTGAAACCGTCGTCAGGATTCGGGGGTTTGTTCTGCGCGGTAATGCCCGCCGCCAGGATCAGAGACACTGCCAGCGCGAATGAGGAAGCGACGCCGGCGAGTTCAGACCTTCGCATCGCGGCTGACGTATCTCGCGCCCAGTGCCCCGCCGGCGGCGCAGATTCCCACCACCAGAGCAAACAACAGCACCAGGAAAAGTCCGACGCCAACCACCAGCGCCGGTGGATTGTTGAGAACCTGCGAAGTTTCAGGATTCTGCTTCACCATCGCCTGGAAAACTTCGCTGCCGGAGGTCGCGAACATGAGCGCGATGATCACGACAAGGCTGAGAAAAGCCAGCACGCCTGTGATGGACCCAAGCCGCGCGCCCGCCCGCACGCTCAGGGACAATCCCGTGAGCCTCCGGTAGAGGAGGACGCCGCCGGAACCCGCCACCAGCCACCAGAGCGGCGACAAAATGACGACTCCCGGAATCAGCGTCAACAGCATGATTCCAAGCGACATCAGAAACGCGACGCGGAGGGCGACCGGATTGCCGAAGCCGACAGAGAGCTGGGCCGCCCGCAGTGCGTCAGGCAACGCATTCGGTAAACCCCCGGCGCCCGGCGGGCGAAGCCCGATCGGCGGGGGGGCAACCTCATTCACTATGGCGGGAAAATCGAACACCGGCCGCCCGCACATGTGGCAGAAGCGCGCATTCTCGGCGAGCCGCGCGCCGCACGTGCAGTTTTCGGGTCTGATTTCGCCGGGAGTGTCTGTGTCTGGATCCAGACCTTTAGTTTGACGCAGGCTCCCCAATGGAGGCAACTCCGATGTGCGTGCCGTCATACCGCTCCCGAATGCCGATGATGTGTTTGTAGCCACCCTCATGGAATTCGAAATGAACCCCGCCCTCGCGATCGTTGACAATAATCCAGTTCGGCAATTGCGTCCGGTAGTAATCGACAACCTTGCCGAGCCGATCGGAAGTCATCATTTCCGAGCCGGAGACCGCAAAACCCCCGTTGTGTGCTCCGTCGTTCGAATCCCACTGGAAGACCGCCCCTCCACCCGAGTCGTGCATGGGGCGAGCGCCCGGATAGATCGGGATGTCCGCGGGGACCGCGCCTTTATCGTGAGCGTGAATGGAAAAATGCCCGACTGGCGTATCGATGGATACGTAATCGCTATTTCGGGAAGTGGTCTGGACGCGTACGTTGCGAGCGACATACATCCCCACGGTTATCGCCACGCACCCGACAACGAGCGCGCTGACCAACAGGCCGAAAAGAATACCGCCGCGTCTCCGATTGGGCTGCAAGCGGCGGGTGCGCCTTCTCATGTCTGCTCCTGACTGCTATTACGCATCGGATATATACCCGGTTCGCAAAAATCATGTTCGCAAAACATCATGTTTGCAAAAGTAATTAAGGCTGGCGGCCAACCGGCGTGGTAGCCTGGCTTTTTCATGGACAATATCACGGTTCTGGTGCTGGCGGACCCGGCCGCTCCCGCGCTGCGGAAGCTGGAGAGTATCGGGGCGGGCGTCACGGTGAAAGTGGGCAAGACGGCGGACGCGCTGGGAGACGCGGTCGCCGGCGCGCGGGTGCTCTTCAACTGGACGGGCTCGAAACCGGAGGTTCGCCGCGTCATGGAGACCGCGCCGAAGCTCGAATGGATTCACGCAATGTACGCCGGGCTCGACCGCTCGCTGTTTCCCGAACTCGTCGCCAGCCCGATTCCGTTGACGAATGGATCCGGCGTCTTCAGCCAGTCGCTCGGGGAGTTCATTGTGCTGGGCATGCTCTATTTCGCCAAGGACGTTCCACGCCGGATGCAGGCCAAAGCCGAGCGTCGCTGGGATGTCTTCGACAACCTGGAGCTCAGCACCCAGACAGTCGGCATCGTCGCCCACGGGGATATCGGACGCGCCGTAGCCCGGCGCGCAAAGGCCCTTGGGATGCGCGTGCTGGCGTTACGCCGGGACTCTTCCCCGCGCCCCGGTGACGAGGATGTCGATCAGGTCTACCCGGCGACGGCTCTTCACGAGATGCTTCCACTCTGCGACTATGTGGCGGTCACCGCGCCGCTGACTCCCGCGACCACCGGGATGATCGGCAAAACCGAGTTCGAGCTGATGAAGCCGTCGGCAGTGATTATGAACGTCGGCCGCGGACCCGTGATTCAGGAAGCCGCCATGATCGAAGCCCTGGCAACGAAACGCATTCGCGGCGCGGCTCTCGACGTGTTCGATGTGGAGCCGCTGCCTCCCGACAGCCCGCTGTGGACGCTCGACAACGTGCTGTTGACGGCCCATTGCGCGGATCACGTGGAGGGCTGGGTGGAATCCGCCGTGGTCTTCTTTATCGAGCAGTTCGGGCGATGGCGCAGGGGCGAGCTTTTGTGGAACCTGGTCGATAAACGCGCCGGGTATTAGCCGATTTTCGCGGGAAGCGATTATCTCGAACCACGGCGTGCCACTACGGACAATAGAACGAGCGCTCCGATGCCCCAATTGCCCGGCTCCGGAGTGTCCACGATTGCGACGGAACTGGGATGATCCAGGCCCGGAATCAAAACCGTGGAATCGAGCCCGGTCGGCCCGATCTCCCGCACATCGCCGCCGAAATACTCCGGCACGTAGAATGTTCCGTCCGAATCGATTGCCAGATATTCAGGGCCATCGAGTCCGGACGCAAAAACGGACGGAACCTGCGCGCCCGCGGCAAGCTCATAAATCGTCCCGCCGCCGGAATCGGAGATGAATAAGTCGCCCGCACTGTCGAATGCCACACCGCGAAGATCTCGGCTGCCGAGTGACTCAACAACCGTCGTAACATCGCTCCCATCGGGGCCGAAACTGGTGACATCGCCACTCGTGGAAGAGGCTGTGTACAGTAATCCCGCGCGATACGCCAGCCCGCGCGCATCCGGGATTGCCGCGATCACGGAACCTGACCCACCGCTGTATTTCAGGATGTTCCCATCCGACCGATCCACTACGTAAAGGTTGCCGGCTGCATCCAGCGCCAGACCTGCTGGATTTCCCAACCCCGCAGTAAAGGAAGCGATTTGCGCTCCGGCTGGTGAAAACTCGAGCACCCGCCCATTGGAGTAATCGCTGACGTACACGTCGCCCGAACCGTCGGATACCAGCACGCACATAAGGCGTGGAGAAGGGAACTGCCGGGTTCAAGGCGCCAAGGGGGGCTCCGCCAGTCGTGTAGATTCCTGTGGTATTGCCGTTTTCATTCGTCTCGTAGAGCAATGCCCCGGCCGAGGCCTGTAACGCCAGCACCAGGCAAAGCAACAATCGAAGGAACGAAAGCATTTTGTATATTATCCTGTCGTGGCAAATTGTGCCGATAGATGGCCAGCTGCCGAAAACAATTTACTTGCGCTCTGTCGTTGTTGTATTCTGGGTTTGCTCTGGTCTAAAGTCCGCGCGCAACGAGAGGATGCTTGCCCCGCTTAGCTCTCTGACACGCGAAGATATGGAAACTCGCCGGCTC
>DATAZF010000301.1:0-7267 GCA_036272235.1 Bryobacteraceae bacterium | reverse complement strand
AACATATTTTCGCAAGACGAAACTGATCTCGGCCTGAGCCAGTGACGCTCGTTAGAATTCAAGCGTGGAACAAGTGCGCTGCGGGTGGGCGGGCATAGACCCGCAGATGGTCGCGTATCACGACGAAGAATGGGGCGTGCCTGAATACGATGACCGGGCGCTTTGGGAAAAACTTATGCTCGACGGTTTCCAGGCGGGCCTGTCGTGGGCGATCATCCTGCGGAAGCGCGAGGCATTGCGAAAGGCCTTCCGGAATTTCGACCCGGAGAAAGTGGCGCGGTTCGGGGAGCGTGACGTTGCGCGGCTGCTGGAGGATTCCGCCATCATTCGCTCGCGCGCGAAAATCGAGGCGACCATCGGGGGAGCGCGCGCTTATCTGAAGATGAAAGCCGAGGGCCAGGATTTCTCAAGGTTCGTGTGGACCATGGCCGGCGGCAAGCCCATTCAGAACACGGGTCCCGTTCCCGTCAGCACTGCTCTGTCGGAAGAGATTTCCAAAGCATTGAAGAAGCGCGGATTCAAGTTCGTGGGACCGGTGATCGTCTACGCATGGATGCAGGCTGTGGGGATCGTCAACGATCACAGCGCGGAGTGCTTCCGGCGGATTCAGGCCCGTAAAGGCTGAACACGGACCTGTCGCAGCGCTGCCAAATCCGGCATTTTAATTCGGGAGGATCACGTAGTCGGGCCAGCAGATATCGCTGTCGAAGGCGAGGCGCAGCACCGGCGCCGCCGTGTTCCCGCCCTGGTTGAATCTCGGATCCAGAATGCGGGCAATCTGATCGCGCGCGCCCTGCAGGTGAGCACGAGTTTCACGATCGGCAGTCTTGTCGATGGCGGCGGAAATCCGCGCGTTCAATGCCCGCAGCTCGGCCCGGTAGAAAGGCTTCTCATCTCCGCTCGTGGCCAGCAGTGCCGTCAGCTCGGGCGGCGCTCCGGCGGGAATCACCGGTGGATTGCTGTTCACCTTCGTATTCGCAAGGTCGAGCCAGGCGCGTTGCAGGTTACGGCGATAGGCGTCGATCCGCACATGATCCGCGTCGAGCTCGCGCCACACGGCGCGGCGGGCCGCCGCCAGAAAATCTTCGGGCGCATAGGCGGATGATCCGTCGATGGCCTGCTGTTCCACGAGGCGCGCGAACCGCTGGCTGTTCAGGAGATTGGTCAGCACGATCGACTGCGCGTTGCGAATGCGCCCCAGAACTCCGGTCGGCTCGATGCGCCGCAGGATCTCCGGATCGATCGCCCAGCGCGGCGTGGCGAAAGCATTCCCGGCGAGGAAGCTCATCGCAGCCTGCTGGCGCGCCCTCGTGACCGGCGTGAACAGCCTGCCTTCCTGGCCCGCATACTTGGTCTGCGTATTGAAGGAGCCAACGATGGCTGCGACGTGGTTCATCTCGAGGGTCCACTGGGCGAGCATGCGTCCGTAGAGTTCCGCGAGGTCTTCGTATGGCTCGCCGGATTTCGTAGTCGCCGGCATCAGCATCTTCGCCACGCGCTGGAGATTCTTCAATCCCATCGCGCTCGACTTGACGGCATCGGCATCTCCCACAGCTTCGGTGAGCTCACCGAAGTCGGAACCCGCCGCGCCAACTGTCGAAAAGCGCAGCCACGGCGTCGTATCCTGCGCGCGTGCCCACTCGTTCAGCTTTACCTTTTCATCTTCCGGCGACTTCGCGTCGATCGGCGTATATCCCCACTTCGTGGCGAACACATCGTAAGGACCGATGCGCGGCACGAGATCCTCGACCGCGATGTCGTCTTCGGGCTGCGCGACGTAGTTGAAGCGCGAGTAATCCATGATCGAAGGCGCATGGCCCATCCGGTGGACCCAATCCTTGTCACGCACCTTCTCCTGCGGGTACATGGAGCTGGCTTTCATATTGTGCTGGAAGCCGAGCGTATGACCGATCTCGTGGGCGACAACAAATTCCAGCAGTCGCCCCATGAGATCGTCGGGCAGCGGCAGCTTCCGCGCACGCGGATCGAGAGGTCCCGCCTGCAGGAAATACCAGTCGCGCTGCAGATTCATCACGTTGTGATAGAACATGATGTCCGCATTCAGAATCTCGCCCGTGCGCGGATCGGAAATGTGGGGTCCCTGGGCGTTTTCGGTGGTGGATGGCATCCAGCGGATCACGGAATTGCGCACATCTTCGGGGCTGAAGTCCGGGTCTTCCGCAGGGCTGGGCGCCATCTTCGCCACAATGGCGTTGCGGAAGCCGGCCGCTTCGAAAGCGGGCTGCCAGTCTTCGACCCCTTTCTTTAACCACTCGCGCCATTTCATTGGTGTCGCGGCGTCGATGTAATAGACGATCGGCTTGACGGGATCGGAAAGGGCCGCGGAGGGATCTTTCTTCTCCAGCCTCCAGCGCGCGATGTAACGCACGCGCGCGGCGCGGTGTTCTTCCTTGCTGTAATCCATCATGCCGGTCGAGAAGTAGCCGACGCGCTCGTCGAACAGGCGCGGCATCATGGGCTTTTCGGGCAGCTTCACCATGCTGTAATGCAGCACCACGCTGGCGCTGCCGGGGCGCATCCCGGTGATTGGAACGGCTGCTCCGCCGCCCTGCGCGCGCGTGTAGGTCAGGGTCGATTCCGCTTCCACGTTTTCCGGATAAGGTGAAATGCGCTCGATGTAAGACCGGGAGGCATCCACACTGGTGGCGGCGAGTCGCTGACGCACGTTAAATTCCGGCACGTCGGTCAAATATAATCGGCTCACATCGATCACAGGAGCGCCGTCTGCGGCAAACGCGGCGACAGGGAACGTCATCAGAATGGTGTCGTTGTTCGCGGCTTTGACTGCCAGCGCGATCGGCGTCTTCGGATCGGCAGTGACGCTGTAATTCACGTCGCGCAGGTTGACCTTGTTGTGATTCAGCTCCCAGCGGACGACGAGGTCTGACATCTGATCGCCGCCATAGCCAACGCCCATGGTGGTCTTCGAGACCCGTATGTTGAGCAGGAACTCCTTACCGAGCTCGGGTTTCGGAATCTCGTAATAATAGCGGTCCTTGACCTGATGGACGGTAAAGACGCCTTTGGCGGACTTTGCGTCTTTCGTTATTACCCGGTCGTAAGGCTGGGGATCGGAGCCGGCGCGCACTCCGGGTGCGGCGGCGGTTGGCACCGGCGCGGGAGCGTCATTGGGCGGCGCGGGGAGCGCAGGTTCCTGCGCTGCCAGGGCCGTGGCGGCGAGAACAGAAAACACGAATCCACATATGTTCCGGGACATAAAGTGGATTCAGAATAACAGAATGAGACGCAGTTATCCGCGGTCCTGGTGGAACCAGAAGCGCGGGTAAACCGTTAACAGCCCGTGGTGGAAATCGGAAAGCGCCGCTTACTTGCGTGCGAGGCTCTGTAGTACGCCAACGAGCCGCGATGGCGAGAGAGCGGTTTCACCACAGGCTGCTAAACCAGATTCAAATTTATTTAACGCTGTCGACGGAGAGCGTATCGCCCTTCAGGGTACCGGTGACCGTCACGTTCATCCCGGCATGCGGAACAATCTTCGCCTGTTCGGCAATCTTGTAGATCTTGCCATCGGGCGTGACAAGCACGGCTGGAGAACCGCCCTTGATGCACTTCTGGGCGCATTGGGCGTCGTTCTTCATCGCCGGCATACCGGCGCACATGGTGTCCTCAACGAAACCTTTGAATTCCGCCGCCATCATACCGCCAGCGAGCCCGAGAGCCAGAACTGCCAGCGCGGATGCCTTCTTCATAATTGTTTCTCCTCTCAGCAATTACTTTCGACTCAAATAACTATATCCTATACGTCTCCCTTATCTCAGTTTCGATGTGAGGAGGCGTACGTGAGCCGTTCACGGCAGAGGGTTTGAGAGCGGCTTCAGTTCCGCCTGCGCGGCGGGATAGCGGTCCACATTGAGGGCCATCGAGACCATGCTGTACCAGCCGCTGAGGCCGATAATATCGACGATGCCTTTCTCGCCGAATTTGTCCTTCGCCGCCGCGAAGGTCGTGTCGCTGACTTGTCTCGTCTTGAGGAGCTCGACGATAAAGTTGTAAGCGGCCGTCACGCCGGGATCCATGCCGGTGGGGCGTTTTCCATCGGCGATGGCATTCACCACCGCCGGGCTCACGCCGGCCTGCAAGGCCGCCCGCTTGTGCGCGGACCATTCGAATTGCGCTCCCCAGAACCGAGCCGTCACAATGATGACAGTCTCGAGAGCCGCCTTCGGCAGCGCCGCATGGAACCGCATGGAGGCGCCGAACTGCTGGGCGAGGTCGCCCATCTCGGGACTGCGCAACAACACATTGAACGGACCGCCCAGGCTCGGCCGCTCACCCGCAAGCAAGTGGTCGATCATGGTCTTCTGCTCCGGTGTCATCTGGTCGTAAGTGAGCGGCTGGAAGCGCCCGCCGACGAGCCCGAGATTCTGCTTTGTTACGCGCGCCGGCGTTTGCGCGACTGCGAGGCCCAGGCAAGCGATGCCAGATACGAGGAGTGAAATCCGCATAGTGTTTGCCAGTGTATTCCAAAAGCGTGACGAAGATTTCACGCGAATTCCGGCGGGGGGACGATGACGTTATAGGAGAATAGCGGTTAATCGCATGCAATCTTACGATCTGATCGTGATCGGTTCAGGACCGGCGGGCCAGAGGGCTGCCATCCAGGCCGCAAAATCGGGAAAGAAAGTTGCGCTCGTCGAAAAGCGCGAGGTGTTGGGAGGCGTTTGCATCAACACCGGCACCATCCCGAGCAAGACAATGCGGGAAGCCGTGATTCATCTCTCGGGCTTCAATTATCAGGCGATTTACGGGATGAACTACCGGGTGAAGGACAAGATCTCGATGTCCGATCTTTCGTTCCGGGTTCAACATGTGATCCGCACCGAGATCGATGTGACGCAGGCGCAGCTTTCGCGCAACAACATCGAAATGCTCACAGGCCAGGCGAGCTTTGTGGATACAACGCATCTCGATGTCGAGAACTCACGGGGCAAAACCAGCATCGAGGCCGCCATCACAATCATCGCGGCGGGGACCAAACCGGCGGTGTCCGAAAAGGTCCCGACCAACGGAAGGAACATCGTCGACAGCGATCAGATTCTCGCGATGGTGGATCTGCCGCGCACGCTGATCGTGGTGGGCGGCGGCGTGATCGGGGTCGAATACACCTGCATGTTCGCGACGCTGGGCGTGCGGGTGATTCTCGTCGAGAAGCGGCCGCGCCTGCTGGAATTCGCGGACTCCGAAGTGGTGGAAGCTCTGTCTTACCATCTGCGCGATACCCGCGTGACAATGAGGCTCAACGAAGAGGTGGAGAGCGTCGAGGAATCGGGCGGCTGCGTGACGGCGAATCTGCAAAGCCGCAAGAAGATTATGGGGGACGCGCTTTTATACGCGGTTGGCCGGCAGGGTAACGTCGACGAGTTGAATCTCGCGGCAGCCGGAATCGAAGCGGATTCCCGTGGGCGGATCAAGGTCGATGCGGATTTCCGCACCAGCCAGTCAAACATTTTCGCCGTGGGAGACGTGATCGGATTTCCCAGCCTCGCTTCGGTCTCGATGGAGCAGGGCCGCATCGCAGCCGGCCGCGCGTTCGGAGTGGCGCTGCAATCGAAGCCGGCGTTTTATCCGTATGGCATTTATACGATTCCGGAAATCTCGTTCATTGGGAAGACGGAAGAGCAACTGACCGACGAAGACGTGCCCTATGAAGTCGGCGTGGCTTACTACCGCGAGATCGCGCGTGGGCAGATACGCGGGGATACGACCGGCCGGCTCAAGCTGATTTTTCATCGGGAGACGCGGCTGCTACTTGGAGTGCACATCATCGGCGAAGGCGCGTGCGAGTTACTGCATATCGGGCAGGCCGTCATGGTTTTGGGCGGTACGGTCGAGTATTTCGTCGATAACGTGTTCAACTATCCGACGCTGGCGGAGTGTTATAAGGCCGCGGCGTTTAATGGGCTGAATAAGCTGGCGCGGTACTGACGGCATAGGCAGCCGCCCGAAAAACGTCAGGATCGCCCCTTCGCAGTCAATCCATTTTCAGATTGCAACACTCTTGCGGGGTCGAGGCGAATGGCGCGGATCACGCGCGGTTAGGCCAACCTGCGCCACAGCGTCCGCCCGGCTAGTTGGTCCCTTTCTGCCGCGAGACCGTCAGCGCGCGGTTTGAACGGGCCGCTTCCAGCGCCGGATCCAGAGCCAGCGCCTCATCGAATTGCGCGATTGCTTCGGCGTATTTCCCCTGCTGCGAGAACAGTTCGCCCCAGAGGTTGTGCAGCCCCGCGTCCTTCGGGAACGCCGTCACAACCTGCGCCAGATTCTCTTCCGCTGTGGTGAACTGGCCCGATTTCACCAGCGCGAACACCAGGTTGTAGCGAGCGTTCACGTTGCCGGAATCGAGACGCAGGGCCGTCTGAAACTGCTGGACTGCTTCCTGCCCGCGCCCCACACGCGTGAATGCGGCGCCCAGGATGTTATGTCCCTGCGATTGTTTGGGGTCCACCCGGACGGCGGTTTCCAGCGTGGAAACCGCGCCCTGCAGGTCGAGCCGCGAGAGCTTGAGCTCTCCGAGGTCGAGATAGGCCGCATAGTCGTCGGGATATTTCTGAACCCGGTGCTGCATCACCGCTTCTTCCAGTTCACGCCGGCGGTCCCGCTTGTCGTGAGCCAGTACCTGCAGCCAGAGATGGCCCATTTCGTCACTCGCATTGTTGCCCGCTTTCACCCGGCGCGGCGGCTGGTTCGGATTGCGTGGATTTGCCGCGGAATTATCGTAGTGATAACGCATGGAAATCAGCGTCCCGGCGGGAAGCATAACCGGTTTCCGGTAACGATAAACGGCTTGCCAGTTGGGGTCCCAGGCGGGAATCCGGATGAGCCACTCCCGCTTGCCGCTGGGCAGAGTGGCATACGCTTCGAGCAATTTGCCGAGGTAATGCGCGTGCGGATAAATGGCAAGTACGTCCACGGCCACCGGCACGCGGAAATCGTCGGAGATCACGAAGTTCCGCGCGCCCGGCGGAATGTTGATGGCGCCGTCGTGTTCCAACTGGATAAGGAGAGGAAACTGCGTGGGCGGCTTGTCCGTGAAATAGATGCCGACCGAAGGCTGGATGGTTTCCTCTTTGCCGGATGGCTGCAAGTGAGTGTTCAGAATGAGATCGTTCCCTGGTTGCAGACGCCACGCGAATCCGTCGGGCTCCTGGTATGGCGGGCTGCCGGGTTTCCAGAAAAGAAAGTGACCGGGAGGATCGAACACACTGGATTGAATGTCGAGGTCCAT
>DATAZF010000300.1:0-5054 GCA_036272235.1 Bryobacteraceae bacterium | reverse complement strand
GTTGAGCGCCGAATTTTTCGTTCCGTATAAATCGGCAAGCACGGCGGGGAATAACACATACAGCTCGCCCCAGGTGAGGAACACGAGCACGATCAACACGACCCACATGGTGTCGCCGGTTCGTCCCACCGTGGTGGCGCCCACCAGAAAAATCGCCTGCAGCGTGAATGCGATGAACATCGTCCGCTCGCGGCCCAGATAATCCGAGACCGAGCCCCACATAATGCGGCTGAAACCGTTGGCGAGCGGCGACAAAACCAGCGCAACCGTCACCGCGGCAGCGCCGATGTTGAAATTGGTCGCCACAGGTTTTAGTTGCGCGGTAACCATCAGCCCGCCGATTCCCATCGACAGCATCGCGATAAACAGGAAGTAGAACTGCGGTGTGCGCAGCATCTCCCAGCAATCGAAGTTGACACTATGATGCCGGACGTTCGGCTTCACCGGCGCCGCCGCGAATTTGTGATCGGCCGGTGGATTCACCAGCACCAGGCCAGAGAGGAGAATCACCCCGCCATGCGTGATGCCTGTCCACAGAAACGTGTCGGCATAGCCGATCGTGTGAATCAAATGATCAAACAGCGGATTGAACGCGGCGGCCCCCATCCCATAGCCCGCCGTGATGATGCCCGAAGCCACCCCGCGCCGATCGGGGAACCATTTCACCGCCATGGATACGCCGCACGCGTACACGCACGCCACGCCAATACCCGCCAGAGAGTACAGGGAGTAGAACTCAGGCAGGCTGGCGACGTGTCCCAGCGATCCCCAGCCCACAGCGCAGAGCAGCCCCGAGACAGCCATGAAGATTCGGGGACCCATTTTGTCGATGAACCTGGCCACAAACGGCATGGTCCACGTACCCGCGGCCACGAACAGGCCAAAGCCCCACTGCACATCGGAAAGACGCCAGTGCTGGAGCGCATGCGCCTTCACCATGGGTTGGGCAAACAGCGTCCAGGCGTACTGCAGGTTGCCGATCATCACCATGCCGATGAAAGCGGACCACAACCGCACCCAGCGATTCATTGCATGCCCTGCGGGGTCATTGCATGCCCTTCGGGATCATTGAGCGAGCCCGGCTCTTTTCGTAACGTCGAGAAGCTTCGTGCAGGCGTAAACCGTGTTTGTGCACGGCATCGGAACACCCAACCTGTCTCCCAGTTCCACAACCGCGCCGACCACTGCTTCCAGTTCCATCGGACGGCCGGCTTCGAGATCCTGCAGCATGGATGTCTTGTGTTCGCCCACTTTTTCGGCGCCGGCGATGCGCTGGTCAATCGAGATCGGCAGGTCCAGACCCAGCTTCGCGGCCACCGCTTCCACCTCGGTCATGATACTCCTGACGACACCGTTTACACCCGGATCGCGCGCCATCTTCACCAGCGTCGCTCCCGTAAGCGCGCTGATCGGATTAAACGCCACGTTCCCCAGGATCTTCACCCAGATCTCGTGCCGGATGCGCGCTGTGATCGGGCAGCGCAATCCCGCTTTGATCAGCGCGTCAGCGATTGTTTTGCAGCGATCGGATCGGCTGCCGTCCGGTTCGCCGAGCGAAATGCGATTGCCTTCGGTATGCCGGATCACGCCGGGCTCGATGATGTCAGTCCCGAGGTAAACGATCGACGCCACCACGCTGCGCGGCTCAATCGACGCCGCGATCACGCCGCCCGGATCCACACGCTCGAGGTGAAGGCCTGTAAACTCGCCCGCGCCGGATTGGAAGTACCACCACGGCACGCCGTTCTGCGTGCCTACGACCGTGGTGTTCTCACCGATCAGCGGCTTGAGCGCCGGAGCGAGCTGCGTAAGTCCATGGGCTTTAACACCAAGGAAGATGACGTCGAACTGCCCCGCGCCTTCAAGGCTTCCAATTAACTGGGGGCGAACCTCGAAGTCGCCTTCGCCGCTCAGCACCTTGAGTCCGCGTTCCTGCATCGCGGCGAGATGCGCGCCGCGGGCGAAAAGCGTGACATCCTGCCCTGCCCGCGCCATCTTCGCGCCGACATAGCCGCCGATGGCCCCGGCGCCTGCAATCAAAAATCGCATTGAAAAAGGCACAGGCAGGCTGGTTGCCCCGGGTGGGGCAGGTAGTTTCGCCTGCCGTCTTCGATCATAACGGCCTTTTTCAGCATCCGGCCTACGCCCCTACAAGAGCCTTCGCGACAGCCCCACGCTGGATCTTCCCGGTCGCTGTCCGCGGGATGGTTTCAATGATGTAAAATTTCTTCGGCCGCTTGAAATCGGCGAGCCTTTCCTTGCAATAAGCCTGCAGTTCCGCTTCCGTCGCGGTCTGGTTCTCTTTCAGAACGATGGCCGCCGCCACTTCCTCGCCCCAGGTCGCATGCGGTACGCCGAACGCCACTGCTTCCGCCACACACGGATGCCCCAGCAGAACCTCATCGATCTCGCGCGGACCGATCTTCTCTCCGCCGCGGTTGATCAGTTCCTTGATACGTCCGGTCAGCATCAGATAGCCCTCGTCGTCGAGAATGCCCTGATCGCCGGTGCGGAACCATCCGTCTGTATATGACTTCGCGTTCGCTTCCGGATTGTTCTCGTAGCCATCCACCACGTTCGGGCCTTTGATCACAACCTCGCCGCGCTCGCCCGCGGCCAGCAGGTTTCCCGCGTCATCCATGATGCCTATGCGGATGCCGGTGCCCTGCCCCACCGATCCCGGTTTCCGCGCCGACGGCGGCTGCGGATTCGACGCCATCTGGTGTGACGCTTCCGTCATGCCATACGCTTCGAGCACCGGAGCGCCGAACACCTTCTCCATCTTCGCCATCATTTCCGGCGGCAACGCGGCGCTGCACGAGCGGATAAACCGCAGCCCTTCGGCGCCCGCTGGCCGCTCGTCGCCGGCGCGCGCGAGAAGCATGCTGTGGATCGTCGGCACGGCCGAATACCACGTCGCGCCCGTGTCGCGGACCGTCCGCCAGAACGACATGACGTTGAACTTGTTCGGAACGACCACCGTACCGCCCGATAGCAGCGTCGACATTGTGGACGCCACCAGTCCATGCACGTGGAACAGCGGCATCACGCACAGCGAAATATCTTTGTCGTTGAGCCCATAGTGCGCCACGATGTTCTTCGTCGACGCAGTAAGGTTGCGGTGCATGATCGGCACGCGCTTCGGCCGGCCGGTGCTTCCGCTGGTGTGCAGCACGAGCGCGATGTCGTCACCCGAGGGCAGCGCGGCCTTCTTACCTTTCGGCGCGCCAACGATCCGGACGTAACCGGTATCGTCCATTTCAAGCGAATAAACCGGAATGCCGCGAGTTTCGGCGGCCTTGCGAGCGTCAGCCGCACCATCCGGCGGACACAACAAAACCTTCGCGCCGGTATCTTCAAGGTAGAAATTGAACTCGTCTTCGCGGTAGCCCGGATTCAAAGGCGCCGCCGTTCCTGCAACCGAAGCCGCGATAAAACTCACTATAGTCGGCAAGCCGTTGGGCAGCACCGTGGCCACCCGGTCTCCGCGTTGAATACCGATGGATGCGAGCGCGTCAGCCATCTCCACAACCTGATCGACGAGCGCCTTGTAAGTTACGCGGATGCCAGACTCGGGAATGAGGATCGCCGTGTGATCCGCCGGAGCAACCTGAATAAGCTCCAATAAAGTGTTTGGATTGGACATCAGAAATATCATGTCACGCCGATTAATGTGCGCTTCCGCCGCGCTGCCCGTACGACCCTCAAATCTTCGATGGAATGTGGGGCAGGTTGGCAACCTGCGGCCGATTGTCAATCGGCCTGGCCTGTGATGGTCGATCGGAGAAGCCGATTATCAACGTCATTCCTTCTGAAGCCGAGGCAACGCTCGATATCCGTGCCCTGCCCGATGAGAACCATCACCACGTTCTACGAAGCCATGTGCAGGGTCATCGACGACCCGGTGGTTGAAATCGTTCCGGAATCGCAGAATCAACGGCCGTCGCCGCGCCTCACGTATCGATTCCGATGCCTTCCGGTCGATCGAATCAGCAAACAAAAAGATCTACGGCATCACGACGCCGCCGTTCATGTCGAATTTGAATCGCTCTTTCCGGCTCCCGCTGCATCTCAGACGCCACGCCGCAGAAAACTATGGCGAATTAGGTTGGCAACCCCGCAGGTCCGTTCGAAATAACGATCAGGCAGATTGCCAATCCGCACCACATGCAGACCGACACTCAGGGAATTTTGTAAACACGACACCAGCAAGCGACCTGGTCTTCGCGAGTCCACTTCCTCGTTTAGGGCGCGTCGAGCTGGCTGGCTTCACCAAACAGGCGTTCGAGCAAATCGGCGACTCCCAGGCGGGTCGCCCACAAGCGCATGTATCCCCAATCGCGTTGTTTTCCAGCAGCCACGCCGAGAACATCGCCCCATTGACGGTCCGACACTCCCCCGCCCTGTTTGTACGAAACCAGCTTCGACAGAATCGTGTCTTCCGCGCTTGCGACAGGAAGGCGGACGGAGGCTTCGCGTGGAATTTTTGGCTACGCTCCCAAAATGAATCAAATTGAATGCACGACCCACCCTGAACGCGCGGCTGGCTTCATCAGCATCCAGATAGAATTTGCCGGACGTAAGCGAGGTAAGGGAGGCGATTTTTTCCTCCGAAAGCTGGGCAACCAGATCAACATCCTGCGTGAAGCGCGGCAAGCCGTGAATCGAACTTGCCACTGAGCCTACCGCAAAATATCGGACGCCGAGCTCATCCAAAACCTGGAGAAGCGCCCGCAACGCTTCATTCATCCGGAAAAATTCCGTAGACTCGCCCGACGACGTCTTTGCCTAACCTGCGGGCAGCTACGCGGAGAAAGATCGCGTGCTCGCTCTCTTCCGGGTGCAACTTGCGCTCCAGAGCGGTGTGAGTAAGCATCATCCCGTCCCACATTCTGACGACGGTGTCGAACTTTTCCTGCGCCGAGCGGCGATGATTCAGGTCCAGATACACCCGAAGCGCGTCAGGATGCGTATCAGCCATCCAGTCATGACTGAACTTCATCCATTCAACATACCTCGCCCGCTATAGTGAAGAGAATGAAGCTTCGACTCTC
>DATAZF010000299.1:0-41537 GCA_036272235.1 Bryobacteraceae bacterium | reverse complement strand
CCGTCGTGTGCGAACAGATATCCGTCATCTGCCAGGGCGAACGCGGGCATGCGGAAGCCGCCGCCGGTCGCGATCTTGAACGCCCACTTCGCCAACAATCGCTGCAACTGGTTATTGATGAATGGGTGTTTGACGAGCATGCCGCTTCCATCCGCTTTCAGAACGGCTTCGACAATGCTGTGTTCGTAGGAGGTGAATTCCTCGTCTTCGGAATCCTCTACCCTCGGCTGAACGGCCGACGATCCGATCGCTTCGAGAAGCTTCCGGTAGTCGCCGGTCAACGCGGAAGAAACCACGTCGTGCACCTCCCCAAGTGCCCGAGGGACGATCTCGGTCATCAGGGAATCGAGCGGCGCGTGTTCGGTGAGTGTGTAGCTGGACTTGAACTGGAGTTCGCGTGAGTAATCACGGATACCCAGCACGATCGGAGACCGGAAGCGCTTTCCCCGGAATCCAGCGGTGAGCCCGGCAAACAGCTTGCGGCACTCATCGAGGAAACCCAAGTCGAGCTTTGGTTTGATCGCGCTCTCCGGAAGGATGATGTCGGCGCCCACGAGATCCGCGGTGTCGTTCTGCATCACCTTGAAAGAGCCTTTGGCCTGGGTCCGATCGAACGCGAGGCGGAACTGATAGAAGCGCTGCGCGGGCAAGTTGAGCTTGTCGAACAGCCTCTCTGAAATCCACCCTCGGCAATCATTGGTACCCAGCACATGATCTTCGACCACCAGCACGTCGACATTCGGTTCCTGGATCACGACCTTGCAGTCGCTGACCAGAATGCCGAAATAAGTGATGGCGGCTTGCGGCCATTTCTGGAAGCGCTCCGCAATCAGCTTCTCGTGCTCAGCATCGACGGCGTAAAACTTTCCGTCTTTAGCCGAGCCGCTGGCGCCGATCAGGCAATACTCGCGGCCTTCGAATCGCATCCGTGACAGCGCCTGACTGATCCTGGCCTGTTCGTATGCGTCCAGCAGACCCGAGGGGAGCTGCATGGTGAGAACGCAGATCTCCGGACAGATTCCAACGAGCAGTGTATTTTTCAGCTGTCCTTCGGAGTCGATCTTTGGAAATCGCTTGCGCACGTTCCCGTCCTCGTCAATCGCAACCTGTTGCACGCGCAGAATCTCTGTCGCGTGGTTCGTCTGTGGCATCGTCAAGTCTCCTTTTCTCGGTTTCCGTTCGGCGGGAAACACAGAAGAGGCCGATCACGGCCTCCATCCCTGCCTGCGCCGAAACATGGGTTTCAGGTTCAGGCCTGGCTCGGATGAGCCGGACCAACTTGCGTTGCTATTCAGTTGTGCGACCGGGGCCTTTTGGCATCGGCCGGTTTGTCGCCGGAACGGGCATTACCGCCAGCGCCGGTGAGTTTGCGCCTCTACTTCTTAGTCGCAAGCGAGGCTTTCGCTGTTCCGCGAGAGAACAGCAGAGTCCCGGAGCGAAAAGTCCGGGTGCTTTATGAAGAGACCGAAGTCTCTCTCATTCAAGAAGCCGTTTGACGATGATTTCGCCTGATAACCTCCTTCTGCAAAACAGGCCTGCGGGAGGCGCCGACATCGGCCCGCGTCCCGTATTCGGAGATCTGGTAGAAATTGACGCGGGCGCGGAACGCCTCGATAATGGCTTCTGCCTCACTTGCGCATTCGCGGCCGAATGCGGGTACGCCGCCCTCTCCGTCCTGCGCGGCGAGAAAGAACCGGTCATCTCCATCAGCACTGGTGTCCGCACCCGTGCCGCGCCGTCGCCGCGTCCCGGGAATCTTTCCCGGTGTCGCCTTCGAAGCTGGCGCCGATCTAGTCGCCTTTCCCTCTGGAGGGGACCCAGGGATCGGCCTGAAGTCCGAGGACGTCTCCGTTCCATTTAACGACATAATCAACACACCTCCCTGTTTTCCGTCCTTGTTCCTTCGAACATTTGGTCTCCACGCCACAGTTCCCAAATTCTGCCAATTTCGCGCCGGAAGCCGAGATCGTCAGGGTATTTTCCGCGGCGTTGCCGGATCAATCGGATAACTGTAACCATGTCGTTTGCGATCTCACCATCAACGGTCCACAGGTCGGCAGGGTCCCATCCGCCGTTCTCCGTTGCGTTGTACCAGGCCAGCAGGAAATTCGCGACGCGACTGCTTTGTCCCGTATCTCCCATCGCAATTCTCAAGAGCCGGGCTAGGGCATCCAACTCGGGTGTACTTCCGACGGTGCCGGATGCAGGAGCGGAATTCCCAGATGAATTTGTCCTGCCCATTTACTTCTTGGCTTGTGTCGCCTCGCGCGAGAGGCCGTCCGCCTGCAACAGCCCGGTATTCTTCTCGCCCACCATCTGCTGCTCCCAATAGTCGGCGACCAGTAGCCCGTTCGGGTTGTATTCAGTGCGCCGGTCGAGCGCCAGGCGCACGTTGTACCGCCCCACGATCTGATCCGTGGTTTCCTGGTTGTTCTTAAGGCGGTGAATCTCCTTGACACCGAATGCGGTGTAGGTCAGCGGCGACCCGGCAACCGCATTGATTGTCCGAATCGAGAAATTCGTGATAATACGGTCGTCCTGAATCTTGTTGACCGTGTCGTCTTCCCGAAGACGGTTTAGGACCAGGCTCCGGAAGTTTCCGGTCATCATATTCAGCGCTTCAGCCATCTGCCTGTCGACTGTCGCCGGGGTGTAGTTCAGATACCGGTCCAGAAAACGTCGCACCACCGCCTTCGCCTCGACGTCGCTGGGAGCGGCGTCAGCAGGCGATGATAGGAACGTAAGATGGCTGGTCTTCCCGGCAGCGGGAATGCCACCGACGACGGTGGCGTCTCCATCCGCGCTTACGCGAATAACAGTGGGCGGCTGCAGGCGGACATATACAGCAAATGCAAAGGACCCGAGCGCCAACGCGCCAAACACCATGGCCATAACCATGGATCGGTTCGCATAGGCGCGAAGCATACCGTCGTGCTCATAGTAGCGGCTATAACGAACGATCTCAGCCTCGTCAGGTCGGGCCTTCCTCATAATCAGTGGTCTCCACGATTGAAAAAACCGGTCACGCCACGGGCTGCAATAAAAGTCGTGCGGGCGATCGTTGTCATCGATTGCCCCACATCTCCCTCCACGACGCGACGCGCCAGAAACGGGATCATCGCGATGCAGAGCGACAGGAGAATGCTCGCCAGCCCCAATAACAGCGATCCGGTCACTCCGTTGAACGCCCCTACGAAATTTCCGCTGTTGAGCACCCCATTCACGGTGTTCATATTGATCGCTGCCATCAACGCGCCAAAGATGGAGTACAAGAGTCCCCAGGCATTGAAGATCATCAGGTTCACAAGATACGTCCGCGCCAGATGGCCGAAGCCGAACGCGGGGAACAACGCCAGGACTAATGGACCTGTCACGTATAGAATCGAGCCGTAGAGCGCATAAAAGAGGGAAAACAACGCGTAAGTGACTGGGTAGATGACATAGCCGATCATCAGAAGCAGCGAATCCAGCAGTCCGGCAAAGGCACCGCTGATCATCCCCCACAACGACTGAATGCCGTTAGTGTTGTTCCAATAAGCTGAGAGATCTGACATCCACTTGCCGAAGACATCCGTGCCTCCGGCTGTCGCCGTGTCGATGAATGCTGCCAGGTTGTTGAACAGCCCATTGACATCGCGAAACGCTGTCGCATAGTTGATCATCAGCAGGCCCACCGCGAAGTACCTCACGGCGGTGGCCCCGAGCAGGTGAGTGTCGCCGCCACGTGCCCATGCCTCATAGACTCCAAACAGAAGACTTGCCAGCAGCACGTACTGGGCAATCTGAACGGTGCCGGCCGTGGCGCCGCCGGAATCGATCCCGTTCATCGCGGTATTGAAGAGTTGCTGGAAATAGAACATGACTATTTGTGCTGGAGAGCTCCCGTCACATTCTGCTGGGTCGAGGACGCATACGAACTCCCGAGTTTCATCCCCGCTCCTGTGTTTGCGAGATCGATGGCGCGTACGCGCATCAGATCGGCCAAGGCCGACTGAGTATAAGCGTGCGCGCGAATCAACCACGCATCTGCCTGCGCTTCAATGATCGGGGCTGTCCCCGGTGTTGCCGTCTGTACGTTGCCATTGATCTGGTCTGCTGCCGCAAGTTCCTGATCGGCGATTGCATCGATCGCGATCGCCCGCTGCATCGCGTCCTTTGCCGTGGCATCAGTCATGTCGATCATGTCGCGTACCGGTGGCGGGGCGTTCTGCGGCAGAGGGACCGAACCGTAAACGTTCTGGTATCCATTCGCGGTGTTAGGAATTTGGGCAGCGCTGCGCGACATCAGGATGCCTTCAAGCTGTTGGGGGCTGCGTAGTGTTGCGGTGGCGATCGGTATCCGAAAGATCACTCGCACCTGTGTATAGAGACCCTGTATCTGCACGCCAAGGCGAAGCGCGGACGCGATCGCCTGACGCGGCCAGACGATCGTCTGTTCAAACCCGTTGATATCAGCCATCACGCCATTGATCGCCTGAAGGCCGCTCCCGACCACGCTTCCCAGAGTGCTGTTTATCGTTCCGAGCCCGACAGCAAGGGTGGTGCAGCAGGGACTAAAACCCTGGCCGTTACCGGGCCGAGGTGTAACAGCCGTCGCAAGCAACGCGCCCATGGCGATCAGCACCGCGTGACGGCGAATCCAGCCCAGACATTGCGCCGTCCACGCCACCGTCTTTTCTGTGATGCGATTCCTCATCATTCATCTCCTTCACCGATGCTGGAGCATATTGGTCATGTTGGTTTGGATTCGACCGGCCAGCGCGGAATTGCGCTTGCGCAGGGCATTGTCATGGGCAACTCTCGCGGCTTCCTGACGGATCATCGCCGCGAGCATCTTCTGCATCACCGCCTGACTTTTGATCTCCGCCGTAACCGCCGCTGCGGTGATCAGGGAAGCGGTGCCCGGCGCGGATACATCGATACTCGGGTTGCCCGCGAGACTCTCTACCTGATCGGCGGCCTGCAATTCCAGATCCTGCGCCTGATCGGCTGTTTTCAGGATCATGAGATTGTCCTGCGCCATCGCGTCGTCCATGTCCGTCATGTTGCGGTCCTCGGGAGCCATGAGCCCGGGCTGCGGTACCGGCCGAAACGTGTTCATATACATCTGAGGCACCGTGTTCAGGTCGCCCGTGACGCGGTTTCGGATCACGTTTTCGAGAGCGATCGGATTCGGTAGCACCGCGCTATGGGGGTTGATGACGAAAATCCCTCTGACGCCACCCGTGAACTGCGCGGCTGTCGATCGGATCTGGCCTTTTGTCTGATTGATGGCGTTAATTGGCCAGATGGTTTGCTGATAGAGGTTCCGAATCGATGTCACAGCCTGATTGATTCGGTTTAACCAGCCTCCCAGCGTCTGATTGACCGTCGTGAGCACCGTTTGAATCACGCAGGGAAGACAGAGCTGAGCCTGAGCAGTCGGTGGCGACGCGCCCAGAATGGCTACACAGCCAATCAGGAGAATCGCAATCATCCGGCGGCGGTTCTGCCTCGCGAGCAACATCAGAGATCCGAAAAACGCGGCGAGAAACAGCATGAAAACCTCTAAACACCGACACCCGTGATTCTGTGAACCGTCCCGGCCACTTCCTCGGGTAGTTCCGGAAGCTCCGCGAGGCCTTGCGGAAATCTCCGCGCCAGGTCTTCGTAACAGGCGAGCAGCGGCTCCTCTGTGTTCTGCCGTAGCCGCCAGGCCCGGTAAGCACGCTCGCGCGGATATGTTGTTGCGATCCAGTAATCGATCGCCGTGGGAACGAGCCGGACCGTCTGCGTGGTCTCCGATTTCTCGCCAATCACGAGCAGCATCTCCGCGAAGCGCCCCTTCTTTGGCGCACTGAAGTGTTTGATCGCGGAGAGCGCCACCTCATTAAGATGCAGGTGACTTGCGACGGCGCTCAGATCTCCGGGCTGCTCGCCGATCAGCTTCGTATGAGCATTCTTTACGATGCCCGGTCCATGAGCCCGCGGCTCGCTCGATGTTCCGACAAAATCTTCGACAGTTTGGGAGATGCCCCACACGCTCGAGTTGCGCTTCCGCGCTGTCCTGAACAGTTGCACGACCTCAACCGCGAGGACCGGCGAATCGAGCAACGACCAGCATTCGTCGAGAACCGTGATGCTCGGCTGACCCGATCTTCCTGAAGCCCGTCCAGCCATCGCATTCGCGATCAGCATACTCATCGCTGTTTCCAGATGCGGGTCGGAATTGAGTCCCTCGACGTTGAAAAACAGCCAGGTGCCGTCTGTGGGAATATTGGTGTGCCGATCGAAGAGCCTGCAGTAGATCCCTTGTTCTGTCCAAGTTCGCAGTTTGACTGCGGCCAGTTTGGCCTCGTCGATAGGGCGCTGCATTTTCTCTTCGTCCTGCCATTGGGCGAGTTCGTCCCGAAGATCCGAGAATGTCGGCACCGGGTTTGCATAACGTAACTCGACCCGTTTGTAGGTTCGGGCTATCGCGTCGCTCAGGACGTTGTCCACGAGCGCGGTATCTGAAGCGGGGCTGTCGCCGATCATGTGACGTGTCAGGTTCTTCAGGAAAGCTATCTTTTCCTTCGAGGGGCTCCTTTCCCCAGGCGGGAGATCCCATGGGTTGAGCGTTTCATTTCCATCAAGATTCACGTCGATTACGCGGCCGCCCATAAGCTCAACCAGGGACCGGTAGGAGTCGCCGCGTTCGAGTATCGAAACCTGCACGTTCAGACGGCCGAGCATCAGCAGCAGTAACTGGGCCATGAACGTTTTGCCGCCGCCGGATTTCGCCATGATAAGCATGTTGGCGTCGCCGAGGCTCGGGTCAAACGGCGAAAACGCGACCATCTGCCGCGAGGGCGTTTCGAGGAGTATCGCTGGAGATTCGAATCCCTTCCACGGCATCTCAACTGGCATCAGATCGGCGGCGTGCAGCGTCAGGCATTCCTGCTCGCGTTTCGTTTGTTCCGCCATTCCGGGAAGCGTCCCGACGAAGATCCTCTTCTGCGCCAGGGTCTCGGGGATTGCCCTCGCCCCATTCATGCGCGTTATCGCGTGCAGCACATGCTGGCGCCGGTCGGCCAGCAGGCGCTCGGCTTCATCTCGTTCGCGCGAATTGCGGATCGGTCGTGAAGTCCGCAAACCCACCACGAGGCTCAGTTCGCAAACCTTGAGAGAGCTCGAAACCACGTCCTGGAGGGTTTGGATCAGCTGCTCCTGTGCGATCTGCGCTTCGACGTTGATTCGGAATCCGCCGTGGATATCGCGTTGCGCGGCCTGCATCCGCAGTAGTCGGCGCTTGTAGGAGCGCATGATCTTCGCCTGGTCCGGAATCGTGATTTCCGCGCTGATAACCAGCGGAAACTCCTGGCGAACCAGGTCCCGCATGATCCCGGGAAAGGTTGCGTCCGGCAGCTCCTTCAGGCTGATCCAGGAATACAGAAGACCGCCGATTTTAAGGTGGTCATCCTGCTCGTCCTCAATATTGACGTTTGCGATCTGGGCACGGGCGCTTTCGTAGGCGAGACCCTGCCCGTGCGGGCGGAGATCGCTGGAGAGTGGATTGAGGGCGCGCTTGGCTTCGAGGAAGAGTTCCTGATCGGTCATGCGCCGGGGTCTCAGCCCGGTCGCTTCGAGGGTCGCCTGCGTGCCGGCGATCAGGCTTTCAAGTTCCGCGAGCAGATCCTGGTGTTCCCGTAGGCTCCGCTGAATGCAGGTGTCCGCCGAAAGACTCCATCGGTTCGCTTTCTGCCGGGTCTTCCGCCATTCAAACTCGCTGCTCTCATGATGCGTTTCGGCATTCCAGATGAAATACACGTGCTGGCGCTGTTCGAGATAGCGCCCCTCATCATCGCGGCATCGCCATTGCCCGAGCCGTTCCCGATCGAGGGCCTGCAGTACGGGATTCTCACTTTGGTTTGCTCTCGCATAGCGCTCGGGCAGGTCACCGGTTCCTTCGGTGATTTCGTAACGCACCTGCATACGCATCGAGCGTTCAGGCAAAGACCGCACCAGCGCTTCCAGCGTCTCTTTCGTCCTGTTCCTGGTTTCGTCAGCATGAAAGAACGTGTTGAGGCCGGTCGTTTCATAGCCAGCCACGAAAGAGCCGTTCGTGCGGATGATGCAGTTATCGAGATAATCGCGCACCGGCCACAGTTCGCATAGCGCCGGTTGCCGCAGTGAGTCCTCGAATTGACGACGTGTCATGGGCATCTACAACTCCTCAGGCTTCAGGTATTCGATGCTTTGCTCGCGATCTGCCTCGAGCGCGCAGTATACGTGCGGCTTCATGTGGAATAGCAGCCAGTCGCGCAGGTAACCCCGCGGCTTGCCGTACTTGAAGGCCATGAGCATCGGAATCGTCAGCACAGGTACAACAAACTGCAGGAATATATTCATCGGAATCCCGAACATTTGGCGGTTGAGGAACCGCCCGAACACATTCATCACGACCGCCATGGCGAGGATCAGAAATAGATCCTCGAACTCCAGATATAGAAACGTGACTCGCGTCGCAAGATTCCTGGGAACGGGTGTAACCGTCAACGCCATCCTGTTTAAACTCCTTTCCGAATTCACGCCTCGGCCCTCGTGCGAGCCGGGCTTGCCTTTATGGAATTCCGCCAGTTCCTCGTGCCACCAGGAATTCACCAAGGCGCAGCATTGCCGATGCCGTGAGGCAGGCCATCGCGCCAAGGAAATGCCGCGTATGGGTCAGTTGATGATGGAGGTAACGCTCAAACAGGCCACCGATCTTGAGAGCGCCGACGGTCACGTGAAATGCTGCATATACGGGGAGGATCACGTTGGCAAACCAGTCGACGAGATTCAGGAGCGAGTTCCAATAGAGGTCCGGGTTGCTCCAGGCCATCTGCCCGGCAAATTTCTCAAAAGCTCGCAATAAGCCGGAGACCATCAAGCAAAGTAACCCGCCATAAGCCCAACCCGAGTAAAGGTGCTGATAGCCGCGAGCGAACTGAATCGCGGCGATGGCGATGAACAGCCCCCCAAGGGTCGGCATGATTACGTTGCCTGTCCAGTTCGTCAAATTCAGAAGTCCGTTGTGAAAAGTCATATCAGGCCTCGGGATTACTGCATCATTACGCCAATCAATTTCCAGGCAGCCGAGACGGTCAGGAGACCGAGCGTGGCACCGGCCATCGGCAGAACCGGCCTTCGTGTCGCGAAGTTCCAGACTCCGCTCACGATTGCAAGGCCAGCCGCGATGGGGCAAAGAGTTCCGGCCACATAATTCCACGCACCATCGAGCATGTCCGCTGTCGCGTACTGAGTGCCGCTGTTATAGCTCTGGAGAAGCGCGATTGTGGCTTGAAGGGCCAAAAGGAACATCGCTCCAAGAATCGAGGGCAGCGGATGACCTCCCTGGACTGTACCGAGAATCGCGCGCAGCACAAAGAAGGCCGCGAACGATGTCGCCAGACGCTTGACGACCAGGTTTTGCACAAAGTTCGCAAGGTCGGTCTGGAGACTCGCCATCCACCCCGTGCCAATCCCGCCGGCAGGCAGCGACGCCGGCACACCGAAAGATGGAAACCAGCTGATGAGCTGTGGGAGCGTGAGAAACACAATCGACCAGAACATCCATTTGGCAAAGTTTCCGCCAATGAAAGCATCGGGAATCGATCCCTGCCGTAAGCTGAGTCCGGCCAGCACCATGCAGATGACTGCTGCTGACGGTGCAAGGAGCACAAGCACTTGCATGAAATCCGTTATGAGTTGAGGAGGATTCATTGGCAATCTCCAGTCCTGAGCTGATGAGCCGGCGCGTCAGCTCCCACTCGATACGCCGGCTCTGAGCGTTTATGGAACTCCAGCCGTCCCCTGAGCGACCCAGTACTCGAGCAGTCGGGTGATGCCGGAAACCGACAGCAAGCCAAGCGCGGTGAAAATCCACTTGGCAAATCCACGCCCGACAACGAACGCTCCTACTGCCATGAGGGCGGCGCCGCCCGCCCCTACCGGCGCAATTACGTTGCTGATCCAGTTGACGAGGTTAAGAAATGCGCCTTCCGGCTGGGTGCCTTGCTGCCCTTGCACCGCCACATTGACCTGCGGCGCACTCCCGAGATTCTGCGCCATGAGCCCCGCTTCGAACACGAGAACGAGCACGGCGAGAACGGCCACCGCAGTGAAACGTTGCCTTCGCGTTTTGTCTGTCATCGAGGTTGCTTTCTCCTTTCCGCCCCTTCGTGTTGCGGGGCCTGGGAGAAACGTAACCCGAAATCGAAAAACACGCAAACAAACCGGCGGGTGCTTCTTACGTGAGTGGACGGATGCGGAAACTGTCGGTCAGGCTGAGACGCTCACGCGCTTGATGGCGTGTTCGAAGTCGTCCCAAACGAGTGGCGGCAACTCATTGTTGTCCGAGCGTCCAAACGCCCTGCGAACCGCGGACTTGGAGACTGCCTCAATATCTGCGGGCGAGAGCCCGGTCAACCGCTCGGCGAGTCGGTCGATTTCGCACTCGACCGGAAGCCTCGCGAGGTACTTTCGGAGCAGGCGCTCTCTGTTCTGCTGACCGGGAAGGGGAATCTCAATCTTCTCGGAGAACCTTCCACCGCGAATAATCGCAGGATCGATTCGCTCCAGATGGTTGGTCGTCGCGACAAGGAACACATTGTGTTCCGGTAGGAGTTGGCTTATCTCCGTGCGGCATTGCTCGACCAGTTGCACGTCGTGCGCGCTCAGCATTCCATTGTTGCGAGGCAGCAGACCATCGATCTCATCGAAGAAGATGATCGACGGATTGTTCTCTTTCGCCCGCGCGAACAGTTCCGAAACCTTCCTGACGGAATCGCCAACCCGGCCGCCGAGGACATCGGCGGCGCTCACAGGATAGAAACTTCTACGCGCCTCGGTGGCGAGCATGCGTCCAATCATGGTCTTACCCGTGCCGGGAGGTCCGATGAGAAGAACTCCACTGGGTAATGAAAGTCCTCTCTTGTCCGACCAGCGGCTATTGAGTTGCGTCACGAGTGTCCGCAGTTCCCCCTCAACATCAGGCTCAAGGACGAGATCTTCCCATCCGGCGGGCTGAAAATGCGGGCGATCTCTGCCGCCGGTCTCATCGAGGCTCTTACGCAGATCACGTTCCTCGATTCGCCGGTTCTCAGAGGCAGCCAGGGCTGCTGCCCGGTCAACGATGGTCTTGATCTTCGCAGCGCTGGCACCCGGCGTGCGTTTCGAGAACTCCTCTAGCCCGCACGGCTTCCAGGGTTTCTGCTTCAGTTGGGCTTCAAAGATTCTCATTCGAGTTGGTTCATCCGGCATGTCGACCCGAATATGCGCATCGAATCGCCCATCGCGAATCAGCGCGGAATCCAAAACGTCAAGGTTATTCGTAGCAGCCATAAGAACAAACCCGGTGGCCGCTCGATGCGCATCGATACATTGCATCAACTGAATGACAGTATTGTTGTAGCTTCTTCCCGCTCCGCCGGGATCAGAATTTGGCGTCTGACTCTGCCGACTCGTACCGAGCGAATCCAGCTCATCTATGAACATGAGCGCGGGTTGGTGCGACACAGCTCTCGCAAAGGCTTCCCGCACGTTCGCCTGCGTCTCTCCGACCCAGGAGATGAGAAGTTGCGTCGGTGAGATGTAGTGATAGTTCAACCCAAATTCCCCCGCGGTTGCCTCAGCTAGAAACGTTTTTCCGCTGCCGCGAGGGCCATGCAACAAAATCCCGTTACGCACGACGCCGTGCCGCGCGAAGCGCCCCGGATTGAGCCGGTTCTCGACAATATCCCGGATCTGTTGTTTCGCATCCTCCATTCCGCCAACATCCGCAAATGTCACGCCCGGGCGAGTTGCTTTCATCTCGGGCGCAGTGCTGAGACGCCCTCCGGGTTTTGAGCCAATCACGGGCACCCTCATTCCCGGCCAAATCACGCGCACGCTTGCGACAAGCCATCCGAGTGTGGATACGAGAATCAGAAAACCCTCGGTTTTGTTCCGATTGTCGAAGCCTAATGACAACATCCACCGCCAGAACGGGTTCCAGCGGAGGAGATAAAGAAACCCCGAATAACCGAAAAAGATCATCACCAATCGTCCGACTTTCCGGAACAGTGGCGGACTCTTCATCAATGGGCCGGCGAGAAGCAATCGCATCCCAGCGGAGCAGGCAAATAGCGCCGGCCAACTGCGGAAGATCCAATCGGCCACACCCGCGGGAGCGTTGGACTGAGGACGATAGAGGAAAAAACTCAACACGAGAACGGAGGCGATGACACCCCAAAGAATCCACTGGGCGGAAGCAGGGATGTTCCGGCGCGCCAGAGAGGCCAATCGGATCTCCTATCCGACCAATGTACCCCCCGGAAGCCACTTAAGCACGTAAATCGGGCCTTACTGGGGAGCGGCAGTCTGTTCGATTTGTGATTTTTGTTGCTGTTGATACATTCTCGTCAGTTCCTGCCTGAGTTCGATCAGTTCGCGGAGTTCCTGGATGCTGGGGATCGAATCGCCGGTGACCGGGACGATGGCGCCTGTTCCGGGAGCGGTGGTGCTAGCCGTCGCACGATCTGAACCTGCTTTTCCTATGACGATATAGAACCGCGTATTGCCCGGCACTGTGACTACGATGTTTTGATGCGCCGCGAGATCATTCAATTGCTGCTCGCCGCCGATCGCCACATTGTTCGCGAGGCGCTCGCGCAGAATCGCGTTATTCGAAAACGTGTCGGTCAAACCGGTGCCGCGCTGCAAACCGACGGTCGCCGCGGCAATCTCGCCCAATCCCGTGACGCTCTGCACGAGAAAACGCTTCGCCCGGTTCCGGCCTGTCACATTGCCTTTGAGCGGCTGGAATTCCAGTCCCATCGCAATCCCCTCAATCGGCTGTTCCGTTTCGTCCGGCGTTTGAATGGTGTGGAAGCGAATGCCAACATAGCCATGTTCATTGCTTTGCTGCAGTTCGCCGAAGGCCTTCGAGCCCGCCGGAATTACGACTTCACCGTCGCGCTCGTAGTTGTATTCGATGGCCGCGACCACAGGGGATTTGACGGCGCTGCTGACTGGAGTTTCGAGGCGAGCCACAAGTCGGGAGCCCGCGGGAAGCATGGTACGCGACGGCGCGAGCATTATGGGCGGAGTGGCCGATACATTCGCGACCGGCTTCTGCGTGTCAACGGACGCAGTGCGTACAAAGACCAGTGACGCTTTCGCCTGATTCTCAGCCTTCGCGGCCGGCGGCGAATCTGACAGCGCGTTGCTCGTTTCCGGACTGGCCGGGAAATCGATCTTGTTCAATGCGTAGTCTGTCTGCTCTTTTTGAACCTGCTTCGCTTCTGTCGCCGGGCCCGGCTGCGCAAATGGACGCTGCTTTGCCGTGTTCTGGATGTCCTGCTCATTGAGTCGTTCTGAGCCCTCTGACGAACTCCGTGTGTCTGCATTGAGAATTGGGGTTACGGAATGAGTAGTATCCGCTGTATCGGACGAGGCTCCGCGCCCAAGGTTCGGGCGGGCGGCTTTCGCAGCCGTTTCTCTCCGGCTCGGCGCGGGCGAGGAGAAGAGCGCAAAAAAAGCGAGACCAAGGACGACTGTCGCCCCCGAGAGAGCGAAAAACGTCTTCGTCCGGTCCTCTTTCAGTTGAGCGCGTTTGATGTTGCCGCGCTTTTCGCCCGCCGGAGAACGCTGCATGAACTGGCGCAGTTGATCTGACCATCCAGTTCGCGGCGGTTCCGACGCTTCTGCTTCTTGCTCGGCCCGGGGCTCCGCTTCCCGCTCTTTCTCACCGGCCGGTTGCTCGGCAGGCGGCGTTACCTTACGTGAATTGTTATCGATTTCCATATGCTGAGCCTCCCTGGGTTCTGCTGATTTCGAAGCCAACGGGCGCAAGAGCGGGTTTGTCCACCGCGCCCGAATCGGCGACCTGCAGGAAGAGCGTCTCGGTGGATTGTTTGAACGCGGGCCGTTCGAACAAGACCACGCCATCCGCGCGCTGCCCGGCTCCCAACCGCCTCGTACTTAAGCGGAAGTCGAGCACGTGCAACTGCTGTGCCGTTGTCCACTTCTTTTTCACTTTTCCGCCGAGCTGGACTTGGGGTGGAAGGATCTCGATTGCGTGGGCAGACGGGTTGAGAACCGAAAACAGAACTGCCACCTGGGTTCCTTTGTCCAGCACCTCGCTGACGCCTGTCTGCACTCGCGGTCCAGCGCTAATCTCTGTCTGACGCTGCCCGTAAAGCGTCGGCAGCGGAGCTTTTTGCTGGCGCGCCAGCAACTCGTCGAGCCCGCTCGAAGGCGCATCTGCGGTGCCCGCCGTGCGCGCCACATTGCCTTCGCGGGTGATTCCGGTGCTGGGCGCCATGCCATCTGAGTTCTCCGGATTCGCGGCATCGATCTTCCGTGTCTCAGCCACAATTGAGCTGAGGGTTGGTGTCTCATCAACAAGAAAGCTTCCTGTGGACGGCTTGTCGAATTTCAGCAGAACATCCACGGTTCCCTTCATCGGATCGTCCCCGGTGATCAGGAGCAGATTCACCTGACGTCCCGACGCTGTGGTGATCAGAAGATTCGTCCGGAAGGCACTCTCGGTAACCGGCTTTACCGTCACCAGATTAGGCTCGTGCTCGGAGTGTTCCGCATTGAAATGGTCGGGGTCGCCCAGAACGACGGAGTTTACCGGCTCCGGCAGACGAATCGACGTTGCAATCCGCGGTGCAAGGTGCAGCGTGACAACCCTGTCGTCAAGCGTCGCTCGACTGATTATTACTGGTTCCACTGGCACCGGTGTCGTTACACTCACGGGCGCGGCCGGTTTTCGTTCGGGATGGTGCGGCGTTTGCCCCCCCGCACTACCTAACAGACAGAGAACGCAAATACAGTTCCTCGCGTGGTGCATTCTATTTTCCTCTTTTCCCTTCGCAACTCTGCAAGGTATTCTCGGCTAACCCGCTCGACGTACTCATAGACTTCGGCAGAGGAGTAATCGAGCCCGCGTGCGAGAATGGCGCGTTCGCCCGCCATATAGGCTGCAGCGACTAACCGGGGATCGCCGCGAAATCGCCTCTGCAACTCGGCGAGGTATGCCACACCTCCCCGCACGTTTTCATGAATGTAGAAGGGATGCGCCACCCCAAACCGTACAGCCGTGCCAGGCATTAACTGCATGAGTCCCATAGCTCCCTTGGACGAAACCGCGCCGGCGTCCCACGCCGACTCCACATCAATGACAGCGCGCACGAGGGCCGGCTCGACACCGTACTGCCGCGCATAGTAGTCGGCGCACCGTTCTTCGTATTCGCGCGCGCCTGGTGGTGAACCAGCGAAACCCGGAACGTTCATCACCGTGAGAATGCTCAATAACGCCTTCGCTCGCGGCATTTCAGATCTTGTTCCACTTCTCTTCTGCCCAGCCCTTCGGCATACCGTTTGGTGTCGTATACGAGGCTCGCGAAGCCGTCCCGCAGCAACAGCCGCTTCCGATCGTTCTCCGTCTTGGCGATCAGGGGCATCAAGACGTCCTTGAGATCGGACGTGATCTCGGTGACTCCCAGGATTCTCAGCGCATGTGCCAGATCCAGCATTTCCGCGATCGAGGGCGGCTTCTCCAGCGTGTACCCGCGAAGTGCGTGCGCAAAACCGGCGATATGCGTGTGCAGTTCCGGATCCGAGTCGCCAGTTCGCTGCTCCAGAATTCGCACCTCACGCTCGACAGTGGGATATTCGAAGCGCAGGTAGAGACAGCGCCGGCGCAAGGGATCGCCGATCCTCCGCATTTCGTTTGATGTCAGAACGACAAACGGCTTGCTTCGCGCCGTAACCGTGCCCAGCTTCGGGATCGAAATCTGCCAGTCGCTGAGGATCTCAAGCAACTCAGCCTCGAATGCCTCGTTGACCTTGTCGATCTCGTCGATCAAAAGGACACACGGTTTCTCGTGGAGCAACCCCCGCAGCAACGGCCCCTGCTGAAAAAATTCAAGCGTGTGCAGATCGTGACGCAGATCCTTCCAATTCGCGCCGGAATCCCCCCGCGTTTCCAGATAAAGCCGCTGCAGAGGTTCGTCGAATTTGCCGATCGCCTTGCCCTCGTCGACACCTTCGTAACATTGGAGCCGTTCGATTGACGTGTCCGCAGCCAGCGCGATAACTTTTGCCAGTTCCGTCTTGCCGGAGCCCGGTGGGCCCTCAGCCAGAATCGGTTTTTGTATACGCATCGCCAGATAGATCACGTTCAGCACGACCGGATCTGCGACGTAAAGCGCCGCCTCCAGCCTCGCCGACAGATCCTCGATCGAGGAAAACAACTCGGGGTGCTCCCTACGATTCTGATGTTAGGCGGAATTCCTGATTTAGGGCGTTGTCGAACAGCGAACTGGAGTCGCATCGTTGAGTACTGATCTGCGCTGCAGTCAATGCTTCGGCACCGCCGGGTGCCCCAAAATGTTTTTGCCCACCTATCAAATAATCGATCGGGGAACTCATCGAATCGATACCGCCTTAAGGCCTGTCGGATTGCATCTCGCGGACGCATCGCGCGCCGGTGAATCAAACCACGACATTAACGGACGAAAGCACGCGTGGAAGGACACAGCCTCCACTTTGTTTGACAGAAATCCAGAGCTGCCCTACAAAGAGGCATGTACTCGAAACGCCGTGCCCAACGCGCACCAATCCTCGGCGCCCACCGAACCTGGAAGAGATCGGAGAATGCCGATTCGAAACGTTTCAATACCCAGGCTGGCTCTCAATTCCAACAACGAGGAGCACACCGATGAGCGCTGGCGACATTCTAACGAAGCGGGATGTCGCTGAACTCCTGCAGGTGAGCGAACGGACCGTTGAACGATGGATGTCCGAGGGATCAATACCGTACGTCCCGCTGCCAAAGCGTGGCGTCTGGTCGGAGGCCCGTTTCCTTCGAGCAGAGATCGTCGACTGGATGCGGAAGCGGACCGTCAGACCCGTACGGATGACTCGTGGGGTAGTCAGCAATGCCCAAGATGCGTAGAAAGCTGCCCAAGGGAATACACGCCCGCGAGAACGGTACGCTCTACATCTGCTACAAGAACGAACACGGTAAGATCATACGCGAAAATACACGCCAGACCGACATACGGGCAGCCGAGCTCATGCTCGCGCAGGCCCGCACCGACGTCGCCATGAAGAAGCGGTTCGTGGCTCTCAGTTTCGAAAGCGTCAAATTCATAGATCTCTTTAACGACTGGTGGAGTCACCATGGGAGCAAAACCCGCAGTAAATTCCAGTACAGGACGCCGCGGGTAATCGCGCGGTTTGGAAAGAAGACAGCGCGCGAAATCAATCCAGATGCGGTGCGGGGTTTTCTGGGCGATCTGCGAAAGGAAGGCCTCTCTGCATCGAGTGTCAACCAGTGCCGGACGATTTTGTGCAGCGTCTTCAACTATGCGATTCGCTACGAGAAATACGACAAGAATCCGGTGAGCGTCGTCGCTCAGGAAAGGGAGCCGCCCGGACGAGATCGCTTTCCGGAGCCGGGGGAGATTGTTGACATGATCCGGGTATGCGAGGAAAAGCGGGATCTGGAGTTGAAGGCCTTCCTGATCCTTGCCTCCACCACCGGAATGCGAAAGGGCGAGATTCTCGCCCGGAAGTGGGGCGAGGTCGATCTCGATTCGCGAAATCCGTGTATTTATGTCCGTTTGACGAAGAACAACGAGCCGAAGCGGATACAGCTCCCCGACATCGCTGTCGGGGCGCTTCGTGCACTGCCGAGCTACGGGCACCACGAATATGTTTTTCCGGCGAAGCCAAACCCCCGTTTTCAGGGGGATTTCAAGAAGCCGCATGCATGGGATTTTGGGAAAAGGTTCCGGCGAGTCGCGAAGGCTGCGGGAATCGAAGCACTGCGGATTCACGACCTGCGCCATTTCACCGCATCGACCCTTACGTCGGCTGGCGTCGCGGACAACATTATCAGTCTGCTGACGGGGCACAAGAGCCGGGAACTGCGTCGCTACCAGCATCTTCGCGAAGATCTCAAACGGGGAACAGTCGATCTGATCGCGAGAGTTCTCGAAGAGGCGGGGAAGAACGCCGAAGGCAAAAAGGAGCCGTCTAGTTCACGCCTACTTCACACAGGCCCAAAACCGGCCGGGAAACCTTCTCCAGACGACGGTAACTGATTGAAAGGAATGGCGGGGACGACGGGGCTCGAACCCGCGACCTCCGACGTGACAGGCCGGCGTTCTAACCAACTGAACTACGTCCCCGCTTTGCGGACTTTCTCAATGTAACACGCACACCTCTCCATACCAAAGTCCGCTGAAACGCCGGGAACAACCATGTCACTTTCATGAGAGAATGGGAAAGTTTCCAAATCCGCACGCGTTCCCGGGAATCAACCCGGACAACGCGCGAAACAAAGAGGAGATCGGACGATGAGCCACAGCTCTGAGACTCCTTTCGACAATATCGAAAGCTCCCACGAATATGTCTCGCTGCTTGCGGAAGCGATTGCTGTCGCGCTCGCGGAAGTTGAAGCCGACATCGCGCTTGCAGGCGCTGACGGCGCCGATCGCCGCAAAGAAGCTCTTCAGCTTGTTCACTACAATATGAACAAACTTCAAGGCCATGTAACGTCGAGCCGTAGAATTCTCAACGACCTGCGCACTTTACGTCGCCTTCTGCTGGAGGAACGCACCCTCGCCAAGGTCTACCGGCAGGCTGCCGGTTAATTAGCCACCTGCGGAAGGTGGTTAACGGCCAATCCGCGCCCTGACTTCCGGCATTTTTCGAGTGCTCGACAGTGTCCTCCGCGCGTCGGCTCTCATAAGTAAGTCATATAGATGTAATCACTTACACACCGACTTGACAAAACTATGTCGCAAGCCTATCATTAGTTGCTCGTCGCAGTTAAATTCTTGTTAATTTCACACCGTTGGTCTGGTGGGGGGCTCTACGTATGATGACCTTCGCAGTCGGTGAAAAAGTTGTATATCCCAACCAGGGCGTTGGGACGATCGAAAACATCAGCACTCGTTATTTCGAACAACGACCCGAGAAATTTTATCTGCTCCGGCTCTTTTGTTCGAGTATGACCGTGATGGTTCCGTTTTCCAACGCCGAGACGATCGGCCTGCGGAAGTTATCGAAAACCGCGGATGTCACCAAAGTTCTCGCTTATCTCTCGGGCCCCGCCGTGGAAAATCTCTGCGACTGGAAGATTCGCTTCAAGATCAACAGCGAGAAAATGCTGACCGGAAGCCTCCTCCAGATCGCCGAAGTCTTCAAGCAACTCGTTCGGCTGCAAGCCGAAAAGCCGCTCTCTTTTCGCGAGAAGAAAATGCTCGACCGCACTCGCACGATGCTGATCTCCGAAGTATCGCTGGCGCGTAACATTCAGCAACCCGAGGCGATTCAGTTGCTTGAAAAGGCGCTTGTGAAGTCGGGCTTCAGCTTTCCGGAAGCGGCATAGGTGCCTTGTCGGGCTTTACCCGACGGTACCAGTCAAGCGTCGCCCTCATTCCCTGTTCAAAGGTAAACATGGGCTTGTGTCCGAGATCGCCGGAAGCTCTCCTCGTATCCGCCTGAGAATCCCGCACGTCCCCCGCTCTTGCTGGTCCATACCGTGGCGCGATTTTAACCCCCTCAATATGCTGGAGAAGCGCCCACGCCTCGTTCAGCGTGATTCGTCCACCGTTTCCAGCGTTATACATTCTGCCGGAGACATCTTTCGGCGCCTCGGCAGCTTTTATGTTCAAAGCCACCACATCGTCCACATAAGTGAAATCGCGTGACTGTTCTCCGTCCCCGTTGATCGTTGGAACTCGTCGGTCCAGAATCGCCATCATAAACAGCGACAAGACTCCGGAGTAAGGGCTGGCCGGATCCTGACGCGGGCCGTAAACGTTGAAATACCGCAAGCTCACAGTCTCGAGCGGGAAACAGGATGCCCAAACTGACATATAGTGCTCGCCCAACAGTTTCTGCGCCGCATAAGGTGACTTCGGTGAAGGTGCCATCGTCTCCACCTTTGGCAACTCGACGGTATCGCCGTAGGCTGAAGATGACGCCGCATAAACAACCCGCCTCACTCCTGCCTCCACCGCCGCGCGCAAAACGTTAAACGTACCGCCAATGTTCACATCGTGGGATGGCGTCGGCTCATGAATCGAACGCGGAACCGAGGGTATCGCCGCCTCATGAAAAACGACGTCGGTCCCTTCCATCGCCTGCCTCAAGGCATCGTAGTCGCGAATATCGACACGGTGGAAATCGACCGGTCCCCGGATCTCCTCAAGGTTTCGCTCGTATCCGGTCAGCAGATTGTCGACGACCGCGACCCTCTTCGCCCCGTGCGCCAGAAGACCGCGCACAAGCGCCGAGCCGATAAATCCGGCGCCCCCGGTTACAAGAAATTGACTCATTCAATCCAGTGTGGCATGAAGGAACATGCCGTCCGGTCTGTGTAATTATGCTCGCAGGAATGGCCAACTGCGAACTTTTTGGCAGCCGCTGCGTATAACTCTCTGAGTCCAAAAGCATGGCGGCGAAAAAACGAAAACGCATCCTGTGGGTAACACTGACGCTCCTAATTCTCGCGAGCGCGGCATTTTTCTCCCTGAAAGCGATCGGCAGCAAGCCCGCCAAAATCGATCCCGAGAAATTGGCAAAGGTCGAGCGTATCGATCTCGCTCGTTCGGTAGTCGCTACCGGAAAAGTTCAGCCGGTCACCCAGGTCGAGATCAAGGCCAAAGCCAGTGGAATCATCCTCAGGCTCCCGGTCAACGTTGGTGATTTCGTTCGCAAGGGCGAGGTGATCTGCGAATTGGATCAGAACGACCTGGCGCCGGCCCTTCGTCAGCAGGAAGCGGCACTCCATGTCGCGCAAGCCGCCCTCAAGAGTGCTCAGGCCGATTACGAACGGTACAAAGTTGACGCAACCGGCCCCGACGTCCCCTTCCTCAAACGCGATATGGATCGCGCCCGCACCATGTTTACAGGTGGATTGATTGCACAGAACACGCGCGATGACGCGGAAAAAAACTACGAGCTCGCCGTCCAGAAGCAGGAATCCGCCAAAGCAAATCTCGGTAGCGCAGCGGCCGCGATCGCCAAAGCACAGGCTGCCCTCGAGCAGCAGCAGGCTACCGTTTCAATCGCGGAAGAAAATCTGCGCAACGCAACGATCGTCTCCCCGATCGACGGCATCGTGCTTTCGCGCGACAGCGAGGTCGGAGACGCTGTCAGTTCCATCCTGCTGCTCGGCTCCAGTGCAACCCTGATCATGACGGTCGGCGATCTCAATGAAGTCTATGTCAAGGGCAAGGTGGATGAGAGCGACATCGGCCGCGTCTATCTCGGCCAACCGGCACGCATCGCCGTCGAATCGTTCAAGGACCAGAAGTTCGGGGGGCGCGTGACGAAGATATCGCCCATGGGCGCCGAGAAAGACAACGTCACCACGTTCGAAGTACGCGTTTCCATTTCGAACGAGAAGCACATCCTGAAAGCCCAGATGACCGCCAATGCGGAAATCATTCTGGATGAACACAAAGGCGTTCTCGCGATCCCGGAAGGGGCCGTTCTTTATAACAAAGACAAATCGACGGCAGCGCAGATTCCAGACCCGACAAATGAGAAGGGTCTGCGCAAGGTCGCCATCACAACGGGCGTGAGCAACGGCTCAAAGACCGAGGTCACCAAAGGCCTCAGCGAAGGCCAGCAGGTGATTCTGCAGTAATCGCATGACGTACTTGTCCGAGCTCGTGGGGCAGGTCCTTGAGAGTCTGCTCCGTAACAAGCTGAGAACTTTCCTCACGATGGCTGGTATCGCCTGGGGAATTACTTCCATCGTGCTGATCGTTGCCATGGGTGACGGGTTCAAGGCAGGCCAGCGCAACAACATGAAGGAACTGGGCGAGAACATCGTTATCCTGTTCGGAGGCCGCACCGAAATGCAGGCGGGCGGTGAGCGCGCCGGCCGCCGCATTCGCCTCAACTATTCTGATGTGGAAAATATCCGCCAGGAAAGCTACCTGGTCAGTCGAGTCGCCGCCGAGTTGGAAGGTAACGTCCGCGTCACCAGCCAGTACAACAGCGGATCATTCGAAGCAACCGGCGTGGAAGCCTTTTTCCCGGAGCTTCGCACCATTCCAATCGGTGATGGAAGATTCTTCAGCGAGCAGGATGAGAAAAACGGCCAACGCGTCTGCGTGATCGGAGTCGACGTGAAAAAGCAGCTTTTCGGGACCCGCCTTGACGTTGTCGGTCGCGAAGTCGCGATTAACTCGCTCCCCTACAGGATTGTCGGCGTCATGGCCGACAAGGAGCAAAACAGCAGCTACTCAGGGCTCGACGAAAAAAAGGTCTGGCTCCCCTACACGACAATGACGCGCGATGTTCCGCCGGTGAAATATTACGTCCCCGGTTATCTGGATGAAATTCTCTATCAGCCTCGCTCGCTCGATCAGTACGAGGAGGCCCGGATGCAAGTCAGAAAGGTCATTGGCCGCGCCCATGCCTTCAACCCCGCGGACAAAAGCGCCCTCGGTATCTGGGATACGGTGGAGGACCAGCGTCGTGTCGCCGGCATCTTCGATTCGATGACCCTCTTCCTCGGCTTCATCGCGCTGGTCACGCTTTCCCTCGGCGGCATCGGCGTCATGAACATCATGCTCGTCACCGTTTCCGAGCGCACCCGTGAAATCGGACTTCGCAAGGCCCTCGGCGCGACGCGTCTGCGCATCATGATCGATTTTCTGGCCGAAGGCTGCGTCCTCGCATTCTCCAGCGGGCTGATCGGCTGGTCGATCGCGTTCGGCCTCTCCAGCGTGCTCAAGCTCGTGAAAATGCCGGATATGTTTCCCGGCCTGCCCGTCAGTGGCGCGACGAGCGCGATTGCCTTTGGCACGCTGGCCGTCATCGCCATCGCTTCGGCGCTTTTTCCCGCATGGCGCGCCGCATCGCTGACCCCGGTCGAGGCCCTCCGCTATGAACGTTAGAGGAATTCTCTCGGAAGCCGCCAGCGCGTTGAATTTCAATCGTCAGCGAAGCCTGCTCACTGTGGCCAGTCTCGCGTGGGGCGTCGCCTGCTTCGTGATTCTTTATTCCTACGGCGAAGGATTCGGACTGGCTCTGCGCACTTCATTCCAGGCAGTTGGCCAGGATCTTGTCCTGATGTTCGGCGGCCAGACCTCCGCCCACGCAGGAGGCGAGCGATCGGGCCGCAAAATTCAGCTCGAACTCACCGATTCGCAATTGATCCGGGACAACGTTCCGCTCGTCGCCGCCGTTTCGTCAGAGCTGCAAATTCGCGACGCCACGCTGGTCCGCGGCTACCGTCAGCAGAATATTGCGGTTCGCGCCGTCGAAGTGCCTTACGGGGTGATTCGCAACATGTCGATGGCTACGGGCCGCTGGCTATCGAACGAGGATTACCAGAACAGGGAACGTGTCGCCATCATTGGCTCAAAAGCCTCGCAGAAACTATTCGGTGACATCCACCGGATGGTGAAACCATCATGATCAACGGACTGCCCTTCCAGATCATCGGCCTTCTGAAAACGAAGACGCAAATCTCGAACTACAATACGCCTGACAATGAATGCGTCTTTATCCCGCTGTCAACGGCCGCGCAGTTGCACGACATCAAATATCCAACCAATCTTGTCTGGATGCCGGCCAACCCGATGTTTCGACAGCAGGCGATCAAAGACGTCCGCGCCGTACTCGCGCGCGCCCACAATTTCTCGCCGGGAGATGAGCGTGCGCTGCAGCTGTTCGTATTCAATGAATTCATGAAAGTTATCGATACGATGTCGACGGCGCTGCAGGTGCTGCTGGGTCTGATTGGGTCGTTGACTCTGGCTATCGGGGGCATCGGGCTCGCCAACATCATGCTCGTATCGGTCACCCAGCGTACGCGCGAGATCGGCGTCCTGAAATCCCTTGGCGCAACACGCGGCGCCATACGGTTTCAATTTCTGGCGGAAGCCATGGCGATCGTCACATTCGGCGGTTTGGTCGGCGTGTTGATCGGCTGGGGAATGACATCCGGGATTCAAACTCTTCCGCTGCTTGGACCCATCTTCAAGGATGACAGCGGCACCGGCGACATCCACCTGCACATCTCGCAGTTCGCCGTGATTGCTTCAACGACCGTCCTCGAAGCCATTGGACTGATCGCCGGCCTGCTGCCTGCTCTAAAGGCCTCGCGCCTCGATCCCATCGAAGCGCTGCGCTACGAGTAAGCGGATGTCCGCTCAAGCATCGTCTGCGGTCGATTGTCAATCGGCCTGGCACAAACTGGCAGCGGACGCGCCCCGTTCAGTTTATTCGAGCGGTTTCAAATCCCCCAACATCGTCGGAATCAACTCCGAAACTGTCGGATGAATGTGCACCGCTCGCTGAATCACGGAATAGGGTGCTTTCGCATACATCACATCCAGAATCGAATGTATTGCCTCGTCGCCGCCCGTGCCGAGGATCGCGGCCCCGAGTATCCGCTTCGTCTCCTCATCCACCAGAATCTTCATAAATCCCTGTGTCTCGCCTTTTTCGACCGCCCGGCCCACCCGTATCATTGGCCGCGTCGCCATCAGCGCTCGTCTTCCGGACTTCCGGACCTCTGCTTCCGTCATTCCCGCGCGCCCGAGCGGCGGGTCGATATACAGCGCGTATGCCAATATCCGGTCGCTCACCCGGCGCGGGTCGCCATCGAGCAGGTTCGCCGCCACGATCTCGAAGTCGTTGTAAGAGGTATGCGTAAACCCACCCCTGCCATTGCAGTCGCCCAAAGCCCGGATGCCTGGAACGCTCGTACGCAACTGATCGTCGACCGCAACAAATCCCCGGTCATCGCAAATCACGCCGGCGTTCTCAAGACCCAGATCCTGCGTGTTCGGACGCCGGCCCACAGCCAGCAGTAAATGTGAGCCTGCTATTTCCGGTGAACCTTCGTTGCAATCGGCCCTCGCCACGACTGCATCTCCCTGCTTCGAAACCGCGATGCAATTCGCATTCAGACGGATCTGAATCCCCTCACCCTGCAGAATTTCTTTAATACACGCCGAAACATCCTCGTCCTCGCGTTCGATCAGGCGGGAGTTTTTCTCGATGATCGTAACTTCACTTCCGAACCGCCGGAACATTTGAGCAAACTCAAGCCCGACGTAACTACCGCCAACAATCACCAGGTGGCGCGGCAGGAAATCGACATCAAGGATGGTGCTGTTCGTAAGAAACTCAACCTGATCGAGCCCCGGCATCGGCGGAATCAAAGCCCGTCCGCCGACGTTGATAAATATTTCCGGGGCCGTAATCTCTACATCGCCGATGGTCACGACTCTCGGGGATTCGAATCGCGCGTGGCCTTCATAAACGGTGCAGTTTGCGAGACTCTTCAAGCCGGTCTCGACACCCGTTCTCGACTTGCCGGAAATTTCGTCCTTGCGCGCCTTGACGCGCTTCATGTCAACGCCGATCGCACCGCCCGTCAGGACGCCAAAGTCGCCCGCGCGCCGCGCCAAATGTGCCGCATAAGCACTCGCAACCATCGTCTTTGTGGGGATACAACCCGTATTGACGCAAGTGCCGCCGAACAATTTGCGTTCGACAATCGCGACTTTCCTTCCGGCTTTTGCGAGTCGCGCCGCCAATCCCGGCCCTGCCTGCCCCGTTCCGATAATGATCGCGTCGAATTGAGCCGGCATACGTGGAATCGAGTGCTCCCGGAGCAGTTGCCCTGGTGTCATCATAAACTCCCGCGGGATTTCGCGAAGCGACTTCCGCCGGTGGTAGACCTCAAAACTACTCTCAGTCACAGCGTTTTCGATGAAATCCCGTGCTACCCTCGGATGGGAATTGCGGCGTTTAAATGAAGAAACAGAACGCCATATGGCGCTTCGGTCTCGGATTGTTTGCCCTCGGCGCACTCTACGCTTTCCAGAAACCGTTCCGCGAATATCCCGGTCTCGAGTACAACAACTTTCCAAAACCACCCGACTATCAGGAGAAGACCGAATGGGCGTTCGCTCGCCTGATGTACCCGCAGGCCGGCGGTTCCCGCGGCTTTGGTTTCCGGCGCGGCGGAGACTGGCGGGAAGGCAACTCCATGTGGACTCAGGACTACCCCCGGGCCGACCGTCACTTCTCCGAAGCCATACGCCGTCTGACGCGCATTCACGTTCGCTCCGTTGAGCAGCCGGTCAATCTCGACGACGGAGATGACGTCGACAACTGGCCCTGGCTTTATGCGGTCCAGGTCGGCCAGTGGCGGCTTACTGACGCACAGGCGAAAGCGATGCGTGAATACCTCCTCCGCGGCGGATTTTTCATGTGTGACGACTTCTGGGGCGAAGGTCAGTGGGCGAATTTCATGGAGAGCATGCGCCGTGTGTTCCCGGACCGCGCGGTGGTCGACATCCCGGACGACGATCGCATCTTCCACACGGTGTATGACTTGACGGACCGTTACCAGGTCCCCGGAGCGCGTTACGTCCAGACCGGCGTCACCGAAAAGTGCGACGGCTGTCCGCCACGCTGGCGTGGTATCTATGACGATCGCGGACGGCTGATGGTCGCGATGACTTTCGACTCAGACATCGGCGATTCCTGGGAGTGGGCCGACGATCCGGGATACGACGAAAAGTTCTCCGCATTGGGAATCCGCATCGGCGTGAACTACATCGTCTATGCAATGACTCACTAAAGCGGGTTGCCAGTCTGTCAATTTCAATGACTCGCTAATGCGCGGCGGCGGCATCGGCCTTCGCCGCCAGGTTGTCGTTAAACCAGGCGATCGTCCGCTCCAGCAAGTCCTGGACATGCTCAGGTTTTCTGATCGAATGCCCCTCTCCCGGGTAAACCACGAACTGCGTCTTCACGCCCCTCGTCTTCAGCGCATGCCAGAACTCATACGACTGCGGCGCCGGACACTCCGCATCGCTGTCCCCGACCGCAACGAGCGTTGGCGTTGTCACGTTCCGGATGAAATTAATCGGCGAGCTTCGCGCATACACCGCCGGGTTGTCATAGACAGACGACCCAAAATACGGGATCATCCACTGATCGATCAGGTTCTCGCCGTAGTAGCTCTGCCAGTTCGCGATGCCTGCGCCCGCCACGGCCGCGCGGAACCGGCGCGTCTGCGTAATGGTCCACATCGTCATGTAGCCGCCGTAGCTCCAGCCCGCGATTCCCAGACGTCCGGGGTCGATAGGCAGTGTCTTTATCGCCTGATCCACACCCAGCAGAATGTCGCGCATGTCTCCCTGGCCGAAATCCTTGACATTGCTCTTCGTGAAGGCCTCCCCCGCCCCGTAACTTCCGCGCGGATTCGGAAACAGCACAAAATATCCCTGGCTGGAAAGCAGGCTCATGTCGAATGCCCCAGGCCAGCTCGGCTTTTTTGCCGCCGCCGGACCGCCATGCACCGACACCACCAGCGGATATTTTTTCGCCGGATCATAGTCGACCGGGTACATAAGCCAGCCCTGGACATCGAAGTCGTCGCTGCGCCAGCGCAGATTCTCGGTTCGGCCCCACCGCGGTTTCAACGCGTCGTTAGCGTGGGTCATCACATGCGAGGCCTGCGTCCATTCGCCAATCGGACCCGCCCAGACTTCCGGCGCCAGCGTCCACGAACTGCGAATCGCCGCGATCGTTTTGCCGTCCGCAGTGGTAGCAACCCCGTCACCGCCGGCCCGCACCGACTCGTCGCCGGTCCACAGCGTCTCGGCCACACGCGACGATGGGTCGAGAGACGCGATTGCCGTCCCGCCATGAATCGTCTCTGTAAAAAGGATCTTTCCCGACGGCAGCCAGCGGATCCAGCTCGGCGAGCTCTTGCGGTCGGCCGTCAGATTATGAGGTGGAACTCCTCCGCCCGCGGGCACTACGAAAATATCGCCGCCGGTCGATCCCTCGTCGCTCATGATCCCGCTGATGAATGCGATCTGATTTCCATCGGGCGACCACCGCGGATCCGCAATCTGAAGATCCGGCTTGTGAACCTGTTTCATCTCTCCGGTCGCGGCCGAAACCGTATACAACTGCGCTACCCACCAGTTGTTGTCGCCAACTCCTTTGGCCGCGGTGTATGCGAGATGGCTGCTGTCAGGTGACCAGTCGTACTCGTACACATATGTGTCGGCCGGGGTGATCGGATTCGCTTCTCCGGACCGCGCATCAACCAGCGTGATCCGTTGCTCATAGATGTGTTCCTCAACCACGCCCGAGTCCTTCGTTGAAGGCTCGAGCGGACCGGCCGCGCGCGGTGCATTCTCCGTAAAAAGTATTGCCAGCCTGGAGCGGTCTGGCGCCCAGTGCGGCGCGGCCAGAAAACCGGAAAGGTTGGTCAACTTGCGCGCCGCTGCCGCCGGACTTGCCGCCTGCGTATACAACTCCAGCTGACCTTCCTTGTCGGTATCGGACAAATATGCGATCTCTTTGCTATCGGGCGACCAGGCAAGGCTGTGCTCCGCGTGCAGCATTTTCCACGCGGTGAATTTCTGCGGCGTCGCACCAGGCTTTGACAGATCAAGCAGATAGATTTCGGAATTTCGCGACGGCGTATTGTCCTTGTTGCGAAGAGTGACAGTCCACGCGGCGTAATGGCCGTCCGGCGAGAGCGCCACTTCCCGATATTGCGTGGCTCCGGAAATCGTCGAGAGCAGTTGTGGAACTGTTTGCGCCGGAGCCGGCGGACTCAGGAACATCATCAGGACTGCGAAAAATATCCACTCGCGTGCCCACATAAAGGGGGACGATTTCCTGCGCATATTTCCAGTGTACGGGTTATGATGCCGGCGCCGTATTCACGGGCGCGTGGCATCATCGACTGAGGAGGAGTAAGGATGCCGCCTTCCGCTCCGCGCTTTTACGCGATGTATTTTCTGTCGTCCCTGGCTCTCCTTGCCGCCCAGCCTGCCGGCGCGCAGAGGAATACGATTCCCGGCGAGTTTGTCACGGAACTCCCAACGCTGGTTTCGCTCGGCTTCGAGTGGAAAATAACAGGAGATGACAACCGCAACGCTCATGTGGATGTTACCTGGCGCAAAGCCGGCGAGCAACAATGGCGCAAGGCGATGCCCCTGTTGCGGCTGCAGCATGAGTATGTGCCCGGCGGGACGCCGCGTGACGGCGGCGGCCATTTCTACAACTACATTGCGCCGAATGAGTTCGCAGGCAGCATCCTGAACCTCGATCCGGATACGGAATACCAATGCCGGTTCGTGCTCGCGGACCCTGACGGCGTCAAGGGAAAAGCCGAGAAAACCGTTACGATTCGCACGCGCAGGGAACCACAGCCTGCCGCGGGTGGACAAACCTACCATGTCTACCCCTTCGGCTACAAAGGCACAAAGCAGCAACCCGGTTTCACGGGCCTGATGGCGGCTTACTACATGGGGTCGGATCAGTCAGACCACTCGAACGCTTCCCAGCCCCGCGTGAAACCAGGCGACACGATCCTTGTCCATGCCGGGGTTTATAAAGACAACCGCTACGTTTACAGCGGCTTTGATACGACGCTTGCCGCTTACGGCACGCCGTTCGACGGCACCTACTATCTGACGCAAAGCGGAACGGTCGACAAGCCGATCGTCGTCCGCGCGGCGGGCGATGGCGAAGTTGTCTTCGACGGCGACGGGAATCAGAACCTCTTCAACCTGATGGGCGGAAATTACAACTATTTTGAGGGCATCACGATCCGTAACACCAATGTCGCCTTCCTGCTCGGCCAGAAGAACATCGCCGGATCGAGTGGCTTCACCTTGAAGCACTGCCACCTCGAAAATATAGGGCGCGGCGTGGACGGCCAGTGGTCCGGTTCGAAGAATTTCTACATCGCCGACAACATCTTCGTCGGCCGCCACGACCCCAACAAGCTGCAGAGCTGGTTTACACCGGCCATCTGGGGTAAATTCCCCGGCTACCCCGCGCTCATCACTTCTGAGTTCGGTGTGAAGGTCTACGGCCAGGGCCACGTGGTCGCCTTCAACTCCTTCGCCAACTGGCACGACGGCCTGGATATCGCGACCTACGGAGATCCCGACGGCACGCCTGACGAAATTGCAGACCGCCTGCCTTCGGCAATCGACTTTTACAACAATGACTTCACCAACATGGCCGACAACTGCATCGAAGCGGATGGCGGCGCGCGCAATATCCGGGTGTTTCAGAACCGCTGCTTCAATTCCGCGGGGGGCGCGTTCAGCGCGCAGCCGATCTTCGGGGGGCCGGTCTATTTCTACAAGAACCTCGCCTACGATACGACAACCGGCGGCCCGCTCAAGTTCGTCGATACGCCCGCTGGAGTGCTGGTCTACCAGAACACTTTCTTCGGCCAGGGACGCTTCACCGGTCCCGCGGCGAATGTGCATTACAGGAATAATCTGATCCTCGGAGACGGCTGGGCCGATCCCATATTTAACCTGCGCACCTCCACCAATTACTCGTCGTCGGATTACAACGGTTTCCGCCCCAATCCCGGCGTCGCCGACGCCTTCGAATGGAACTCCCCGGCCTTCGAGACAATCGCGGACTTCAAAGGTCAGCCGTTGACGCGCCATTTCAAATCGCTGAAGGAATACTCCGACGCGACAAAACAGGAACAGCACAGCGTCCTCGTCGATTACGATGTCTTCGCCAACGTGCGGGTTCCCGACAAGTCGGATCCACAGCGTCTCTACAAACCGGACGATTTCGATTTCCGCCTGCAACCCGGCTCCGCCGCAATTGACGCGGGAGCGGTACTCCCAACGATCAACGACGATTTCACCGGCCGTGCGCCGGATCTTGGCGCATACGAACTGGACCGGCCATTACCGCACTACGGTCCGCGTTGAAGCACAAATGGTCGAACTTCCGCGCATTTATCCGATTGTCGACACCACCACGCTGGACCGGCTGAGCTTCGATCCGGTTCATGCCGCGGAAGCTTTGCTCGATGGCGGCGCGCGCATCCTGCAATTTCGCCACAAAGGTTTCTGGAGCCGCGACGTCTTTGCGAAAGCCGAAAAAATCGCCGTCCTTTGCCGCTCGGCGTCCGCGGCTTTTATCATCAACGATCGGGCCGATTATGCCATGCTGCTTCGTGCCGGCCTTCATCTTGGGCAGGACGATCTTTTCCCGGCGGACGCCCGCAAGGTTGTTGGCGAAAAGGCCGCTGTCGGTTTCTCGACGCACAACGCGGAGCAGATGCGCTCAGCCAAATACGAACCAGTCGATTACGTTGCGTTCGGACCTGTATTCGGCACAGCATCAAAGGAAAGACCCGATCCGACTGTCGGGCTGGAAGGATTACGCGCGATTCGCGTTCTGACGCAAAGGCCGCTCGTTGCAATCGGCGGGATTACACAGGAGAATGCGGAACTCTGCTGGCGGGCTGGCGCGAATTCAGTGGCGGTGATCGCCGGGATGTTCCCCGCCGAATGCACGCCGCAGTCTGTCCGGGCTCGAATCGAGGAATGGATGGAGCTTTGTCGCTGAAGGCTCTATCGAAGCACGCGGCGTCCTTACGTTCCCTCCCACCACCCATCAAGAGCGAACGGAGCAGCGATGGCGGCAGCGCTCCCGGCGAGCGGGAACAATAGAATCGCCGCAAACATACCGGCGACAGTTGAAAATTCCGAATCCCGGCGCACCCGACCTGCCATACTCACAAATAATAAAATGACGCCGGCCAAGCCCGCTGAAACCTTCGTCAAAGGTCTCGGCCTCACCTCCGCGACCACCCTCGTCATGGGTTCGATGATCGGCTCGGGCATTTTCATCGTCAGCGCGGATATCGCCCGCCAGGTGAAGTCTCCCGGCCTTCTGATCCTCTGCTGGCTCCTTGGCGCGGCCCTGACGATTATCGCCGCTCTCAGCTACGGAGAACTCGCCGCCGCCATGCCACACGCAGGCGGCCAGTACGTTTACCTGCGGGAAGCCTTCGGACGCCTGTGGGGATTCCTCTACGGCTGGACATTGTTCCTCGTGATCCAGACCGGCACCATCGCCGCGGTTGCCGTGGCATTTGCGAAGTACGCCGGTGTATTCTGGCCGTCGATCTCGGCTACGAACTATTTGCTCGGCTCCGGTAAGGTCGGCGTCACCACCCAGCAACTCGTGGCGATCACGATCATTGTGCTGCTCACTCTTGTCAACACGCGAGGCATCCGCACGGGAGCTCTGGTGCAGAACGTCTTCACCTTCGCCAAAGTCGGCGCGCTTCTCGGCCTGGCCGGGCTTGGCTTTCTGCTCGGACGCAACCCCGATGCGATCGCCATCAATTTCCACGATTTCTGGCGCGGGGCGGATTGGAGTTGGGCAACCATAGCGATCGTCGGCTCCGCCATGGTCGGCCCACTCTTCTCGTCCGATGCCTGGAACAACGTAACTTTCACGGCGGGCGAAGTCCGCGATCCGAAGCGCAACCTGCCTCTGTCGCTCGGACTCGGCGTCGGCGTGGTCTCAGCCCTTTATATCGCCTGCAATTTCATCTATCTCTCGGTGCTTACTTTGCCGCAGATCCAGACAGCCCCCGAAGACCGCGTCGCCACCGCCGTGGTCTCCGTGATGTTCGGCTCCATGGCAACGAAGCTGATGGCCATCGCGATCATGGTTTCGACGTTCGGCTGCTGCAACGGCATGATCATGTCCGGCGCCCGCGTCTACTACACGATGGCGCAGGATAACCTGTTTTTCCGCCGCGCCGGCAGGCTCGACCCTATACATCACACGCCGCTGTTCGCGCTGGCAATCCAGTGCCTGTGGACGGTTCTGCTGACGCTCAGCGGCCAGTACAACGATCTGCTCGACTATGTTATCTTTGCAGTTCTGCTGTTCTATATCCTGACCATCGGCGGACTCTTCAGGCTTCGCCGCACGCGTCCGGATCTGGATCGTCCCTACCGCGCCGTGGGCTATCCGGTACTCCCGGCTTTGTACATGCTGGTCGCCGGTCTGATCGAAGTTTTTCTGCTGTGGAACAAACCCGCCTTTTCCCTTCGAGGGCTGATTCTGGTGGTGCTGGGCGTACCTGTATATTTTCTCTGGCGCACGAAAAGCACAGGCGGGAACGAATCAGGAAAGGGAGAGCAAAATTGAGCTTGTTCGCAACCAAACCAATCGCCCGCATCCTTCGCGAAAGCGAGGGGGGCGAGCACCAATTGAAGCGCTCGCTCGGGCCGATCAATCTCGTGGCGCTTGGCATCGGCGCGATCATTGGCGCCGGCCTCTTTGCCATCACGCCGGTCGCAACGCATGATAACGCCGGCCCCGCCGTGATCTTCTCCTTCATCATCGCCGCAATTGGATGCGCGTTCGCCGGCATGTGCTACAGCGAATTCGCAACCATGATTCCGATCGCGGGCAGCGCGTACACCTATGCCTATGCCACAATGGGCGAACTTCTTGCCTGGATCATCGGCTGGGACCTCGTTCTCGAATACGCGGTGGGCGCCGCCACCGTTTCCGTCAGCTGGTCAAACTACCTGATCCGTCTGCTCGCACACTTTGGATTGGCATTTCCGGCGAAACTGACCGCCTCGCCACTGGAAGGCGGGCTTGTGAATCTCCCCGCAATCTTCATCATTTGTTTGATTTCAGTCATCCTTATGATCGGCATTTCCGAATCGGCCTGGGTTAATGGACTCATCGTGGCCCTTAAGGTAACTATCGTGATCCTCGTCATCGGGCTCGGCTGGGCTTACATCAATCGCGCCAACTACGTGCCGTTCCTGCCTGCCAACACGGGCGACTTCGGCCACTTTGGCTGGAGCGGCGTGATGCGGGCGGCGGGTATGATCTTCTTCGCGTATATCGGATTCGACGCCGTCTCGACCGCTGCGCAGGAAGCAAAGACACCGCAGCGCGACATGCCGATCGGTATCATCGGATCCCTCGCCATCTGCACCGTGCTCTATGTACTTTTCGCGTATGTCATGTCCGGCATCGTTAACTACAAGGAAATGACGCCGACGGCTATATACGACGCCATCAACAAAACCCGTTATGCATGGCTGTCGACCGGCGTGATCATAGGTATTCTCGCGGGCTACACTTCGGTGATTCTCGTGATGCTGCTGGGTCAGAGCCGTGTCTTTTACTCCATGTCGCGCGATGGGCTGCTGCCGCAGCTCTTCTCCGATATCCATCCCAAATTCCGCACCCCGTGGCGATCGAATATGTTGCTTATGGTGTTCGTCAGCCTGTTCTCGGGCTTTCTGCCGATATCGAGCCTGGGCAATATGACCAGCATCGGAACGCTGCTGGCTTTTGTAATCGTCTGCGCGGGGATCATGGTCATGCGCAGAACGCAGCCCAACCTCCCGCGGCCTTACAAGACTCCACTCGTGCCCATCGTGCCCATCCTCGGGATTCTGGTCTGCTTCGCGATGATGGCGTTTCTCGACATCATTACGTGGATTCGACTTGTCGTGTGGCTGGTTCTCGGCTTCGTGGTTTACTTCGGATACAGCCGCTACCACAGCCATCTCGTGACCGACCCTGAATCCGCCCATACTAAACTTCGGACCTGAAACGTGCCTACAGTACTCACCACCACCAACTTGCCCGGCATTGAGCGGGTGGCGAGCGGAAAAGTCCGCGACGTCTATATTGTCGATGAGCACCTGCTTATTGTTGCAACGGATCGGATCTCAGCCTTCGACTGTATCCTGCCGCAGGGAATCCCTGGCAAGGGACGGGTTCTCACACAGATGTCGCTTTTCTGGTTCGACTACCTGCGCGACGTCGTTCCGAACCACGTAATCACCGCGGACGTCAATGCCTATCCCGCCAAACTGCTCCCGTACACGGACCAGCTCGAAGGCCGCTCCATGCTGGTACGGCGCTGCCGTATGGAACCCATAGAGTGCGTCGCCCGCGGCTACATTTCCGGTTCCGGCTGGAAAGATTACCGGAAGACAGGCGCCACCTGCGGCATCCCTTTACCCCCCGGCCTGGTCGAAAGTGACAGGTTGCCGCAGCCCATCTTCACACCTGCCACCAAAGCAGAATCGGGCCACGACGAGAACATCTCCTTCGAGACCGCGGAGCGAATTGTCGGCAGTCAGACCGCCAGGCGGCTGCGCGATCTCACATTGCGCGTCTACTCCGAAGCCGCGGCATACGCCGAATCGCGCGGGATCATCCTTGCCGATACCAAATTCGAGTTTGGCTGGAGCGGTGCCCGGAACAATACAGGAACCCTCCTGCTTGCCGACGAAGTTCTGACGCCCGATTCCTCCCGCTTCTGGCTCCGAGACGAATATTCACCCGGCGGACCGCAGAAGTCCTTCGACAAACAATTCGTGCGCGATTATCTCGAAACGCTCGACTGGAACAAACAACCCCCTGCGCCTCCGCTTCCGCAGGACGTGATTGATAAAACTGCGGAAAAATACCACGATGCCTGGAAACGCCTGACGGGCGCCACGCTGTGAACTGGCTCGACTACGTACTGATCGCGATCCTGCTTTTCTCCGTCGTGATGAGCGCGCGCAAGGGCTTCTCCCGCGAGATTATCGGACTCGGCGCGGCTTTTCTGGCGCTTGTGCTTGCGATGTGGTTTTACGGACTCGCCGGATCGTTCCTGATCCCCTACGTGAGTTCCACGCGCGTAGCGAATCTCATCGGCTTCCTGCTTGTCGTTTTCGCCGTTCTTGTATGCGGATGGCTGCTCGGCCTGGTGGTGCACCGATTTCTACGGACCGTCGGTCTCTCATTTTTCGACCGGTTCCTCGGTGCCGCATTCGGCCTGCTCCGGGGGCTGCTGATCGCCATGGCTTTGCTGACGGCATTCATGGCTTTTGGACCCCAGGTGGATTCGAATACCGTCTCGGCCTCCATGCTAAACTCGCGGATTGCGCCTTACGTATTGGATGCATCGCACATCATCATTACGGTCGCGCCGATGGAACTAAAGTCCACTTTCCGCAAACAATATGCGCGGGTGAAATCGATGCTGGAGAAGAACGCTCCTGTCCGTAAATGACTAAAGACCTGCAGACTCTCATGAAGGAACGCTTTGACGCGCTTGTCGAAAATCTGATGGGCGCCGGGTTCTTCCTTGAGCAGGCGGTCGAGATACTCGAGCGTGGCATGATCGAGCGTGCGCTTCATCTGAAGAAAGGCAATCAGTCGGAAGCGGCGAAAGTGCTCGGCATTCATCGCAACACCCTGCAGCGAAAAATGCTCGAGCATCAGATCGACGGCAAGCATCCCCACCGCAAGCCGGCCGCGCGAGCGGTGGCAAAGAAGAGCGTTCGGCGGTCTCGCAAAGCGTCATAAGTGGAATGCCCCTCCTGATCTTCGATCTCGATGGAACTCTCATCGATTCCCGGCTCGACCTCGCTCACGCTGTAAACGCCACCCGCGCACAGGCTGGGCACGGGCCTCTTCCTCACCGGCAGATTTTTTCATTTGTCGGCAACGGCGCGCCAGTCCTGATCAAGCGCGCGATGGGCCCGGACGCAACGGATGAGGATGTGGCGCGCGCCCTCGAATTCTTCATCGATTACTACCGCCATCACGCTCTGGATTACACATCCCTTTATCCGGGTGTCCACGATGCGCTCCGCAGCCTCCACGCAGCGGGTGCGAAGCTCGCCGTGCTTACAAACAAGCCGGTCCGGACCAGCCGTCGCATCATGCAGGGCCTTGGGGTGGCCGATCTCTTCTTCCAGATTTATGGCGGCAACAGCTTCGATCACAAGAAGCCGCACCGCATCGGAATCGATACACTTCGAAGCGAAGCGGACGCTGGCGCAGAAGATACGTGGATGGTCGGTGATTCGTACGTCGACGTTCAGACTGCTCGCAATGCCGGTGTCGCAGCCTGTGGCGTCAGTTGGGGTTTCCAGCCGGAAACGTTCCGCGAATTCCCTCCCGACGTTATCGTTGACACACTCCAGGAATTCGCTGGTCGATTCATCGCCTGACACGCCGCGCGGATTGCTTTATCTCCATTTACAACCCCGCTAACGCGCTCGCCGCGACGGCTTTGCTCGATTCCCGCAGTCTCTGCACAGCCACCTCCGACAGGTGCCTTCGCAATTCAGGAAAACGCTCCATCATGCGATTGAATTGCCCCCGCCCAAGAGAAACACAGGTGCACACTGTCTTCGCGCGGACGGTAGCTGTTCTCGGAAATCCCGTAATGAGCGTGATCTCCCCGAAAAAGTCGCCGTCCTGCAGGACCGCGAGGCTTTTGGTCAGGCCCGACTGCTCTTCTTTCCGCCATACTTCCACCTTGCCTCGTGCGATGATGTAGAACTTGTCGCCCGGATCGTTCTGTCGCACGATTTCGCGGCCCGCCTCGAATGTCTCGGTAGCGAAAAACGGTGCCAGTTCGACCAGTTTCTCTTCATCCAGTCTTCCGAGGATCGGAAATCCCATCAGGCGGCGCGCATCCACATCCACATGTCTGCCATCTTCGGAAAAGGTGAAGCCGGCCTGTTTCCGCCAGAGCTTTGCATACGCGCCTTCCGCCGCCAAAAGTTCATAATGACTCCCCTGCTCCACGATTTCCCCGTTATCGAGCACAAAGATATGGTCCGCATCCGCCACGGTTGAAAGACGGTGCGTCGCCGAGATCACAGTCCGCGTTCGCGCCAGCCGCCGCAGCGTATGGTTCACCTCAAGCTCGTCCGCGGGGTCGAGCGCCGATGTCGCCTCATCGAGCAGCAGGATTTCCGGATCCCGCAGGATGGCCCGAGCGATCGCAAGGCGCTGCAGTTGCGCGTTGGAAAAACGCAGGCCCAGGTCGCCCGGCAACGTTCCGTAACCCTCGGGCAGAGCTGCGATCGTGGCGTGCAAGCCGACCGCTTTCGCCGCGTTGACGACCGCCTCCTCGGAAGCGTCGGGCCTGCCCACACGGATGTTCTCCCGCAGCGGGATGTTGAAAATCGAATTCTCCTGCAGCACGACGCCCATTCGCGAGCGCAGCGACGCCTGAGTTACCGATTTCAGATCATGGCCATCGATGGCAATGAAGCCCGCACCGGGATCGTAAAAGCGCATGAGCAGATTCAGCAATGTGGTCTTGCCGGCGCCGCTTGGCCCGACAAACGCGACATAGGCCCCGCGCGGAATCCGGGCCTTAATGTCCTTCAGGCCCGGATGCTCGCCGTCATAACTGAAATCGACGTGCGAAAAAATGATTTCCGTCTGCATTGGCGGCAGAAAACGGGCTTCGGAGCGGTCCGCAACCGCCTGTGGGGTATTGAGCCTTGCCTCGATCCGTCGCCATGCTGCCCTTGCCGCGGACGCGGCCGGCAGGTATTCGATGATGTAAAGCAGCGCATTGCTCAACGTCACGGCCAGCATTTGTAATGCGGCCAGCGTTCCGATCGACATCTCTTTGTCGAAAGCCAGCCATGCGCTGAACGCGAGCACAGCCGCCTGGATCGAGAGAATTCCCGCGCCCGTAACACGCTCCATGAAGGATGAGAGCAATCCTGCCCGCATCATGCTCCGCGACAGGACGTCATTCCGTCTCCGAAAACCCGTTAGCCCCATCTGTTCCAGGGAGAAGGCGCGAATCATCGCCTGCGCCGTCAGATTCTCTTTGATCGCCCCCAGCACTCGCTTCTCATCTTCCTTGCAATCCTCGGCGGCGCGGCTGGCCCGTGCCACGCCGGTTTGAGGCGCGAGGATGATCCACGGCCAGAGCAGGCACGCTGCGAGACCGGCCTTCCAGTTCAACCACAGCATCAGGCCGGTGCATAGAACCGCTTGAAGCGCCGGCAGCACGCCCCACGGAATCGCCAGCCCTGCCGCGTTCTCTATCCATGCCAGATCGCTCGAGAAATGATCGAGCAGTTCCGACGCTCTGGATTGCGCATCGTGCACCCCGGAGCCACTCTGCGAAGCACCTGCTTTTGCCTGAAACGAGAGTGAAAGCCGCTGAAACCGCTCGAAGATATTCTGTCGCAGGCGGCTCAGGGAACGACTTTGAATCCTTGCAGCCAGAAAATCGCGTACTACACCTGCGAATATCGCCAGACCGCCGCCAAAAGCCAGGACGCCTGGCACCAGATACAGCGACTGAGGATCCCGCGAAATTACTACCCTGTCGGCAAAGAATCGGATACTGAGCGGGATAAGGGCGATGAAACCCGCCTCCACCAGGAGAGTGATGAAAATAATGACAGCAAGAACACGCGAATAGCCTGTAAATAGAGGGGGGCTGACCCCCGTATTATTCCTGAAACCACGGCGACGGCCTTGCTCTGTTCGCAAGGTTTTAGTATACGGAAGCCGGGTCGGGCATCCGGTTTATCAGCCCACTCCGTCGGTTGCGCCGGCGTCGATTTGCTCCCATCCATCAATCCATATCACCTCCGCGTAGACCGGCCGCTTTGGCGACAACTCTTTCTGCAGTTTCCTCAAACGAACCAGGTCGGCGACAGTTAGCTTGAGTTCATTTTTTTCGAGCGCGTCGATGTACCGCCCAATCAGAATTTCTATTTTTTCTTCCAGTGTGGGGTTCCCTATATCGGCCATCTCGCCGATGTTCGTCACCGCCTTCCTGGCTCGCGGACGTCTTTCGGCCATCGTCTCCCTCGCTCCTGGACAGAACGTAGCACTGCATCGGAGGGGATCGGCTCCCGTCAGGAAGATATTCACGGGCAACCATCTGATAAGAAAGAAAAACAGAAAATTTCACCAGGGCGTGAATGACTTTCCCGAAGCCTAGCTCCACCTGTGGAACGACGCCTCTCCCGCAGGCCCAGCGTAGTGTTTTTGCACTATTGTGGGGCTCCGGGATCACAACCTAGACTGGTATCTCTCTGTAATATCTCCGCGCTGACGCAACGTCGCCGAAGCGATTGACACTAATTGATGTTACGCGTCGAGAGCCCTTATTTTCGGACGGTTGGTTGCCTGACCCTGCTGTCGGTATCAGGATCCGGCGCCAGACCCGGAAAGCCTGAATGGAGCCTGAAACCGCAATGAAAAAGTACAGCCTGCAGAAGTGGATCGCGATATTCTTCCTGGTGCTCCTGGTCAACACGGCCTACGTGGCGGCATTCTCGTCTGCCACCGTTTTTTACATGACCAACGTCCTGCTCCATCTGGGCCTGGGCACTGTTCTGTCTCTCGTGGTCATCTTCACGATCCATAAGAGAAAGGAACTCATTGCCGGTGCTCCCGTGGCCATCGGATTCCTGCTGCTGGCTTTCGTTCTCGGCCTCGTACTCACGTGGAAGGGCAATATTTATGCGAACCTCTGGATCCTGATATCCCACATTGTGGCGGCCGGAATCGGTGTTCTGGCTCTGATTCCGTTCGTCTGGAAGAAGGCCTCGGAGGCTGCGCGCTCACACTCGACTGAAGACGGCTGGCTCCAGTTTAAGAAGGGTTTTGCGATCGCAGTGGTTCTGTTGTTTGCTCTACCTGCTGTCGCGATCGGTTATCGCAAGGCGTTTCCTGATAAACACGACAGAATCACCAACCCCACGAGCGCTCCGCTTGCTATGGAAGGCGAGGGCGGAGGTCCGAAATCGCCGTTTTTCCCGTCCTCTGCAAAAACCAACGTCGGCGGCATCATTCCTTCCAACTTTTTCATGGATTCCGCCACCTGCGGGGAGTGCCACAAGCAGATCTACGAGGAGTGGAAGAGTTCTTCGCACCACTTTGCGTCGTTCAACAATCAGTTCTACCGCAAGGCGATCGAAAACATGCAGGACACCCAGGGAACCACGCATGGCAGCAAGTGGTGCGCCGGTTGCCACGATCATGCGGTCTTCTTCAACGGTCGTTTCGACAAGCCCATCAAGGAACAAATCGATACGGCCGAGGCGCACGCCGGGCTCGCCTGCACGTCATGCCATGCGATTACCCACGTCGACAGCACGATGGGCAATGGCGGATTCACCATCGAATACCCCGCCCTCCACCAGATGATGACGAGCAAAAACCCGATCATCAAGACTTCCGTCGACTTCATGACTTATCTGAATCCGGAACCCCACCGCAAGACGTTTATGAAGCCGTTTATGACCGCGCAATCTTCTGAATTCTGCTCAGGCTGTCATAAGGTCCATCTGGATGTTCCGGTCAATAACTACCGATGGTTCCGCGGCTTCGACGATTACGACAACTGGCAGGCGAGCGGCTTTGGCGAGGGTGCCCGGTCTTTCTACTATCCGAAAGAAGGCAAGACCTGCACCGGTTGCCACATGCCGACAGAACCCTCGACCGAGCTTGGATCGAAGAATGGGCAGGGACATTCGCATCGCTTCGCGGCGGCAAACACCTCCGTTTCGCACGCCAATCTGGATGCGAAACAGGTCGCGGCAGAGCAGAAATTCCTGACCTCCGGATTTATTTCCGTGGACATTTTCGCCGCCTCCCCCGTCAAAGACAACGGCAAGCAGACCAATATGATCCGGCGTGCCGCGACAGGCCCACAACTCAGTTCCGGTATTGGAGCCGGCGAAGAAGTGGAGCAGTCCGCAGATACTTTCATCCGCGAAGTAGGCGAGGTCTCGGCTCCAATTGACGTAGCGAAGCCGAAACTTACTCCAGGGTCTACCGCCCGCGTCGACGTTGTCGTACGCACCCGGGCGATAGGCCACTCCTTTCCCGGCGGCACTCTCGATTCCTTCGATATATGGCTTGAG
>DATAZF010000298.1:0-5514 GCA_036272235.1 Bryobacteraceae bacterium | reverse complement strand
GGGACAATCCAGAGCGCTTCGTGAAGATGCAGGTTGCGAAGCCGACTTCACGTCGCTGTATCGAAAACGCTCCGGCGCTTACGATTTCCGCGCTTCAGCAACTTTCCTCGACTAATCCGACCGCGGCCCTACCGGCAGTGGCAATAGCGCAATCAACCGGCGGCTTCGCTCCCCGCAGCTCGGGTTCGGGGTTGTCAATTCCGCTGTCGGCCAGAAAGCAGCCGCAAGTCTCAAGGCCGCTGCGTGCAAGGCATGGTGTTCACAAATTCCCACTGGGCACGCTGCCGCGGACATCAGCCTGACCGATAATAAAAACCGATGCCACTAAAACCAACCTTAGCCGCTCTGGCGTTCACTGTTGCAGCTTTCGGCCAAACGCCGCCGGCTCCTTCGGCCAACGTTCCATACGGCCAGTCGATCTCTGCCGACGCGGCGAAGAAGATAGCGGCTGCCTCCATCGCGGAAGCTCGCAAGAACAATCTGGCGATGGCAGTGGCCATCGTCGACACAGGCGGCTACCTCGTGTATTTCGAGAGGATGCCGGATACCCAGCTGGGCAGCGTCGAGGTCTCAATCGGAAAAGCCAAATCCGCCGCGCTTTTCCGCCGCCCGACGAAGGTGTTTCAGGACGCGGTGGCCGCCGGGGGAGCAGGTCTTCGCATGCTGGGTCTGACGGGGGCGGTGCCGGTTGAGGGCGGGATCCCGATCATCGTGGGGGGTAAAGTCATTGGCGCAGTGGGCGCTTCCGGCGGGACGAGCGACCAGGACGGCCACACGGCGCAGGCCGGGGCCAACGCGATGAAATAAACACGGGCACGCGACCGCCTAGGCGGGGATGCTTAAGCGCGTCAGCGCTTCCAGCACGAGCTGGTGCAGACCACCGCCACCGCCGGCGACATATTGGTTAATCTCGTCGCGCATGCGCCGTTCCCAGTATTTGCTGATGTGGTTCGCAATGCCTGCAACGGCTTCCTCATGCGGGTAAGTGCCAAAGAACAACGCGATCTGATTCGCGTTGTGGATCATTGTCGAGCGTTTCATTCGAAGTCTACCCGCTGACCGTTACGGCTTCGGTGGCGACCTGAGTGGTCTGCTTCCGCGCATCGAGATACTGCTGCTGCCATTCGGAAAGCTTGCGGGCCGGGCTCACCTGCACGGCGGTTACTTTGTACTCAGGACACCCGGTGGCCCAGTCCGAGTACTCGGTCGTGACCACGTTCGCGCCCGTGAACATGTGATGGAACGTCGTGTACACAACGCCTGGCTGCATCCGCTCGGAGATGGATGCTTTGAGTGACGTCTCGCCGGCGCGGCTAACCAGCGAGACAAGATCGCCCTCTTTAATGCCGCGGTCCTCAGCGTCCTGCGGATGGATTTCGAGCAGGTCTTCCGGGTGCCAGACATTGTTGCCGGTACGAGCAGTCTGCGCCCCTACGTTGTATTGCGTCAGAATGCGGCCGGTAGTGAGGATCAATGGGAAGCGCCGCGTGACGCGCTCTTCCGTCGGCACAAATTCCGTCAGCATGAAGCGGCCTTTGCCGCGCACGAACGCGCCGATGTGCATGATCGGCGTGCCTTCCGGCGCTCTGTCGTTACACGGCCACTGGATGCTGCCCATCTCCTCGATCCTCGCGTAGCTGACGCCCGTGAACGTGGGAGTGAGACGCGCAATCTCATCCATAATTTCCGATGGATGGTTGTAAGTCATGGGATAGCCCAGCGCCGTGGACAGCTTCATGGTGATTTCCCAATCGGCGAAGCCGTTGGCCGGCGCCACAGCTTTGCGGACGCGACTGATGCGCCGCTCGGCGTTGGTGAACGTGCCGTCCTTTTCGAGGAACGTGGAGCCCGGCAGGAAGACATGGGCAAAGCTCGCGGTCTCGTTCAGGAAAAGATCGTGTACGACGACACACTCCATGGCAGCCAGTCCGCCTGTAATGTGCTGCGTGTTGGGATCGGATTGTGCGATGTCTTCGCCCTGCACATAGAGGCCCTTGAATGTGCCGTCCATAGCGGCATCGATCATGTTGGGGATGCGGAGGCCCGGTTCGGATTGCAGGGCCACGCCCCAATCCTTTTCGAACGTCTCGCGAACGGCGTCGTTCGAGACGTGGCGGTAGCCGGTGAACTCATGCGGGAACGCTCCCATGTCGCACGAGCCCTGCACGTTGTTTTGGCCGCGCAGCGGATTCACGCCTACGCCGCGACGTCCGAGGTTCCCCGTCAACATCGCGATGTTCGCCATGCCAATCACCATGGTCGAGCCCTGGCTGTGTTCAGTCACACCCAGCCCGTAGTAGATCGCGGAGTTTGGGCCTTTCGCGTAGAGGCGGGCCGCGGCGCGGATGTCGACGGCAAGAACTCCTGTGAATGGCTCCATCGCTTCCGGCGAATTGCGCTCTTCGACGATAAAGTTGCGCCAGCGCTCGAACTCAGCCGTATCGCAGCGCTCTTTCACGAACTCTTCGTTCACGAGCCCTTCCGTGACGATCGTGTGTGCGAGCGCGTTGATCATGCCGACATTCGTGCCGGGGCGCAGCGGCAGGTGGTAATCCGCTTCGATGTGAACGGACTTCACCAGATCCGTCCGGCGCGGGTCAATCACGATCAGCCCCGCGCCCTCGCGCAGGCGGCGCTTCATCTGCGAGGCGAACACAGGATGGGCATCCGTCGGATTCGCGCCGATCACCATGATCACGTCGGCCTGTTCCACCGAGTCGAAGTCCTGCGTGCCGGCGGAGGTACCGAACGTATTCGAGAGCCCGTAACCCGTCGGCGAATGACAGACGCGCGCGCAAGTGTCTGTGTTGTTGTTACCGAACGCCGCGCGAATCATCTTCTGCACCAGGTAGCCTTCTTCGTTGGTGCAACGTGAAGAAACAATGCCGCCGATCGAATCGCGGCCATACTGCGCCTGAATGCGTTTGAATTCGCTCGCCGCATAGTTGATGGCTTCGTCCCAGCTCACTTCCTGCCAGGGGTCGGTGATCTTTTTGCGGATCATCGGCTTGTAGATGCGGTCTTTGTGAGTCGTGTAACCCCACGCGAAGCGGCCTTTCACGCAGGAGTGTCCGTGATTCGCCTTGCCGTCCTTGAACGGCATCATACGAATGACTTCCCCGCCCTGCATCTCGGCCTTAAACGAACAACCGACACCGCAGTAAGCGCAGGTCGTGACGACGCTGTGCTCGGGCTGGCCTTTTTCGAGCACCGACTTTTCGATGAGCGTGGCGGTCGGGCACGCCTGCACGCAGGCGCCACACGAAACACATTCGGAATCGAGGAACGGCTGATTACCCGCGGAAACTTTGGATTCGAAGCCGCGGCCAAGAATCGTAAGAGCAAATGTTCCCTGCACCTCTTCGCAGGCGCGCACACAACGCGAACACACGATGCATTTCGACGGCTCGAACGAGAAGTAGGGATTCGATTCGTCCTTCGGCGCCGGCTGCTTGAAATGGTTTTCGCCATCGTAGCCGTAGCGGACTTCGCGCAGCCCGACGACGCCGGCCATATCCTGCAGCTCGCAATTGCCGTTAGCGCCACAGGTCAGGCAATCCAGCGGATGGTCTGAAATGTAAAGTTCCATCACACCTTTGCGCAGCTTGTGCAGTTTGGGGGACGAGGTCCGCACTTTCATACCCGGCTCGGCGAGAGTCGTGCAGGAGGCGGGGGTGCCCCGCCGTCCTTCGATTTCCACCAGGCAGAGACGGCAGGAGCCAAATGCTTCCACACTATCCGTGGCGCAAAGCTTCGGCACGCTCACGCCGGCTTCGACTGCCGCGCGCATGAGCGATGTTCCCGCCGGAACGGTCACCGGCTTGCCGTCGATTTCCAGTGTGACCAGAGTGTGGGCGATGCTGGCCGGAGTGCCGAAATCGATTTCGTGAATTAGTGCCATGTTGCGTTCTCCTGCAGGGTGGCGGCGGCCTGAGGCGGCGCCGCGGGTTTTGAAAAGTCATCCGGAAAGTGCTGTAAGGCGCTCAGCACCGGATAAGGAGTCAGGCCGCCCAGGGCGCAGAGCGACCCGTCGAGCATGAGCTCGCAGAGATCGTCGAGAATGCGAAGATTCTTCGTGCGGTCCCGATTCGCAATGATGTGATCGATGGTTTCCACGCCGCGCGTCGAGCCGATGCGGCAAGGCGTACACTTGCCGCAGCTTTCGATCGCGCAGAATTCCATGGCGAAGCGAGCCTGTTTCGCCAGATCGACCGTGTCATCGAACACAACGATGCCGCCGTGTCCGACAAGGCCTTTCTTTGCAGTGAAGGCTTCGTAGTCGAGCGGGGTATCGAGCAGCGAATCGGGAAAGTAGGCGCCGAGAGGTCCACCGACCTGCACGGCGCGCAGCGGACGCCCCGTCGCGGTGCCTCCGCCGTAGTCGTAGATGGCCTCGCGCAGGGTGATGCCAAACGCCTTTTCGACAAGCCCGCCGTATTTGATGTTCCCTGCGAGTTGAATCGTCAGCGTGCCGCGAGACCGGCCCATCCCGAAGTTCTGATAAAACTTCGCGCCTTTGTCCAGAATGATCGGTACCGTGGCCAGCGAGATCACGTTGTTCACTACCGTCGGTTTACCGAAAAGCCCTTCGATGGCGGGCAGGGGCGGTTTGGGCCGAATCTGTCCCCGCCGGCCTTCCAGACTTTCGAGGAGCGAGGTTTCTTCGCCGCAGATATATGCCCCTGCGCCGAGCCGCGCTTCCAGATCGAATGCCCTGCCGCTCCCCGCGACGTTCGCGCCCAGATAGCCGTTCTTCTGCGCGATGGCAATGGCCCGCTCCATCGTTCGGAAGGCGTGTGGATATTCGGAGCGGATATAGATGTAGCCCATCGTGGCGCCCACCGCGAGTCCGGCGATGGTCATGCCTTCGATGAGGACGAAGGGATCGCCTTCCATAATCATGCGATCGGCATAGGTGCCACTGTCGCCTTCGTCGGCGTTGCAAACGATGTATTTCCGGTCGGCGGCAGTGTTCAGGACGGTGCGCCATTTGATTCCCGTGGGGAAACCGGCGCCGCCGCGCCCGCGCAATCCGGAACCGGCCACTTCGTCAACGATGGCGGGCTGATCCATGGTCAGCGCGCGCTGAAGTCCACGGTAGCCGTCGTGCGCGATGTAATCCGCGATCGATAACGGATCGACGATGCCGCAGCGGGCGAAGGTCAACCGCTCCTGCTTCTTCAGGAAAGGAATTTCTTCAGTTGGACCAAGGCACAAAGGATGTTGCCTGCCTTCTAGGATTCCGCTGCCAAGCAGCTCGGTAACGGCATCCGCGGAAACCGGGCCGTAGGCGATGCGTCCAGTGGGCGTTTCGATTTCCACCAGCGGCTCCAGCCAGAACATACCCCGCGAGCCGTTACGAACCACCTTGACGTCAAGTCTTCGTGCGGCCAACTGGCTTTCAAACGCGTGCGCTACAGCGTCGGCGCCTACCGCGATCGCTGCCGCATCACCCGGCACGAAAATCTTCACACCGGCCTCCGCGCGCTGTCGATCAGGGTATCGGCAACCTGT
>DATAZF010000297.1:0-2662 GCA_036272235.1 Bryobacteraceae bacterium | reverse complement strand
GGCATCGAGGAGCTGCGGGCGCGCGTCCGCGAATGGACGCCGTGCCGGGCTGCGGATCTGACCGGAATCCCGGCGGACGATATCGCCGGTCTGGCGCGCGAATATGCCACGACGCGTCCGGCGGCGATCCGGCTGAACTATGGGGTGCAGCGGTCGGAGCGCGGGGCGATGTCGGTCCGTACCGTCGGCTTGCTGCCGGCTTTGATCGGCGCGTGGAAGGACGCGGGTGGAGGCGTTCAGCTTTCCACTTCGACGGCCTTCCAGCTCAACCGCGTTGGCCTGGAGCGCCCCGACCTGCAACTTGCGTCTCCACTGGGGCGCGAAGCCCGCATCCTGAACATGACGGAACTGGGGCGAAGTCTGAACGATGTCAACGATCCGCCGGTGCAGGCGCTGGTTGTCTACAATTCGAATCCGGCGGCCATCGCGCCGGATCAGCACGCGGTGCGCCGAGGGTTGCGGCGCGAAGATCTTTTCACGGTCGTCCTCGAACAATTCCAGACGGATACTGCCGACTTCGCGGATATCGTGCTGCCCGTGCCCACCTTTCTGGAATATACTGACCTGTACCTTGCCTACGGTCACTACCATTTGCAACTTGCACGCACGGCTCTGGAACCGCCGGGTGAGGCGTTGCCCAATACGGAAATCTTCCGGCGGCTGGCGGCGCGGATGGAGTTCGATGAACCCTGTTTCCGGGACAGCGACGACGCAATGATCGAGACGCTTCTCGATTCGCGGCATCCATTCATCGACGGCATCACGCTCGAGCAGCTGGATCGGGAGCACTCGGTGCGTCTGAAGATCGGCGAGCCGTTTCTGCCTTTTGCGAATGGCGGCTTCGGCACGGCGTCCGGGAAATGCGAATTTCATGCGGAGACGCTCGGATACGAGCCGCCGGTGGAATCCCGCAAGGGGAATCGCGAACTCGCGGCGCGCTATCCGCTTGAAATGATTTCGCCGAAGAACGACGACAGCATGAACTCGACGTTCGGTAATCGCCCGGATACCGATGGGCAGACGGCCAGCTTGAAACTGCATCCGGACGATGCGGCGCCGCGCTCCATTTCGACCGGAGACGCGGTTCTCGTGTTCAACGATCGCGGCAGTTGCATTCTGCGGGCGGAGGTTTCGACCACGATCGCGAGCGGCGTGGTGTCGGCGACCGCCGTGCGCTGGCCGAAACTCGCAGCCGATGGAAATTCCGTTAATATGCTGACGTCGCAGCGCCTTACCGACAAGGGTGGGGGACCGACGTTTTATAGTTGTTTAGTCAATGTGCAAAAAACAGGAGACTAACATGACGCGCCGGATTACGGCTTCGGTCTGCCTCGCCGCGCTGCTTTCCCTGAGCGGCATCGCGTGCAAGGGTAAACACAACAATCTGGCGGCGGTGCAGAATGAGGAGCCGGACCGTGGCCCTCAACTCATATCGAACGTGCGTATGAACGATACGTCGGCAGGCGTGCAACTGCTGAGCGGTTTCTATCCGGTGGAGAGCGGCGCCTGGCGATGGACCGCCGGCAAGTTCTCCGTGCTTCTGAAGACGCCGCCGGGCGCGGCCCAGAGCGGCGCCACACTGAGTTTCGCATTCGCGGTGCCCGATGCCGTGATTGAGAAACTGAAAACCGTGAAGCTCACAGCCTCCGTCGATGGCATGCCCTTGAAATCCGAAGAATACAGCAAGGCCGGAGCGCAGGTTTTCGGCGCCGATCTGCCGGCCTCCATGCTGACGCCCGATTCGATCAAGTTCGATTTCGCGCTCGACAAGAGCATTCCGCCGGGCGTCGACAAGCGGGAACTGGGCGTCGTCGCGACTTCGGTGGGGCTCATCCCCAAATAGTCCGCCGATCGAAATGCACGCTGATTCTGTGCCGCGGATTCGCGAACAATTCCAGACGTGTCAGCGGACGATCAGAGCATCCACATCCACATAACGATCCGTGGCCGCAGCTCGTTTACGTCCCGTGGCGATGACTTCAAACGTGTGCCTGCCGGGCGCCAGATTGCCGTAGATGCGCCGGGATTGCCATTCGATCTTCGGGCTGTAGAGATCGACTTCGCCCTGCGAAACGCCGTCGACCCTGACTTCCGCGATCCCGCGGTTGAACGCCTTGCTGCAAACCCAGGTGATCTCAGTACCTTTAAACGACAGCCGGGCGGCCGACCCCACGACATTTGAAAAACTGAGCGTTCCGTTCGCGGCCCCCGGCAACCGCGCGCTGGTCCAGAGACCGCTGTACTCGATGTCCAGGCTGGTGTCATCGAACCCGCCGGACAGATGGGGAGGCCGAGGGTCGCAGCCCGATTGGCGGAAGGTTGCGTACCAGCCCACCGCGTCGAGCGTGATCTTTTGCATGCAGATCGACGATTCGGAAGCCATAATCAGCACGTCGCGCTGCACGGCTCGCAGATCGGTGAAAGGCGCCTTTGGGGGTGTCTGGCGGACAGCGAACACCGAAAGATCCGGTATATTTTCGGTGCGCAGCGACGCAGCGAGCTTTGCGTAAACGGTGGCGTTGTCGGGGTCGGCGTTCCATTCGGCGGTGTCGCGGAACACGTACATTTGATCGCTCCCACGGGTGAGCCGGTAGACATCGATGCCCGGGATCGGATGCGGCGGTTTGACAGAAGCCCATCGCCACCCATCGTGATAAATGAA
>DATAZF010000296.1:0-4211 GCA_036272235.1 Bryobacteraceae bacterium | reverse complement strand
CGGCTGGCGATCTCGATCGCTTCGTCGAGGTTTTTGGCCTCGATCATGTAGAAGCCGCCGAGTTGTTCTTTGGTTTCCGCAAAGGGACCGTCGGTGGTCAGGCGCTTGCCGTTGCGGATGCGGACCGTCGTTGCCGTCGAGATCGGCTGCAACTGGTTACCGCCCAAGTGATTGCCCTTGGCCTTGATGTCGTCGGTGAACTGCATATATTCCTGGTACATCTTGCCCTGCTCGGCCTGGCTCATCTTCATCCACTCGGCTTCCGAATCGTAAATCAAGCAAAGATATTGCATGGCGTGTAGCCTCCTGCGGATACGTCGCGCGTTGGGCGTGGAATCGACAAATCGTACTCGACAAATTCCATGGTGCCAACAATTCCAACGGGTTGCGGCTGCGCATCCTGGAGGCTGTAGCAACTGTCCTGGGATAGTCGCTGCGCGACTTTCGCTTTTGTTGCGCCTTTGAGGGGTATACCCCCCTATGTTTTGCGAAGAGTGTGCAAGGTCTTTAGAAGCAGCGGGTTGCAGGCAGTTCCGTTTTGGGAATGAATAAAGCTAGTTGTTTGTTTGGGTTGCGGGGATGCGTGAATCGATTTGAAATGAAAAAAGCGCCGTTTGATCGGCGCTTGTGCGAAAAAATCACTTCGATGAGTGTAGCACAGGCTAGAGATTTGTCAAGAGGCTCCGCGAAGAAAAGAACGAACGGATCAGCGTCGCGGTGATCGAGGGCACGCTGAAGCGTGCCCCCAACACCAGCGGCGGCGTGCGGGCCATTATCGTGGGTCGTCGGGCGAAGAAAAGAGCACGAACGGGGCGATCTTGCGGACATGGGGCGCAGCGTGCTGCGCCCCTACACATACGGGGTGAGGCGGCGGCTACTGCGGGCGAACGGGCGGGGGTTTGGCCGGCTACTCGATGCGGAGGGCTTTCATGGGTTGGATGCTGGCGGCGCGGTTGGCGGGGATGATGGCGGCGAAGAAGGAGCAGATGGCGAGGGCGACGGCGGCGATGGTGAGGGCGGTGGGGTCCCAGGAAGAGACGCCGTAGAGTTGGGCGGAGATGAGTTTGCCGGCGCCCACTGCCAGGGGCAGACCGAGGAGGAGGCCGATGGCTACGCGTTGGAAGGCGCCGCGGAGGACGAGGCCCAGGACTTTGCCGCGGTCGGCACCGAGGACCATGCGGATGCCGATTTCGTTGGTGCGCTGCGCGACGGAATAAGCCGTGACGCCGTAGAGGCCGATGGCGGCGAGGATTAGCGCGACGACGCCGAACATTCCGGCGAGGCTGGCGACGGCGCGCTCCTGATCGAACGACAAATCGATTTGCTCTTGCATGGTGCGGATGTGGTTGATGGTGAGATTGGGATCGATGTCGGAAAGAGCCCGGGTGACCTGTGGTTCGAGCCTGCCAATGGGTTCTTTGGTGACGAGCAGGATTCCACCGGGGTTGTGGGTGCGCGCTTCAAACGTGGCGATCAGCGGGTTGTCGTATTTCACGAACTGCGTGGTCGGAAGGTAAAACATAGGTCGCGCGGGCTTGCTGAGAGCAAAGCCCGCGAACTTGGCGTCGGCGACCACGCCGACAATGCGGAATGTACCGTTCAGTTCTTCGAGGTCGATACCGAAATGCTGGTCGATGGGGTTTTCATCGCTCTTGAAAAAGCGTTTCACGAACGCCTGATTTACAACGGCGACTGGCGCGGTGGTTTCATTATCAGCTGCGGTGAAATGCCTCCCCTGGAGCACGGGAACGCCGAGATGTTGCAGGTAGTCAGGACCGACGCGATCCCACGAAGCGCCGGACTCTTCGTTCATTTTCGCCGCGGGATGGCCAGCGACCATGATGAGCTCACCCCAATTGTCGGTGAGCGGGTTGTACATGGCGACGTCAGCGCTTTCGAGACCGGGAATGCGGCGCAGATTATCCTCGAGCCGGCGAGCGAAAGCGATCTGGGCCGGCAAAGGTTTCTCTGAGCTCGGGCCGAGGATCTCGACCTCGACGCGATTCGCGACCTGGAAGCCAAAATCCTGATGCTCGAGTTTGTTCAAGCTGCGGCCCAGCATCGTCGCGCCGGCGACCAAGACGACGGATAGGGTCGCCTGGGTGACCAGCAATGCCTTGCGCGCAAAGGTGGAACGATCGGTATTTCCGCGGCCTGAGCCACGCAGTGCGTCGGCGGGATCGGTGCGTGTGGCCAACCAGGCGGGCGCAGCGCCAAAAATGACGCCGGTGATCAACGCGAGTCCGAAGGCGAATCCGAGGACGATGAGCGAAGGCGTGGTGCTGATGGGCAGAAAGTGCGCGCTGTGAAAAGCCAGGGCGAGAAGCAACCGGGCTGCGCCGGTGGCGACCACGAGACCCGCTATGCCGCCCAAGACAGCGAGAAGGACGCTTTCGGTCAGAGCCTGCAGGACGATTTCGCGCGGGGTAGCGCCGATGGCAAGGCGCACGGCAGTCTGAGCGCGCCGGTTGACGGCGCGGGCGAGCAGCAGATTTGCCACGTTGGCGCAGGCGATCAACAGTACTGTGCCGCACACCGCGAGCAGAATCTGCAAGCTGCGCCCGTATTCTTCTTTCATCACGGCAACGCCTGCGCCGGCGGGAATCACGCTGATGTTTTGCTTGGGCAGCTGGCGCTGTACGTCAGGCAAGAACGCCGCAGGATAGCCGGAGTCATTCACCATCCACTGACGGAGCACGCCGGTGAGCCGCGCGGACATACCGTCGGTGGTTGCGCCTGGTTTTAAACGCCCGATGGCACGGAGCCATGCGGAAATGGACTGGCGGACGAGGGATGTGGCGCCGCTGATGTTGACTTCCTGCTGGAGGGGAATCCAGATGTCGGGAGGATCGCTGTTGAGAGTCTCGCCAAAAAATCCGGGAGGCGCGATGCCGACGACAGTGAAGGGATGACCCTGGACGTCGAACGAAGAGCCGATCACGTTGGTGTCGCCGGCGTAGATGGTTTGCCAAGCGCGGTGGCTGAGTACGATGACCGGAGCGGAAGCAGGCGTGTCGTCCTGGGCAGTGAAGACGCGGCCGGCGAAAGCGCCGACGCCGAGAACGCCGAAATAATTTCCGGTAACGTATTCGGATCGGAGCGCGCGCGCAGCTTGCTCGCCCTGGCGGCGGACGGTGGCGTGCCAGCTTCCGGCCTGAAACGCAGTGACTTGTTCGAATTCGGGCGTCTGGCTCGCGAGCCGCTGGAATAACGGATACGAGTACATGCCCCAGTTGTCCTGGGGGCCGCCTTCGACGCAGCAATCATCGCCGACGCCGATGCGGTAGAGACTGGCAGGGTCGGCAACGGGGAGCGAGCGAAGCATGATCGCGTGAATCAGGGTGAAGATGGCGGTGGTGCCGCCGATGCCGAGGGCCATGGTGAGGATGGCGGTGGCGGTGAAGATGGGGGCCTGGCGGAATTGGCGCAGGGCGTATAGGATGTTGGCCTTCAGGGTATTCATTGCGGCCTCGGAGAAGAGAACGAGAATGGGCGGATGGATGTTCCATGCATTGACGATGGGGAGGGGGCGAGGGTTAGGTTGGGGCCGGAGGTGATTGTTAGGAGGGAGGTTAGGCGGGGCGGACTCAAGACGCGGGGAACTTGCGGGCATGGGGCGCAGCGGTGCTGCGCCCGTACGAGATGGGCGATGTCGCGGGAGGGTCAAGACGCGGGGAACTTGCGGACATGGGGCGCAGCGTGCTGCGCCCCTACAGGTGGCACGCGGGGTTGGGAAATGGCGGCGATTGGGCGCATCAGCGGGGCGAGATTCCTATGCTACGATGGGGGTCCGCACTTGGCATCGTTCTCGATCCGGAGCTTCCTTCCCTTATGGCGAACACGATGAAAGCTTTGCGCAAGGTACAGGCGGCGCGGGGACTTTCACTGGAAAAGACGGTTGTACCGGCGATTGGGCCGACGGACGTGCTGGTGCGCGTGCGGACGGCGTCGATTTGCGGGACGGACCTACACATATATGGATGGGATCGGTGGTCGCAGGGGCGGATCAAGCCGCCGGTGACGCTGGGGCATGAGTTTTGTGGTGTGGTGGAGAATGTCGGCGACGAAGTGACCGCGGTGAAGGCGGGGGATTTTGTCAGCGCCGAGATGCACGTGAACTGCGGGCACTGCCGGCAGTGCCGGATTGGCGAAGCGCACGTTTGCCAGAATCTGAAGATTATCGGGATCGATCAGGATGGGGCGTTCGCGGA
>DATAZF010000295.1:0-4969 GCA_036272235.1 Bryobacteraceae bacterium | reverse complement strand
ATGTCTTCCCGGACATGTGTGTGGATTCGCAGGCGCGTCTCGACACCCGCGTCCGGAAGTTGCGAGAAAGTCGAGATCGGAATGGTGACGTCATAACCGACGCCACCCGCTTCGAGGATCGCCTGATTCGGATGCTTCTCGATCAGCGTCCCGCGCAGGAGCGCAATCATGTGAGATAGCGTAATTGTACGATGAGCCCATAGGCCGAAGGGCCGTTGTGCGCGGTGGAAGAACAATCGAGCGCACAGGCCGAATGGCCGTTGTGCGCGGTGGAAGAACAACCGAGCGCACAGGCCGAACGGCCGTTGTGCGCGGCAGAAGAACAAATGAGCGTACATTGCGCTCGTTGGGAGAAAAAAATGGCGCGCCGCCGTTTCTTCGTCGATCAGGTCCGCAAAGGACAAGCCGAAATCACGGGTGAAAATGCCCACCATCTCACGCGCGTGCTGCGCGTCGAAGCGGGCCAGAAATTCGAAATCACTGACAACGAGCGCGCCTGGCTGGCCTCGGTCGAAACCGCCCACAAAAATCTCGTACGCTTCAGCGTGATCGAAGAACTCACTGCCGGACCCGATCTTCCGCCGATCACTCTCTACCTCGCGCTGATCAAATTCGAGCGCTTCGAGTGGGCCGTGGAGAAGGCAACCGAGCTCGGCGTCGCGCGTATCTTCCCGGTGGAAGCGAATCGCAGCGAACACGGATTGTCCGCCGGCGCGCACAAACGCGTCGAGCGCTGGAAGCGCATCGCCCGTGAGGCGAGCGAGCAAGCGCGCCGCCTGCGCGCGCCTGAAATTGCGGATCCGATCGGGCTTCCCGAAGCCCTGCGCGATACGTCCACGCATCGCTGCTGGCTCGAGGAACAGCCGGGCGCGCGTGCGCTTCTTGACGCCTTTGCATTCCGCGGCGGCGACTCGGCCGCCCTGTTGGTTGGGCCGGAAGGTGGCTGGGTCGACGCCGAACGCGCACAATTCGCGCAGGCCGGATGGACCGCCGCATCGCTCGGCCCCTCAGTTCTACGCACTGAGACGGCGGTTTGCGCGGCCCTCGCCGTGCTGTTGCAGATGTGGCTGGCGGGGGCGACTGGAGACGATCTGAAACACCCCCCGGCTACAATCGAATAAGGGAATGCTTCTTTCGAGGCTGGCCGACACTTTACTTACTATCGTTACCTTCTCGGTCCAGATTCTGATCGCAGAGCGTTTCCTCTCCGACTGGAGGAAACGGCTTTCGCCCGCGCTCGCGCGGGTTCTTGGGGCCATACTGGTCGTGCTCTGGGCGGCTTTTCTGTTCGCCCTTCCCTTCCGCTTTCCCAGCCTCGCGCTTCGTCTTCGGGCGATATCCTTGCCGATGCGGACCACTTTCATCGCGATCGGCAATCTTTGGGGGATGACGGCCGTCCCATCGTTCTGTATTTACCTCATCTGGCGCTATATTGACAGCCGGAAACCGCGCGCCCATTCGCCGGAGCTCCGCAGGCTGATTCACACAACCGCGACGATCGCCGTCGCGGCGCCTTTCGCGGCGGTTGGATTCGGGGCCATCGTCGAACGCACCAGCTTTCGGGTCAAAGAGGTCGACCTGCCCGTCCCGAATCTGCATCCGGATCTCGTCGGGCTGCGCATCGGCCAGCTTAGCGACCTTCATGTGAGCCCCTGGTTAAGCGTTCGCGACGCGGGCCGAGCGGTGGATATGCTCAACGAGCTCAAGCCGAACCTGACAGTCGTCACGGGCGATGTGATCACCCAGCCGGGAGATCCGCTGGATGGAGCCATTCGCGAGCTTGGGCGCCTTCGCGCCGACGCCGGCGTGCTCGGCTGTCTTGGCAATCACGAACGCTACGTCCAGTGCCAGAGTTATGAAACCCGGGAGGCGGCGAAATATGGCATCGGTATTCTTCGCAACCAGTCGCGTCAACTGCGCTGGGGGAACGGCGTTCTGAATGTTGCCGGTATCGACTACCAGTCGCGCAGAGACGGCACTTATCTCGAAGGCGCGGAGAAACTCATCGTGCCGGGCGCAGCCAATCTCCTGCTCTCGCACAATCCGGATACCTTCCCCGAGGCCGTGATCAAGGGCTTCGATGCCATTCTGAGCGGCCATACGCACGGCGGGCAGGTTACGGTGGAGATTCTCAACCAGACTTTGAACTTCGCGCGCTTTGTCACTCCCTACGTCGCCGGTCTCTACCGGATCGATGGCCACAGCTGCTATGTGACCGCCGGAATCGGCACGATCGCATTGCCGGTGCGGCTCGGCGCGCCGCCTGAAATAACGCTGCTGCGTCTGACGAGAGCCTGAGGCATCGTGACATAGTGCGCTACCTCGTCGTCAGCGACCTGCACAGCAACTGGGAAGCGCTCGAAGCCGTCCTCGAAGACGCCCGCGGCGAGTACGATCATGTCGCTTGCTGCGGCGACCTCGCAGGCTACGGACCGGAGCCGAACCGCGTGCTGGACTGGGCCCGGGCCAACCTTCACGCCGTCGTCCGCGGGAATCACGACCGCGCCTGCTGCGGCATGGAGAACCTGGAGTGGTTCAATCCCATCGCGCGCGCCGCAACATTATGGACCATGGCGCGCCTCACGCAGGAGAATTTCGAGTATTTGCGCCAGCTGCCGGCCGGCCCATTGAAGTCCGACGGATTCCAACTGCTGCACGGCTCGCCTTTGGACGAGGATGAATATCTGATCAGCGCCGCAGACGTCCGCAACATTTTCGACTATCTCGACGAAGGCGTTTCATTCTTCGGCCATACCCATCTGCAATGCGGATACGCGCGCGCCAACGGCACCTTCCAGGCGCTGCGGAAGTATGATCCGGCGCAGGCGGAATTCCGGCAGAGGCTGGATCCCGATGGCATCTACCTGATCAACGCGGGCTCGGTCGGCCAGCCGCGCGATGGAGATCCGCGGGCGGCTTATGCCCTTTACGATCCCGGCACGCTGGAACTGCTGCAACGCCGGGTGCGCTACGACTACGAAGCGACCCGCCGCAAGATCGAAGAAGCCGGCCTGCCGGAAATCCTCGGCAGCCGTTTGATGCTCGGCCGGTAAAACTCAAACGCATGGCGCGAGCCATAGCGGTTTCAGCCATCGACCCGTCTGAGGGGTTTAGCCATAGAATGGATACGACAGGATGGACACGACAACGTACATGAGGTCAGCGAGACAACGGGCAAGGGGGCACCTGGGGCGAAGACTACTGGCCAGCGCCGAAATTTCGATCGTGGCGCTGATCGGTGCGGGACTGGCTTTTGCCCAACCGGCTCAGCAGCCAAAGCCGCCGATGGCCGATCAGGTCTTCAAGAACGTCCGGGCGCTCAAAGGGATCCCCGTGGACGATTTCATGGAGACCATGGGCCTCATCTCGGCCGCGCTTTCGTTCGACTGCTCGGATTGTCATACCGGGGCCGGCGTTAAAGTCGATTGGGCCGCCGATACGCCGCGAAAAGTAATCGCGCGCACCATGATCAACATGGTCACCACGATTAACAAGAACAACTTCGGCGGCCGCCAGATGGTCACGTGCTGGACCTGCCACCGCAATCGCGACAAACCCCTGACGACGCCGGCGCTCGAAATCATTTACGGCGAGCCGACGCTGGTGCCGGATGACGTCGTCACGGCCACTCCCGGATCGCCGTCACCCGAATCGATCCTCGACAAATTCATACAGGCTTCCGGCGGAGCCCAGCGCCTGTCTGCTATAACCAGCATTGACGCCAAGGGAACCAGCACGGGCTTCGGCGGCCTGGGCGGCGGTGGCGATGTCGAGATTGCCGCCAAGGCTCCGGACAAACGCGCCACAATAATCCTGTTCAAAGCGGAGACCGGGCGCGGCGATCAGATCCGAAGCTATGACGGCCGCACGGGGTGGGTGCGCACACCGCTCAATGTTTTGGGCGAATTTCAATTGTTCGGCGGGGATCTCGATGGCGCCAGGTTCGACGCTCAGCTTTCATTCCCAGGGCAGATCAAACAGATTCTCACGAATTTGAAGACAGGCCAGACGACGACCATCTCGGATATTCCGGTCTCTCACAGCCAGGCCGCTCTGCAGAAAGAACTGGCCACGCCGAAGACCTACACCGTCGATGTCGTGCAGGGAACCGGACCGAGGAACCTGCTTGTCACGCTCTACTTCGACAAGCAAACCGGGCTGCTGGTGCGTGAAATGCGCTACAGCGAAACTCCCATCGGCCGGGTTCCGACGGAAATCGATTTCGCCGATTACCGCGATGTGAACGGAATCAAACTGCCTTTCCGCTTGTCGTATGTGTGGCTCGACGGCCGCGATTCGATCGTGCTGAACGACATAAAAACGAATGTCCCGATCGATGAGGCGAAGTTCGGCCGGCCGGCGCCGCTGAAGAAGTAAAGTCACGGCGCGGCGCCATAATTATTCACCGCACACTCGTGTTGTAATTGAAATCGGCAAATATGTTTTGCACCCAATGTGGGGCACAACTCAACGATGGGGTCCGCTTCTGCACATCCTGCGGCAAACCGACCGATGGCGGCTACGCCGGTGCGAACCCCGCGAGTTCCACTTTTGCCACGGCGCCCCGCAGACTCCGCCGCATCATGTCTGAAAAGAAAATCGCGGGCGTGTGCGCCGGATTTGCCGAATATTTCGATACCGACTTGACGCTGATGCGCGTGATCTGGGTGGCGCTGCTCATCCTGCCGCCGAACCTGGGCCTGATCGCCTACGTCGTCGCCTGGGCCGTGATGCCCAAAAGCTGACAGCGCAACTACACAAACCCGTTCGCGACAGCACCGGCTGCGGCAACCAGCACTGCGAGCCCCGACACCGCCGATGTCTGTCAGCTTACGGATTCACCTGAGAATTTGCCGTCTGGATCCCGAGCCCCGCGTATTCTTCCTTCACCTTCACCACCTTGCTCCCCGCAAACGTGACGAAGGTGATTTTTCCGGGCGGCGTACCGAAGATCCAGTCTTCCGTATCC
>DATAZF010000294.1:0-2297 GCA_036272235.1 Bryobacteraceae bacterium | reverse complement strand
GTGCTGCCGATGTATGCCACGCTCGAACGTCTCGATCCGGCGCTGGTCGAGGCGGCAGCGGATCTCGGCGCGCATTCTTTCGCGACGCTGTGGCGGGTGATCATTCCTGTCTCCGCACCGGGGATCGTCGCTGGATCGGTACTGGTGTTTATCCCCTGTCTCGGCGCGTATCTAACGCCCGATTTGTTGGGCGGCGGCAAGACGGTGATGCTGGGAAATCTGGTGCAAAACCAGTTCACGACTGCGCGCGACTGGCCGTTCGGCTCCGCCGCCTCTCTTGCCCTGATGCTGGTGAGCGCCCTGTTACTGGCGGGGCTCATGCGAAGCCGGATGGCAAAGGAGTTAATGTGAGGGTTCGGGCGCTGGGCCTTTATTCCGCGGCGGCGCTGACGTTTCTCCATGCACCGCTGTTGATCCTCATCCTATTCAGCTTCAACGACAGCCGCTTCACCGTGTGGGAAGGCTTTTCGCTGCGCTGGTATCGCGCCGCGCTAAGCGATCCGCAGTTGTCTGAGGGGCTGGTTAACAGCCTGATCATCGCCCTTGCCGCGGCCGGGCTTTCGACGCTCATCGGCACACTGGCCGCGTACGGGATCTGGAAACGCCGCGCGCCTGCTCTCTCCGGTTCGCTCTATCTCTCCCTCGTGACGCCGGAAATTGTGACCGGGGTATCTCTGCTGGCGCTCTTCCAGTGGGCGTTTCGTTTTCTGCATCTTCGCCTGGGTCTCGCGACGGTCATCGTTTCGCACGTCGCGTTTTCCATCGTCTATGTCACCATCGTGATCTCCGCGCGGCTTTCCACTTGCGACCGTTCTCTCGAAGAAGCCGCCATGGACCTTGGCGCCACCGAATGGCACGCCTTCTCTCGCGTCACTCTCCCATGGCTCGCGCCAGCGGTTGCCGCCGCGGGATTACTCGCCCTGGTTGTTTCCTTCGACGATTACGTAATCACGAGCCTGGTTGCCGGTGTGGATTCCGAAACGCTTCCGATGGTGATCTACGCAATGGCGCGCCGCGGCGTGAGTCCGGTGGTCAACGCGGTATCGGCGATGATCGTCGTGGCCTTCGGGGCGATCATTCTGCTTTCTCAGAGGTTGCAGCAGCGGTGAAACGCAGGGTTTTCCTTGCGGCGACGCTCGCGGGCGCCTGTGCCCGCGACCGGCGGCCGCGCCTGAACGTTTACAACTGGTCGACCTACATCGACCCGGCCATGCTGGCCCGCTTCGAGCGCGAGCGCGGCGTGCGCCTCCGCTACGGCACTTACGAGAGCAACGAGGAGATGCTGGCGAAAACCGTCAGCGGCAATTCGGGGTGGGACGTCGTCTTTCCCACACACAGCCGCATCGCTCCAATGGCACGTGCCGGCCTGATTGCCAGGCTCGATCACACGCGTCTTCCATCGCTCGGAAACCTCCACGCGCGGTTCAGTCGCCCCGCATGGGATCCCGATCTTCGCCTTGGTGTTCCCTACATGTGGAACGCGACCGGGATCGCCTACAATCGCGCTCAGACTGTGGAGCCACGGGGCTGGGCCGCTCTCTGGAATCCGGCTTTGCGCGGACGCCTCACCATGCTCGACGATCCCGAGGATGTCATCGGCGCCTGTCTGCAGAAGCTGGGCTTTCCCTTCGGCTCAATCGACGAGACGCAACTGCAGGCCGCGAAGGCGGAAGCGATCCACCAAAAGCAGCTCCTGCGTGCTTACCTCAATGCCGAAGTGCGCGACCAGCTTGTTTCCGGCGACGTGCTCGCGGCGCAACTCTGGTCGACGACGGCTGCCCAGGCGATCCACGGCAATGCGGGCCTCGGTTTCGTTTACCCTGCCGAGGGCTATCCTCTCTACTGCGACTGCGCCGTCATTTTGCGTGAGAGCGGCCGTTACGAGCTGGCGCATGAATTTCTGGATTTCCTCCTGCGCCCCGATGTCGCCGCGGCCAACGCTCGCGCCGCCGAAACCGCGACGGCAAACGGACGCGCCCAGGACTTGTTGCCCCACGACCCGGTCCTCTATCCGCCGAACGACGTCTATCAGCGCGGGGTTTGGCCGGAAGCACTACCGTCGCCCGCGCAACGGTATCGCGATCGCCTCTGGACCGAAATCAAATCCGCTTGATACCCAAAAAACGCCGCTGGCAAGACCGCCGGCGGTACATTATTTGCCCACCATATGCGGCCAGTCCTTCTCGTTTTCGAGACAACTGGAATCCACCAGTTCCGTATCCACTGCGAGTGTCTGCTTCACGGTCACTGTAAAAGGCGCCGTATAGGCCTTCGGATCGTCAATCGTAATCTCGATC
>DATAZF010000293.1:0-3433 GCA_036272235.1 Bryobacteraceae bacterium | reverse complement strand
GCCTCCGGCCCAATTGGCGGATTTGGCAGGATTTGATTCGGTCCCCGACGTCTCTCCGCTGAAGATCAGGTGAACGGGGCTCCTCGCACTCTCCGTACTGCCATACAGCAACATGTCGATTCCAGTCAGTGTGGTCTGCGTCGGGTCCGCATCCTCGACGTGCACCAACACCGCGAACACGCCGATCAGTTCATTCAAGGAAGCGTGTCTTCCGAAAGCGACGCGGTAATTCTGGGCAGCACGCCAACCAGATCGAAGCGTCGTTCTTCAAACAGAGTATTTACTGCATTCCCTTCTCCCGCAGCCTTCCGCGGAATTGCTCAAAGCCGAGAACGCTCATTGCTGTCTCTGGCTATACATTTGGCCCGCTGGACTCGCTTCCTTCCAACACCCTTTTAACTTGAGATAATCTCCCACAGGTGTCGCTCCTCCATTTCGCCGCGCTCGCAAGTCTGGCATGGCCCCTTTTGGCCCAAACGCCGGCAATCGAACCGGTTTCCGTTCCATCCACCGCGGCCGATCTTGGGCGCGCCATCCTCGCCGCCGGACTCGACCCCTCCGCCTGTTATCGCGTCCGCGATCTCGAAATCTCGCAGGAAGACGCCCAGTTCTACCTCACAGACGGCTTCCTCATCTTCGGCAAGCCTGTGAACGGCGCCCCTGTGGCCGCGGTCTTTTCCTCCGAGGTCGAGGGCGGAGATGCCGAAGTTCTTCTCCTCCCGCCCAATCGCTCCGAGCGCAAAACCCTGGCCGGATATACCGGAACTCCCAACCTCGACGAGCATTTCACCAATGCCGTTTTCCTCTTTACCGAAGCCGAGGCGCGCGCCCTCTCCGAAAAGATCAGATCCAAAGGCGAGGCCAAAAATTCGCCGGAGGTGGGCGCCGTGCTTGCAGACCAGTGGTCCAGCACCGTGGCCAATCTTTCCACCAGCTTTGAGTCGCGGATGGTGCTCGACCTGATGGAAGGCGCAGCGGAGCAGCAGGGATTTTTCGAAGCCATCATCCATGGCAGGAAGCTCGGCAACTTCGATCTTCTCTACGATGCCCACCTCGAAGAACAGATCAACGCCGGCCAGTTGACATCGCGGGATGGCAGGAGCTACTTCGATACGTGGACCAGCTTCACGAGCCGAAGCCACCGTAACGCGCCCCTGCCCGCGCCCGAAGAGGAAATTCTGAGCTACCGGATTGAGGCCACCCTGGACCCTGCCTTCGTGCTGCACTGCGTGACCCATGTACGGTTCCGGGCGCGGCCCGATTCACGTAACGTGATTCCGTTTGATCTCTCGGCGCAAATGCGCGCCACAGAAGCCACCATCGACGGCGTACCCGCCGAAGTCTACGAGCGCAACTCGGTCCGGACAGACCTTGTTCAGAACAACGGCAATGAGCTGCTCCTCGTAGTTCCGCCCCAGCCCCTCGCGCCCGGTTCGGAACACGAGCTGGAAATCCGTCACGAAGGCAAGGTTATCGTGGATGCCGGACATCAGGTTTACTTCGTCAGTGCCCGCGGCACCTGGTATCCCGATCGCGGCGCGCAATTCGCCACCTATGATGCGACCTTCCGGTATCCGAAGAATCTCAATCTGGTCAGCGCCGGCAAAGTAACCGAAGATCGAACCGATGGCGACGTCCGCATCACGCGGCGCGTTCCCGACGGGCGTATTCGGCTGCTGGCCTTCAATCTGGGCGCGTATGAGAGCAAGGTGCTGGATCGGAGCGGCATCGAGATCGAAGTCAGCGCCAACAAGGAAATCGAAGACGCCTTGCGCTACCGCCCGCCGGCTCCGGTTGCGCCGCTCCCCAATCCTCTCGATCGCATCCGGCGTCAGCCGCGTGGACTCGCCGACAGTCAGGAGCTCACCGAGCCATTCCCGCCGCCGATCGGGAACGCCAATCCGACCAATCAGTTGTCCCGTGTTGCCGATGATGTGGCGGCCGCAGTCGAGTTTTACCGCGCGCACTTCGGCGAGCCCTCGCTTCACCGTATCGAAGTGTCTCCCGTGCCCGGCCGTTTCGGACAGGGGTTCGCCGGCATGATCTATCTCTCAACGTTGTCGTATCTTCCGGTAACGGTGCGCCCTCTTTCCCTGATGTCCAGCGCGCAGCAGGTGTTTTACGGGGACCTTCTGCGCGCTCACGAAGCGGCCCACCAGTGGTGGGGCAATATCGTCACCGCCGGACTTTACCGCAACGAGTGGCTGATGGAAGCGCTCGCCAACTATTCCGCGCTGCTCTTCCTCGAGAGCCGGAACGGTCCGAAGTTTCTCGACCTCATACTCGATCAGTACCGCAAGGACCTGCTGGCCAAAGGCCCCGATGGCGATACCTCCGAGTCGGAAGGGCCCATCGTGCAGGGGCGGCGTCTCGAATCGTCGAACAACCCGAACGCCTTCACCACCGTGGTCTATGGCAAAGGCACGTGGATCATGCACATGCTGCGCCGCCGCATGGGCGACGCGCAGTTCCTGAAAATGCTTGCGGAGCTGCGGCGCCGCTACGAGTGGAAGACCCTGGACACCGAACAGTTCCGCCTGCTCTGCGCTGAGTTCGTGCCGCCGCAGTCGCCGGACCCCAAACTGGAGAACTTCTTCGACCAGTGGGTATACGGAACGGGTATCCCCGGGCTCAAGCTGACTTCTTCGGTTAAAGGCAAGCCCGGTGCGTGGAAGCTTTCCGGCACCATCACGCAATCGGACGTCCCGGATGATTTCAACGTCACGGTGCCCGTTGAAATCCAGACCGGCAAAGGCAAAGTCGTGCGCCAGGTCCGGACCAGCTCCGACCCTGTTTCCTTCTCGATACCAGTCGGCCTGGCGAACGCAAAGGCCGTGCTCGACCCCGGCTTCAGCATCCTTCACCGCTAGCCCATTTCTCTTCGGTAATGCCAGCTTCCGGCTGACTCTCGCCGCGCGGCGCCGCTTCGCGGCACCATACGGCCTCGACGAACAGAAAGTCCAGCTTGCCGACGGCCGAATCCGGATGTGTCTGTTCGTCCCACCGCTGTTGTTAGCGCTCGCGAAACCACGCGGCAACGCACTTGTAGCCGTCGCGATGCCTGGTTGCAATTCATGAGTCCAAATCAGCCTGCGACCCGGTTTGGCCAGCGCCAGGCACCGGATTGTCACAGGGCACATTTGTGCAGACTAACACCGAGCCGCACACGGCTGGCCGAACCCGCAAGAAAATGACACACGTCCAATCAATTAGAGGTACAACCATGACACTTGCCAGGACTGATGCCCATCCGGCCCGGGGAGCCAGTAAGATCGTTCTTTTCGCCGGACTGTGGCTTTTCGTTTCTCCATGGATCTATGGCACGTACGGAAACGCCAATGCCTGGAACTGCTGGATCGTTGGCGCGCTGATCTTCCTCTTCTCCCGGATCCGGATGTATCAACCTGCCGCAACCGGTCTGAGCTGGTTAAAT
>DATAZF010000292.1:0-33310 GCA_036272235.1 Bryobacteraceae bacterium | reverse complement strand
GGGGGATTGATTCGATCAGTTCGCAGGCCGCCTGCCGATTTACGGCGCGAGCGACGCCGTATAGGCCGCGATCGAGATCATGTCGTCTTCCGTCAGTTTCTCGACGACCTTCTTCATCTGTGCCGCGGCGCTGCTGGAGTTCGCGCCGACCTTAATGTCATAGAGCTGCCGGAAGATGTAGATCGGATGGATTCCGGCGAGGCGCGGAATATCGCCGAGACCTTTTAATCCTTCGCCGTGACAAGTCTCGCACGCGATGGTTTTGCCGCTACCGCCTTTCGTGACGAGTTCCTCGCCGCGCTTCAGGCTGCCCTTCGGCACGTAGGCGATGAAGCCGGAATGGGGGTCGCGCAGTTCGACACGCGCGGGATCCTGCGGCAGCGTCACGATCCGATTGCCCACGGACTCGGTGCCGCCGGCAGGCAAGGGAAGGCGCATGCGTCCGCCATTGATCCAGGTTTTGGGCACCGTGTCGGATTCGACCACTTTGTACCAGACAGCAGGCTTGAGGGCTGCGAACCACTCGACGGCTTTCCGCATTTCCTCCTCCGGCACCCCGGCGGCGATGATGGCCATTCGCCCTGCGCGCACGGAGTTGGCGTAGGGCTCGGGATCCTTGCGCAGGTTGTTTTTGAAATCTTCCATCTGGCGAAGCATGTAAGGCACGGGAAGCCCGGCGAGATTGGCGGACTCAGGGTGGCCAAGGCCGGACATCAGGTGGCAGGATCCGCACGCCTGTGCCTGGATACCGTTTTCGACGACGCGCGGCAGCGGACTGTGCTCGTTGGGAAACCAGTCTGGTGGTTTGAACGCATCGTCGATCTGGGCCTGCGTATAGGTCTTATTGCTGCCGGGAACTTTTTTGGGGCCGGCTTCCGCTGTGGCGGCAGGTGTGGGGTCCGGAACAGGATAGGCCCAGTTCAGGGACTTGCCGGCGGGCTGTTGCGCCTGCATGGCCGGCGCAAGCATCGACAAGAGCGGAAGTGCGGCGCAAAAGAGAGACTTCACAAAAACCTCCTGAATACTTTGCCACGATATCGCATTCCGTGCCGTGTTGGATATCGGCATTATGCCGCCGCCGTCGCGGCTTCACTGGCACGGCAGGCGCGCAGCGTCAGGCCCCAGCCGCCAAGCCAGTCGCGCTCGATCTCAAATGCGATGTCGACCGTCTTTACCTCGTTCAATTCCGCGGCGAGATCCGCCAGTCCCCAACCCTTCAACATAAGCGCGCGATTTCCCTGACGAGCAGCCAGCTTGAGATGCTTCTCTTTCCAGACCTGCGGCGGTCCGTTTAGTTGAACGTTCCGAGCGGCAAAGAGCGGCCGTCGATTGCCCATTCCGAACGGCGCAAGCTGTTCCAGCGCGCACCAGAGCGCGTCGTTGATTTCGGAAAATTCGATTGCGGCGTCCACTTCAATCGTGGCCTGCAGATCTTCGGGAGTCAGCACCGCCGCCGCATGGGCTCGCAGCCGTTCGCGGAAAGCTTCGAGCGATGCCGCGGGAAGCGTGAGTCCGGCGGCGTGCGCGTGCCCTCCGAACTTCGTGAAAAGCTCGCGCATGCTTTCGAGCGCATCGAGCAGATGAAAAGCCTCGATGCTGCGGCCCGAACCCTGCGCGACTCCATCCTGGACTCCAAGCACGATCACCGGACGGTGGAAGCGCTCAACAACGCGGCTGGCGACAATTCCGACCACGCCTCGATGCCAGCCTTCGCCCCAAAGCACGAGGGCCGCATCGCTGCCCGTAACCGGCGTTTCGACGCAGCGGTCGAAAATCTCCTTCACGATGGCGCGCTCGGCGGTCTGGCGTTCGACATTGAGGGCGAAGAGCTCACGCGCGATGCGGGTTGCTTCCTCGGGGTCGGCGGTAAGGAACATGCGCACCGCGTGCCCCGCGCTGTCCATACGGCCCGACGCGTTGATGGCGGGGGCGATGCGGAATCCGACTTCGCCTGCGTCCGGCGCTCGATCGGCAAAGCCGGCCGCGGCGAGCAGGGCGCGCAACCCGTGATTGCGGGCGTCGCGTAATCCCTTCAGCCCGTGCTTCACGATGATCCGGTTCTCGCCGGTCAGGGGTACGATATCCGCCACCGTCGCGATCGCCACCAGCTTGAGGAACGATTCGAGCACGCGATGCAGTTTGGCAAGTGGCCATCCGAGCCCGGCGAGAACGGCATGCGCCAGCTTGAACGCCACCCCAGCCCCGCAAAGATTGGGGTTTGGATAACTGCAATCGATGCGGTTTGGATTGATCACCGCAAGCGCGGGCGGCAGTTCGGTCTCGGGCAGATGATGGTCGGTCACGATGACATCGATGCCCAGCTCGTTGGCGCGCGCGATTGCGGCGTCCGCGCGCACGCCGTTGTCGACGCTGACAATCAGGCGGATGCCGCGCGCCGCAGCCTCGTCGATCGCCGCGGGCTGCATCCCATATCCGTCATGCAGACGATGCGGGATGTGCCAGCCGGTATCCGCACCGGCGAGTTCCAGCGCTTTCTTCAGAACGACGGTCGAGGTGACCCCGTCGACGTCATAATCGCCATGAATCTCAATAGGCTCGTGATGCTCGATGGCGGTGCGGATGCGCGCGACGGCCCGGTCCATATCCCGCAGCAGGAACGGATCGTGCAGGTCCTCGATGCGGGGGTTCAGGAAGGCAGCGGCCTGCGCCGGATCGTGCAAGCCGCGGCGAATGAGGATGCGGGCCGCCGCTGGAGGAAGTTGCAGCGCCTGGGAGAGTTCAGCGAGGCGGGTGCTGCCGGCGGATGAATCGGGGAAAATCCAGCGGCTAGTTGTTGGAATAATAACCGCCGAGTCCGTCGCCGCCTGTGCTCTCGCTTTCGTCGTCTATCGAGATTACGGAACTGATCTCGTCGCAGGCGTCGAGGAAATCCTCATACCAGTCAGGCCGCGCCTCGTAAACGTAGAGCTGCGAGTTGTGTCCGAAAGCAAGTTCCAGGGAGCACGTCGCGCCGATGTGCCGCTGCGCTTTCGCCATGCGGCTCTCCAGTTCCCGGCGCTCGTCGCGCGTGAATTCCGTTTCGACTAGTTCTTCCAGCGCTTCATCCAGCTCGTCTTCATCCAGCTCCCGTGAGGCGAAGAGGATCAGCTTTTCACCCGCCTTGCGCGCGGTATCGAGGAAGGCGCGATAGTCCGGGCAGCGTTCGACATCCCACGTAATCACCGGGAGCCCTTCGAGACCTCCGGCATGGCTGCGGAAGACCGCGAAATCCGAATTCTCAAGATACGAGAGGATTTCGTCTTTCAGTGCTTCGAGGTTGAGGTCCACGATTTGCTCAGACGGATTTGCTCAGACGGTGGTGCCGAAACGATTTGCACATTCAGAATAACACCGCGTAATCAGGCCAATCCGCCGTTTTCGAGACTGCGCCAGAGATACCAGCAGGCGATGGAGGAATAGGGATTCCAGACGGCGGCTATCCTTTCGATCTCGGCCGGTTTGGGCAATTCGGGCAGTGCGTAAGCGCGCATGATCGCCGTGCGGGCACCGAGATCTGCGACCCGCAATACATTCTGGCGGCGCAGCGCAAACATGAGAAACATCTGAGCCGTCCACACGCCGATTCCTTTTACCTGCGTAAGGTGTTCGATAACCGCCGCGTCTTCCGTATCGGGCAGGGTTTCGAAGACGACGCTGCCCCGGCGGGTATGTTTGGCCAACTCCCGGATGTAGAGCGTCTTTTGGGCCGAAAGTCCGGCTTTGCGCATCTGTGGCGGCCTGAGTTTCATTATCCCGGCGGGCGTCAGCTGTTTTTCGCCGGCGGCGGCGTGCAGGCGTCCGAAGATGACGCTGGCCACCCGGCCGCTGAGCTGCTGATAGATAATGGATCGGACCAGCGTTTCAAACGAAGGTTCGGTGTACTCCATGGCATAGGGCCCGACCCGCTGGATGATGGCGGCGATCACGGGATCCGATTTTTTGAGATGCTTAATGGCGTAGCGCATTTCCGGAAGTTGAAACAGAGCCGGTTCGGTGTGCGTCCACTCGAAAAGCAGTGTCCATTTCGTTAATTCTATGAAAACCGCTGGTCTGATTCTCGCAGGTGTGTTGATTCTACCGGTCGCGCTGCTGATCCAGCTGCATGCCCAGCAGCCAGGCGGAAACGCCCAGCAGCCGCGCGGCAATAGCCCCGTGGCCGATGATGATTCGGGTGCGCCAATTAAGGTCGACGTGGACGTCGTCAACCTCTACTGCGCCGTCCGCACAAAACAGAACGCGTTGATTTCGAACCTCGAAAAAGGCGATTTCAGTCTCGCCGAAGATGGCGCCTCGCAGACCATCAAATACTTCACGCGCGAAACGGATCTCCCGTTGACGATCGGCCTGCTCGTCGACGTATCCAACAGCCAGCAAAACCTGATCGAGATCGAGCGCCGGGCGGCGTCCGCCTTTTTTTCCAGCGTGCTGAAGAAGAAGGACGTGGCGTTTCTGATCAGCTTCGGCGCCGATTCGGAGCTGCTGCAGGACATCACGGGGAGTCCGCGCATTTTGCAGGAAGGGCTTAACCGGATGAAATTGAACGGTGGATTCTCCGGTATCAACTCGGGTCCGGTGCCGACCATGACCAAGCCTCGCGGGACAGTGCTCTACGACGCGGTTTATGTCGCCGCCAACGATATGCTGGCGAAGGAAGTCGGGCGCAAGGCGATCGTGTTAATCACCGATGGGGACGACCAGGGCAGCCGCGAAACCGAAAGAGCCGCTATCGAAGCGGCCCAAAAAGCCGACGCGATCATTTACGGGATCTATTACGTCGACCGGCAGTTTTACGCGGGCTTCGGCGCGGGGACCAGCGGCGACAGCGTGCTGAAACACATGTCCGACGAAACCGGCGGACGGTTGTTCCAGGTGGACCGGAAGAATACGCTCGACTCGATTTTCGATCAGATCCAGCAGGAGATGCGGACGCAGTACGCGATCGGGTACACGCCGACGAACGGGAAGAAAGACGGCTCATACCGGAAGATCGATTTGCGGACTGTGAACAAGGATCAAAAGGTGCAGGTGCGCAAGGGGTACTACGCGCTGCCGAACCAGCAGTAAGCGGCTATTTCGCATCCCGCCAGTTTTCACCGGCCCCCACTTCGACCAGCAGCGGCACATCCAGCCGGAACGCGCTCTCCATCTCGCGCTTCACGAGTTCTTTGACGGCTTCGATTTCATTGGGCGGAGCTTCCAGCACAAGTTCGTCATGCACCTGCAACAGAAGTTTGGCTTCGAAGCTGCTGAGCGCCCGGTCGATGCGGATCATGGCTACTTTGATCATGTCCGCGGCCGTGCCCTGGAGAGGTGAATTCACTGCGGTGCGCTCGGCGAATCCGCGGGCGTTGGGATTGCGGCTGTTGATGTCCGGGATGGGCCGCTCGCGGCCGAAGAGGGTGCGGGCGATCCCGGTTTCGCGGGTCTTCGCGATGGTTTCGTCGATGAAACGCCGCACACCGGAATAGCGCTCGAAATAGGCTTTGATGTAGACCTCGGCTTCCTTGCGGCTAATCCCGAGATTGGCGGCGAGCCCGAAGGCGCTGATGCCGTAGACGATGCCGAAATTGACGGCCTTGGCGTTGTTGCGCGCTTCCCGCGTGACCAGCATCGGGGGCACTCCCATGACCTCGGCGGCGGTCCTCGTATGAATGTCTTCGCCCTGGCGGAAGGCGTCGAGCAATACGGGATCTCCCGACATGTGGGCGAGCAGCCGCAGCTCAATCTGCGAGTAATCTGCCACCACCAGCGTCCAGTCGTCGCGCGGAATGAACGCGGCGCGGATCTCGCGGCCCAGCTCGGTCTTGATGGGAATATTCTGCAGATTCGGATTCGAGGACGACAGGCGTCCGGTAGCCGCGCCGGTCTGATTGAAGCTCGTGTGGACGCGGCCCGTGGCGGGGTCCATCAGCGCGGGGATCGCATCCACGTACGTGCCCTTGAGCTTCGTCAGCTGCCGAAATTCGAGGACCTTGCGGACGATCTCATGCTCCTCGGCGAGCCCTTCGAGCACATCGACAGAGGTGGAGATCGTTTTTCCTTTGCCGTAGCGAACGGGCGCCGGCAGGTGCAGCTCTTCGAACAAAATCCTGCCCAGCTGCTGCGGGGAGGCGATGTTGAACTCGCGCCCGGCCAGCGCGTGGATCTCGCCAGTCAGCCGGGCGATGCCGGTTTCCATTAAAACGGAAAGCCGTGCGAGCTCGGCGGTATCGATGCGGATGCCGGTTTGCTCCATGCCCGCGAGAACGCCAGTGAGCGGGAGCTCGATCTCTTCGTAGAGCTTCGTGAAACCGCGGCGCTCGACTTCCGGCTTCAACCGTTCGTTCAGCTCATGGACGAAACTGGCGCGCTCGTCGCCGCGGGGTCCCGGGCGGAGGTCAAGACGACGCTCGACAAGCGACTCCAGCGAGCAGGCGGCCGGATCGGCGTCGAGCAGGAATGCGTAGAGTGAAACGTCGTCCCGCAGATGGCGGGCTTCGATGCCGTGTTTGAGAAGGCCGAGGCTGAGGGATTTCAGGTCGCTTGCCGCTTTCGGCAACTGCGGATCTTCGAGGGCGGACCGGAGCTCGCGCAGCCGCGAAACCGGCAAACTACGGGCTTCGCCCGGCCGGCAGGCAAGGCCGATGTCGTTCTGATCGCTGGAAAACGCGATCGCAAGGGCGCCGCCTTCAGGGACGGACGACACGAAAGCAGTCACCGCCTCCGATGTATCCAGCGCGGCGAAATCGCGCGGCCGGACATCCTCCGAAGGGCCGAGCTCTTTCAGGTGAGAGAAGAATTCGAGCTCCTTATAGAGAGGCTTGAGGGTATCGATGTCGGGCTCGCGGACGGCAAGGGCTTCCAGATCGAAAGGAATAGGAACGTCGCAATGGATGGTGGCGAGCTGCAGGCTCAGCAGGATGCGGTCGCGGTTGTTCTGCAGGCTCTCGCGGGCCATCTTCTTTGTTACCTCGGCGGCGCGGTCGAGCGCCGCGGTAACCGAGCCGAATTGTTCGATCAGATCGCGCGCGCCTTTTTCCCCTATGCCAGGAGCGCCGGGAATGTTGTCGATCGCGTCACCTTTGAGCGCCAGCAGATCGGCCACCTGACCCGGCTCGACGCCCATGAATTCCCGGACTTTCGCGGGGTCGTACCAGGTGTCGTCCTTCGCCGGGTTGAGCATGGAAACGCGATCGGTGACCAGTTGCAGCATGTCCTTGTCGCTCGAAACGATGACGACTTCGTACCCGGCCTCGGTCGCCCTGTGGCTGAGTGTGCCGATGACGTCGTCGGCCTCAAAGCCGGGATATTGAATCACTGGAACGCGCAGGGCCGCGAGTATGCGCTCGATGTAAGGGATCTGGAGAAGCAGATCGGGCGGCGTTTCACTGCGATTGGCTTTGTATTCGGCGAAGGCCTCTTCCCGGTGCGTCTTGCCGCGGCCTTCGAAAATGGCGGCCATATGTTGGGGGGCGAAGGTTTTCGAAAGCTTCCGCAGCATGTTGTGGAAGATGAGAACAGCTTCGGTGGGCAGGCCGGTGGTGGTCCGCATGGGAGGGGCTTGCATGCGGGCGCGGGCGTGGAACGCGCGGAAGATGAAGCCGTAGGAATCGATGAGGAAGATGCGGGGGGATGCCACTGCGGCCCATTGTAAACGTAGCGGGAACCTGCCTCTTGCGCCGCGACATCGACCTGGCGAGCGGGTTCGGGTTCGCGCCGGCATTGTGGCAGCGATGGCAGCCAACACTCAGCTCGACGGGACGATCCAACTCCCGAACAGCAAGACGACTCCACGCGCCCCTCGGCGGCCGATCCGTTGCTCTTCCGGACAGTCGAGGCGTTCGGCAATCTGGTGACGGGCGCTGTCCGGATGTGCTGAAGCCTGTATCGCCATCTCGCCAATCCGGGCCTTTCGGAACTGCTCCCCACAGTAGAATGTCTCTTCGCATGTTCCGACCAAACTTCGATCTTGCCGCCTCGGCGCGCTCAGAGATGATCCGAAACGGCTTTGACCCCGACTTCGCGCCGGGATCCGACGCGCAGATCGCCGCCGTGAGACAGAAAACGGCGCCCCAGCCGACTGACAACATTCGTGACCTCCGGAACCTTCTCTGGTCCTCCATCGACAACGACACCTCGAAGGATCTCGACCAGATCGAAGTTGCCGACAGGATCGCGAACGGCATCCGCGTTCTCGTGGGGATCGCCGACGTCGACGAAGACGTGCCCGCCGACTCTCCTGTCGATCGGCACGCCGCGCAGGAAACGGTGACAGTCTACACCGCCATCCGGAACTTCCCGATGTTGCCCGAGGCCCTCTCTACCGATCTCACATCGCTTGCGGAAACCGGTGATCGTCTCGCGATCGTGGTCGAGATGCTGGTGGATCCGCATGGCTCCATCACCTCTTCGCAGATCTACCGCGCTCTCGTCCGCAACAAGGCTCAACTGACTTACAACTCCGTTGGCCCCTGGCTCGAAGGGCATTCCGGACCCGGCCCCAAAGTGGCCGCATCCGCCGAACTGCAGGCGCAGCTTAAATTGCAGGACGCCGCCGCCACCGCCCTACGCGCCCAGCGGCACCGTCTCGGAGCTCTCAACTTCGATCGCGTCGAGCCGGTCGCCACTATCACCGACGGTCACGTGTCGGGCATCGGCGCCGCGAAGAAAACGCGCGCCAACGATCTCATTGAAGACTTTATGGTCGCCGCGAATGAAGTCATGGCGAAGACGCTTAAAGATGCGGGCGCATCCTCTATCCGGCGCATCGTGCGCTCACCCGAACGATGGCCGCGCATCGTCGAACTCGCCGCCCAGCACGGAACGCAATTGCCCGCCGCGCCCGATCCGGCAGCCCTGAATGCGTTTCTGGAGAAGCAGCGGCAAGCCGACCCGATCCACTACGCCGATCTTTCGCTTGCCATCGTAAAGCTTATGGGCCCCGGTGAATACGTGATGACGAAGGCGGGCGAAACCGGTGAGGGGCACTTCGGCCTGGCGGCGCACGACTACACGCACTCGACCGCCCCTAACCGGCGCTACGCCGATCTTGTCACGCAGCGCCTGATCAAAGCGGTCCTCGCGAAGAAGCCCGCGCCATACACCGATGCCGATCTCGAATCCACCGCCCGAAACTGCACGCTCAAGGAAGACGCCGCGCGGAAAGTGGAGCGAATCATGGAAAAGCGCGTCGCCGCCGTCGCCATGCACGACAGTATCGGCCGGCGTTTCGCCGCGGTGGTGACTGGCGTCACGCCGAAAGGCACGTTCGTCCGCGTCCTGAACCCACCTGTCGAAGGACTCCTTGCGCGCGGTCACGAAGGTGTGGATGTGGGCGACAAGCTCGAAGTGACGTTGGTCTCGACCGATCCGGAACGCGGCTACCTGGATTTCGCCCGCTGAGTCATCGCTGTTCACCGCACTTGCCCGTGCGCACCCACCGCTGACCGTTCGCATCGATGGTCAGGATCGCGATCTCGCCGCCGACATCGTCCGCATGGGTCGCCGTTGCATCGTCGATCGCTGCATGAATCAGCCGGTCCAGCGCTTCCGGAGCCGGGACCTTCCACCAATCCGAATTCTGATTGACGTATCGCAGGATGGCATCGCCGCCCGAACCGATGATCAGCAGGTTCTGCTCATCCGTCGCGCGGAAGCGTTCCTGGTGGATCTCGCCCTCGGGCGTGATCTCCCAATCGTCTTCGATCAGCACCGGGTGGCCGTCTTCCCAGGCTGCGAAGACCGCCTGCCCTACCTTGCCTTTGCGGAAGGACTCGTAGAGTTTCGGAAAGTCCTGCCGGATGCCGTCAACTGTCGCCTTCATCTTTGGCGCCAGCGCCTGCTCGACTTCCTCTATTCGCGCATCCAGCGGTCCGCTTGCGGCGGCAAGGGCACCTCTGGTGATCTCACCGAAGTCAAAGCCGGTCCTGCTGTCGGAAGAAAGCGCCGACACCGCGAACGCTGCCACCGGAGTCTGGACGATCTTACAGCCCTCGCTGCTTGTGGCAGGTCCGCCTGACGCGGCGGTCTTCGTCAAACGGCTGTCGGCTGCGATATAGACCGCGCCGGGAAAGACGACAGCCACAATTGCCGTAGCCTGCGCGAGTTTCGAACAAAACAGTGCCAGCCAAACCCATCGCACCACTCAAGTTTATTGCCTGCCACACGCACAGGCTGGGATAGACTAACCTGCGATGCGAAAACTACTGCTCATCGGCCTGCTTGCGACGGGCGTGGCCGCTGCCGCCGGAACCGATCCCTGCGCCGGCGCGCGCGACCTCCGGCTCATCAACGGAAAGATCGTGACGATGGACAAACGGAACACCATCGCGTCAGAAGTGACGATCCAGAACGGCGCCATCGCCAGCGTGGGCAATGTTGCAAAACACGCGTTGAATCCCTGCACGAAGACGATCAATCTGCGCGGGCGTACTGCCATCCCCGGCATCATCGACAATCACAACCACATCGTTCTGCTCGGGATGCGCCCCGGACGCGACATTCGCCTTGAGACCGCGGCTTCCATCGCCGACGTGCAATCGATGATTCGCGCGCGCGTGAGGACCGTTCCGGCCGGCGCGTTCATCACTGCTCTGGGCGACTGGAACATCAAGCAGTTTGCCGAGAAACGGCTGCCCACGCTCGCCGAGTTGGACGCGGCCTCGCCTGACAACCCGGTCCTGATCAACGGTGGCGGCGGCACGGTCACCAACAGCCGTGGCAAGGCGTTTTTTGAAAGCAGGGGAGCCGCCGTCGCTGTCACAGGCGTGATCGCCGGTAACGCCGGGTTCCTTGCTGCGCTGAATGCGCTGCGCGCTGTCCAGACGTTCGATGACATGAAGCAGGGCACGCTCGACGCGATGTCGTACCTGACGAGCCTCGGCGTGACGTCGAGCTCGGATATGGGGATGTTCGTGCTTCCTTCAACGCCCGATATGAAGGGCGCCGCCCTCGCGGACGGCGTCGAAAGCCTGAACGTGTGGACGGCATACGACGCCTTCCTCGCGCTGCATCGCGAGGGCAAGATGACTTCGCGGCTGCGAATCTTCTTCCTGAGTCAGGACACTGCGCCGGACGTGCCGATTCTCCGCGAGCGTCTGCTTAACGCCTTCCCCGACTTCGGCGATGACATGCTGAGGATCTCCGGCATCGGCGAATTCGCCGCCGCATGGAGGTTCCAGAATGGTGCGACCCCGACCAACTATGAGACAGCGCTGCAGCTCGTTGCGAAACACGGCTGGGCCTTCCAGCAGCACACGCTCTCGCTCAATGAGGACAAATTCACGACCAGCACTTTCGAGAAGGTGAATGCCGTGACGCCGATCGCGGACCTCCACTGGGCCATCGGCCATGTTCCAAAGATCGACCGCCCGACCCTCGATCGTTTGAAAGCCATCGGCGCCGGTGTCGCGGTGCATGGCTGGCTCTATCTCTCGGGCACTCCGACCAATGGCGGCCCGCCTTTCCGGACCATCGTCGACAGCGGCATTCATGTGGGCGCCGGATCGGACGCGGCCGCCGTTTCCGTCTTCGATCCGTGGCTTCAAATCTATTACATGGTGACCGGGAAAAATGCCGCGGGCGAGATGATCAATGCAGGCCAGCAACTCACTCGCATGGAAGCGTTGCGCCTGTACACCGCCGAAAACGGCTGGTTCACACACGAAGAAGACAAGACCGGCACGATCGAGCCGGGCAAATTCGGGGATGTGGTTGTGCTCAGCGACGACTATCTCGATCCGAAAAAAGTCTCGGATGAAGGCATCAAACACCTGAAATCGGCGATGACCATCGTCGACGGCAAAGTCGTCTACGGTCGCCTGTAGGGCAGGATCGCACCCCAATGGCACGTCCGTTTACGCACTGCCGTTCGTCAGTGCTCCGGACTGGCAGCTTTCTTGTCTTGACAATCCGGAGCAAACTGGATATTGTCGATCTAGTTAGTAGAGAATAACCAGCGCTTGATGTGCACCTTGTGGTTTGCTTCGCTGGCCAGGTCGCTAAGGCTGCGACCGCGCAAAACACCATAAGGAGCTTTACTGTGTTCACAATTCATCTATTCGCGACCCTCGCTCCCCGGTCACTGGCAGAGGCAACAACAACCCCTTGTTGTCGCTGTCGCCAGTAGCCGTTCCATTCTTCTCAACACATACTGCATCCGTCGCGTGGCTTCTGGCCGCGAGGCTTTGTCATTTGGTTTTTAAGAGGCTGGTTTCCGGGAAGCGAGGAAGAGATGTATCCAAACGCAATTCGAAGCTTCATTTTGGCTGCCCTGGCGTTAGGCAGCGTTCCATTCGCCGTTGCGCAGCAGGCCGATAACGCTGTCGTCGTCGGAACGGTATTCGATTCTTCAGGCGCTATCGTCACCGGCGCCAGGGTGAAGCTGACGCATGTGTCGACGAACGCCGTCACCGAGGCTCGCACCGACGAACGAGGGCAGTACCGAACGCCAGCGCTGAGGATCGGCGAGTACGTCCTGAGCATCGACGCCGACGGTTTCAAGCACTTCAGTCAACGTGGAGTCGAACTGGAAATCGGTGATGTGCGCAAAGTGGACGTTGAACTCGAGATCGGACATGCGTCCGAGTCGGTGAACGTCGATGCCGAAGCGCCGCTGTTGCAGACCTCCGACTCCACGGTTGGAGATGTGATCAATAACAAGCAGATCGAGAATCTGCCGCTGAACGGACGCGACTATCTGCAGCTCGCGAATCTTTCCTCCGGTACGACTCCGTCGTCTCAGGGAGTCAGTATCGGAGGGCAGGCGGGTACGCAGGTCGCATTCCTTCTCGATGGACAGGACAACAACAATCAGCAGATCTCGACGGGCCACTCCGGCCAGAAGGAGGTAGTGAAGCCATCCGTCGATGCCATTCAGGAATTCAAGGTCGTTTCGAACGGCTACTCGGCGGAATACGGCCGGTCTTCGTCGGGTGTCGTCAGTGTCGCCATCAAGTCCGGCTCCAACCAACTCCATGGAAGTGCTTTCGAATTCATTCGCAATAACGCGGTGGATGCAAAAAACCTGTTCGCCACTTACAAGCCGCCTTACAAGCGGAACCAGTTCGGAGCCTCGGCGGGAGGTCCGGTGATCCGGGACAAGACGTTTGTCTTCGGAGACTTCGAGGCAGCCGCGATCCGCCAGTCCAGCACGACGCTCAGTACATTGCCAACCGCGGCGCAGCGCAGCGGGCAGTTTTCGAGCCCGATCACAGATCCGCTCACTGGTCAGTCATTCCCGGGGAATCGGATTCCGCTGAACCGGCTCGATCCGATCTCGTTGCAGATTCTCGGCTATATTCCGTTGCCGCAGACCACGGCGGCGACCAGCAATTACAACTACCAGAGCCCAACGAATGAGGACACCCACCGCTACGATCTGCGGGTCGATCAGATCGTCAGCGACAAACAGAATCTCTTCTTCCGTTACAGCGATCAGGTCGTCGACAACGGCGTTTCGGCGCCACTGCCACCCTCGAATGGCGAATACTACTCCGGCAGCGGAGCGCAGGCCACCAACAGCAAGAGCTTCGTCCTGGGACAAAACCGGGTGTGGTCGCCCTCGGTTGTAAGTTCGATTCGGGTGGGCTGGAACGATCTGGCGTGGACGAATGAGTTCCCTAACCAGCCGCTGCGGAGCATTGGTATTCCCGGTGTCTCGAATGCGAATCCAGGATTTTCGAATATCGCCATCACGGGCTATCCAGGCTTCGGTGTGACCAATGTTCCGAACGCGGACGCCTCGCAGGACCGGCAGCTCTCCGGCGACATGACGTGGACTCGCGGGTCGCACAACCTGAAATTTGGCGTACAAGCTTATTGGCTGCAAACCAACTTCCTGAGTTCACAACTCAGCAGCGGAGTATTCAGCTTCAATGGTCAATACACCCAAAATTCTCTGGCGGATTTTCTGATCGGCGCGGCTTATCAGACCAGCCTTTCCAACTATTCGTATCTGGCCCTCCGGTCAGCCTAGACGGACTTCTTTGCGCAGGATGACTGGAGGGTGAATTCCAGGCTCACGCTGAACATCGGGCTGCGGTATGAGCTCGACCCTCCGGCGGTGCAGAAGAACAACACTATCTCCAACTTCGATCTGGACTCGAATCCCGGACGTCCGGTTCTTGTGCCCGCTGGCGCGGAAGGCGGCGGCATTGCCGGCCGCGCACTCCAAAACGTGGACTACAAGCAGTTCGCGCCCCGCTTCGGGCTTGCTTACAGCCTGAACAGCAAGACAGTCATCCGGGCGGGCGCCGGGATTTTCTACTCCAACATGATCACCGAGGGCGGCATGCAATCCCTCGAGATCAACCCGCCCAACAACATTCGCACCGTTTTCACCACGAACAAGGCCTTGCCGCCGAGTCTGATCCTGAGTAACGGGTTTGCCGCGAACGCTCTTACTCTCGCCAATGCTTCCAACGTTCAACTGATTTCCTATGACCGCAGAGGCATAACGCCAACGGACTATCAATGGAATCTCAACGTACAGCGGCAACTGCCGGGCGGCGTCCTGCTGGAGGTTGGTTACTACGGCAACAAGCTCGACCATATGTGGCGGCAAATCGATGGCAATCCCGCGCCGCCGGAGCCTGGCAATATCAACTCGAACCGGCTCTACACGAGCACAGTTGTGCCCGGTACCGGGGATTCGATCACGCTGGCCAACGCCGTTCGTATTCAGAAAGACGGCTGGAGCGCTTACAACGGCCTGCAGGCCAAAATCGAGAAGCGCTACGCGAACGGCATCACCTTTATCGCGTCTTACGCTTACTCGAAAACGCTCGCGTTGGGCGACACCTCAGGGGTGCAGAACCAACTCAACTGGATGGCCGAGAAAGCCCCCTCGGTCCAGGACATGCGGCAGCACCTGGTGGGTAGCGCGGTCTATCAGTTGCCGTTCGGACATGGCCGGCGGTTCGGTTCAGGCTGGAACCGCGCGAGCAACGCCATCTTCGGGGGCTGGAGCGTTGCTCCGATCCTGACCATCAGCTCTGGCCTGCCGCTCAACATCACCGTGAACGGCAACCCGTCGAACACGGGAAGCGGCGTGGATCGTCCGAATGTGGTGGGGCCATGGCAACTGGCCAATCCTTCCGTGGCCGAGTGGTTCAACACTACGGCCTTCGTGGCGAACGCGCCCTACACCTATGGAAACGCGGGGCGCAATATCGTTCGCGCACCCGGCCTGGTGAATCTGGATCTGGCCCTCCACAAGTCGTTCCGGATCACGGAGCGAGTCACCGCTCAAATCCGCGCTGAGTCGTTCAACGCGACCAACACGCCGGCTTTGGGCGCTCCCAATACCGTTCTCGGGAATGGTTTGTTTGGGCAGATCACCTCAGCAGGCTCAGCGCGGGACAACCAGCTCGGGGTGAAAGTCGTTTTTTAAATCAATCGAAAGAGGAAAGAACATGAAGAAATCGATTCTGATGATTATTGTTGCCGCCGCGATGGGCTTCGGGCAGGCAGACAGCGCCAGTGGCCAGACAGATAACGCCAGGCAAGCGAAGAAAGGGCCGGCGTCGCAGGCCAAAGTGCTCACACGCGCCGAAATAGACGACCTTCTCGCCCAGCCGGACCACGTGCTGATTATCGATGTGCGCCGGCCGGACGAGGTGAAAGACGTTGGTGGCTTCCCGGTATATCTGAGCATCCAGATCAAGGACCTCGAAAAGAGCCTGGCCTGGATTCCGAAGGACCGCACCATCATTGCGCTCTCCAACCATGCCGGGCGTGCGGGCCGCGCGGCCGACATCCTGACGAAGGCCGGCTTCAAGGTGGCCGGCGCAGCGGGAGCAGAGGATTACGAATCGCAGGGCGGGTCGCTGACAAAGATCGTTCCGCCTCCGCCGAAGGCAACCGCGAGGAAGGAATAAGGCTATGAAATCGAGGCTCGCTGCCTTCTTGAATCTCGCAGTGTTATTGGCTGCGATGCCGGCCTTCGCCCATCACTCGTTTTCGGCGGAATACGACAGGGACCAGCCGATCACCCTGCAGGGAACCCTGACCAAAGTGGAGTGGAGCAATCCGCATGGATGGATCTACATCGATGTAAAGGGTGACGACGGAAAGGTGACGAACTGGGCTGTGGAGTTCGGCGCACCGAACGCTCTCCTGCGGCGGGGATTGCGAAAGGCCGATTTTCCTTCCGGGGTGGAACTGCTCGTCAAAGGTTACCGCGCGAAGAGCGGATCGCCGACGATCAATGGTGCCAGCGTGAAGTTCCCCGACGGCAGGAATCTGTTCACTGGCTCGTCGAATCCGGATGCCCCCGGAGCGGAGCGGTGACCACCCGCGCGCTCGTCCTGCTCGCGGGACTGGGGCTGCCATTGTTGTGTGGGCCGCCGGGTGGGACGCCGGCGCCAGACATACCACGCAGTCCCGAAGGGAAGCCCGATTTCTCCGGCATCTGGCAGTCGCTCAGCGGGGCTGACTATGGCCTCGAGCCGCACCTTGCGACCAAAGACGAGCCGCCCGGTGCCGGTGTAGTCGAAGGGAACACAATCCCCTATCGTCCGTCGGCGCTTGCGGAGCGTGCGAAGAACTTCGCCGCACGCGCCACCGCTGACCCGCGGCACAAGTGCTTTACGCTCGGGACACCACGCGGCATCTACGGCAACGAGCCGTTCCAGATTTTCCAGCGGCCGCGCGACCTGACTCTGCTGTTCGAGTTTGGCCATCCCGTTCGCACGATACACACGAACGGAACCGAACACCCGGATGGCCACATCGACTTCTGGCTGGGAGACTCGCGCGGCCATTGGGAAGGGGACACGCTCGTCGTCGACGTTACCGATTTCAACGGCGAGCTGTGGCTTGATCGCGTGGGCAATTTCAACAGCGACGCGTTGCATCTGGTGGAACGCTGGAGCTATGCGGATCGCAATACCATCCGCTATCGGGCAACTTTCGACGATCCGAAAGTGTATACGCGGCCTTGGACGCTCGAAGTGCTGCTGTACCGGCGTCTGGAGCCGAACGTTCAGATTATCGAGAACTACTGCGCGACGTTGGATTACGACGAATACTATCCCGTCCCATCCAAATTAGAAAGTCTCAAGGGTAAGTAATGATGACGATGAAAAAACGTTTGCAAATCCTTCTCGGCGCCCTCGCCGTTGTCTCCGTCGGCGCGTCGGCACAGGGTATGCGCGGGTGGCGCGAGACTTCCTTTGTGCCGACGCCGGGGGGTGAATGGAACGGCGCTCGCCTCGCTGACGGGCAGCCGGACGTTTCCGGCCACTGGTCGAACACGATAGGCAATCACAACAATCTTACGGATCCTCAGGGTCCGCTCGGCGTGGATGATGAAGACGGTCCGCGAAATGCCCGGCCGGCGAAGCCCCGCAGTGAGCGCGCGCCGAGCCGGGTGAGCGACCCGGCCGATGGGCAGGTCCCGTTTCAGCCATGGGCCCGGGCGAAACAGCAGGAGTTTCTGAAGTACCTCAACAATCCGACCCGGCCGGAATACGTCGAGCCGTTTGCACGATGTGCTCCTGGTGGCCCGAGCAAGTCGTTCATGTGGCACGGCTACGAGATCCGCCAGTTTCCCGGCTACGTGGTTTTCCTCTTCGATTCCGGTAATCGAGTGATCCACCTTGACGGCAAACCGCACCTTCCTCCGAACCTGAAGCTGTGGAACGGCGATTCCCGCGGCCACTGGGAGGGCAACACGCTCGTCGTCGATACGACGAACAACAACTCGAAGGCTCGCCTCGGGCGGACTGGGGAATTTGTCAGCGAGAACGCCACCATAGCCGAGCGCTTCATCTTCGACCCGGGCGGCCAGAGGTTCACCTACGACGCCACGTACACCGATGCGACGGTGCTGACGAGGCCGTTCACAATCACTATCCCCAACCGAAAGGTCACCGCCAGCACTCCGGTCGATGACTGGAACAACCTGACATTTCCGGCGAAGCACCGCGGCAATGAACCGATCATCGAAGCTTACGAACGCGTCTGCGTGGAGGGCAACGGCAATCATGGTCAGGTCGTGGCTGCAAAATGAGACCGTTTCAGAACAGTCTTGAGGCACTTGCGCAGGTCGCCGTGCGCGCCACCGGAGCCCGGAGCTACGCGTTCTTTGAAAAGGGGGGCTTTGAGCACGGCGGCTTTGAGAAGGACGGCGCTGCCTGGACCGACGCAGGAAGGCCGCCTCTCGTGGAGTATGAGGTGGGGGTCCGCACGCTGGCCTTTGCCTTCGGAAGCGATGCCGAAGCACTGCGGGCCAGGCCGCGGCTGGATCGAATTGCCGCGGCCATACAAACGATATGGGCAGCGGCAGCGGTGGATCGATATACGCATCTCGTCGACCGCGTGTCTGACCTCGAATCGCGGCTGATGGATTCAAAAATTGCCGATCGCGTACGTGGATTCCTGACGGATGAATCAAACCCCGACGCTGCCGAAGCCATTGCCCGGCACCTGGACAGCGTGTTGCGTCCGACTCCGACCACTCGTTTCCTCGAGCAGACGTTATCGCAACTGGAAATCGAAATAGAGGAAAGACATCTGATGACTCAGGCCAAACAGGTGCTGCAGACCCTTCATCGGCTTTCCGAAGAGCAGGCGCATCATCGGCTCCGTCTCCTCAGCCGGAAATCGAGAAAGCCTTTGAAGGATGTTGCGCGGCAGGTGATTGACGATCAGTATCTTCCAAAAGGACAAACTGCCTGATACCCTTTCGGCGGATTGGTGGCCGGCGATCGTGACCTGGCCGCGGCTGGTCACCGTAACGCGTTGAATCCAAAGCGACTCAGCTAATTCTCCCTCCGCAGGGTGCCGGCAACCCCACACCCTCTCGCAGCGTCTCAACATATAGGGAAGCCTGCCTCCAGTCCATCCGTCATATACTCGGTAGTCGGGCGTATACTGAAGATTCAAGAGGTTCGAAAAGGGCGCATGAATAAATACGGGAAATTTGCCATTCTCATGGCGATCATTGTCGGATCGCTGGGCTTCCTCGCGTACTCCGGCATCCAGGGCTCGACAACGTATTACAAAACGATCAGCGAGCTCCGCCAAATGGGTAATAGCGCCCAGACCCGCCACGTTCGCGTCGGGGGAGACGTGCAGGGTAACTCTATCGTCCATGAAGCCGGTCTCGTCACGTTCAATCTCGTGCAGGACAAGCAGACCCTCCGTGTCGCTTACGAAGGCCGCGACCCGCTTCCCGACACTTTCCGCGACGGAGCCCAGGCCCTCGCCGACGGGCGCCTCGGACCCGACGGGGTTTTCCACGCTTCCGAAATTCAGGCCAAATGCGCCTCGAAATATGCACCCAAGCCTGGCATGGCGCCGGATCAACTCCAGCCGGGAGCCAAGCCCGCGCAGACGAACTCGATGCGCTCGAGCCTGTAGAGGAATTTGTCTTATCCGTGTTCATCGGCGTTCATCAGCGGCCCCAATTAACTAACAGGACGGATCACAAATGGAAAATCTGGGCGCACTAGCGCTTCTGCTGGCGTTCTGCATCTGCCTTTACGCGATCGTCGCGAGTGTCGTCGGAAGGGTGAAACACAAGCCCTTTCTGACGCTCAGTGGGGAGCGCGCTGTCCTCGCGGTCTGGTTCCTCATTTCGAGCGCTGCCGGCATCCTCATCTATTCGCTGTTGACGGGCGACATGCGCATGGCCTATGTCGCATCGCACACCAACCGCGCCATGCCGTTGTTCTACAAGTTCTCAGCATGGTGGGGCGGCCAGGAAGGTTCGCTGCTCTTCTGGAGCTGGATTCTCTCCACATACGGCGCTGTCGTCGTGCTCACCGGCCGCGGCAAACACCGCGTCCTGATGCCGTGGGTCGTCGCGATTCTCTCCTCGGTTCAGATCTTCTTCCTCACGCTCAACGCTTTCGTCGTCAGCCCCTTCCAGGTTCTGGCGCTCGACAAAGTCGTCACCAGCGTTCCGGACGGCATGGGGCTCAATCCGCTCCTGCAGTATTGGGCGATGGTTATCCATCCGCCGATGCTCTATCTCGGGTACGTCGGCTTCGCGGTTCCGTTCGCGTTCGCCATGGCTTCGTTGATTTCGAAAGCCCCTGGCGACAGCTGGATCCACACCACGCGCCGCTGGACCATCGTCACCTGGCTTTTCCAGGGCACCGGTATCATGCTCGGCTCCGCGTGGGCGTATCACGTTCTTGGCTGGGGCGGCTACTGGATGTGGGATCCGGTTGAGAACGCATCCCTGCTCCCCTGGCTCGCCGCTACGGCGTTTCTGCACTCCGTGATGATGCAGGAGAAGAAGGGGATGATGAAGGTTTGGAACATGGTCCTGATCGGGGCCACGTTCTTCCTCTGTATTTATGGCACCTTCCTCACACGCTCGGGCATCATCAGCTCTGTTCATGCATTCGCGGAGTCGCCCATCGGAAAATACTTCGTTGGATTTCTCGCCATCGGCATCGCCGCCACACTCTGGCTGATTCTCGACCGCCTGGATTACCTCAAGAGTGAAGCCGAGCTTGAAAGCGTTGTCTCGCGCGAATCGAGCTTCCTGTTCAACAACCTGATTCTGCTTGCAAGCTGCTTCGCGGTTCTGTGGGGAACGATGTTCCCCGTGCTGTCCGAAAAGTTCTCGACGGAAAAGATCAGCCTTGATGCTGTCTGGTTCAACCGTCTGATGGTTCCGATCGGATTGTTCCTGCTCTTCCTGACCGGCGTCGGTCCGTTGTTCGCCTGGCGTCGCACGTCGATGGAAAGTCTGCGCAAGAACTTCCAGTGGCCCGGCGTCGGAATGCTTGTCGTCGTCGCGGCGCTTTATGCCGGCGGCATGCGCTATCCCTATTCGATCATTTCGCTCGGACTCTGCTTCTTCGTGGCGGCGACGATCGTGATGGAATTCTTCCGCGGCTCCAATGCGATCAACGAGAAAACGAAGGTCGGCATCATCCCCTCGATGATCGAGCTCACGCACCGCAATACGCGCCGTTACGGTGGCTATCTCGTCCACATGGGGATCGTCCTGATGTTCATCGGATGGTCCGGCCATCCGTTCAACCAGACCGCCGTCGGCGAAGTAAATAAGGGCGATACCCTGAAGGTCGGAGCGTACACCCTCAAGGTCATGGATCTTACCCAGGGCGAGACCTCCGATTACCAGTGGGATACCGCCATTCTCGACGTCTCCAAAAACGGCAAGCAGGTCGGAACGCTCGAGCCGACGCGGCGCTTCTATAAGATTGCTCAGCAGGGCACTGCCGAGGTGGCGCTGCGCACGCGCCTCAACGAAGATCTCTATATCAACTATGCCGCGCGTGTCGGCGACAAAGCCACCCTGCAGGCGTATGTCTTCCCGCTGGTCACATGGATCTGGGTGGGCGTCGTGGTCCTGATCTTCGGGACGTTTGTCTGCCTCGTGCCCAGTAAGGTCGCGCGCTCCTACCCGCGTACCGAAGTCGTAGGAATCGCCAAAACGAATGTTCCGGTTAAAGCTTAGCCTCGCGTTCCTGCTCATTGCCGCGTCTGCAGCCGTGGTGTGGGCGCAGACCGAAGCCCAGATCGAAAGCGACGAAGTAAAACGTGTAGGCACTCATATCTCCTGCCAGTGCGGCGCTTGCCAGGAGAACATCAATTGTATGATGTCCGCGGGTCAATGCCACTTCTGCAAACCTGCGCGTACGAAGATTTACCAGATGCAGACCTCGGGGATGACCGACGGCCAGATCATTCAGGCCTTCATTGTCGAGTACGGCGAAAAGATCTTCCGGCACGATCCCAACTCATATTTCTGGGTAATCCCCTACATCTCTCTCGGAGTCGGTGGACTGGCTGTCCTCTTGATCCTCCGCCGCGTGCGCGCCCACCATCATCCGCTGAAACCCGCCGTAGCCGGTGGCGCTCCACATGTGGAAGATGACGACCCCACGCTCGCCCGCTATCGCGATGCAATTGAACGCGACACCGACAAACTGGACTGACGAATCTTGGATCTCAATCTCATCCTCGGTGCGCTCCTCGGCGCAGGCATGATCGGCTTCCTGCTCTTCATCCGTGTGAAGGACATCCCCAGGCCCGCCCCCGAATCGCCTTTCAAGCATCTTGAAGAGCGCAAGGCCGCCATCTACGAAAACCTCCGCGACCTGCAGTTCGAATACCGGCTCGACAAACTATCCGACGAGGATTATCAGGCCACTAAGCTCGAACTCCAGAAGGACCTCGCCCAGGTAATGGCCGAAACCGACCGCATAAAATCCGAGCTGGGTGTCGCGGCGCCGCACGTTGCACCCGCCAGGGCAAAAAAACCGGCATGCATCTACTGCGGCGCGACTTTCGAAAAGGCCCCCAAATTCTGTCCCGAATGCGGCAAGCCCGTCTCGTCAGGCAAAGAAGGCGGCGCCGCATGAACCTTCAACCCCGGATTCACCCAAAGCTTCTCTTCGTCCTTGCGCTCGCTCTTTCGACCTCCGCCCACGCCGCCGTGGACGGTTTCGTCATCAACGGGACCACGCAAAAACCGCAGGCGGGTTCCACCGTTACGCTCTTTCAGACGACCCAGCAAGGCCCGCAAAACCTCGGCAGCGTTAAAACCGATGCATCAGGCAAATTCGTTTTCACGCAGGACGTCAAAGCGGGTGAAGGTGGCGGACCACTCCTCCTGCAGGCCGTTTTCGACGGCGTCCAGTACAACAAGACTCTCCCTCCCGGCTTCCCGACGCTCGGCGTAAACATTCCTGTCTTCCAATCCCTCAAGACGCCCGGCGAGGCCAAAATCGAGCAGCACTTTTTCGTACTCGAGCCCGCGCCCGACGGCACCATGACCGTCAACGAAGGCTTCGTCTACAAAAACGACGGCAAGACGACGTGGAACAATCCTGACACCGGCACGCTCCAGTTCGAGATCCCCGCAGCCGCCAACGGGAAAGTCGAAGTCAACGTGCTCGCTCCCGGCGGTCTGCCCATTCGCCGCGCGCCCGATCCGCTCGGCAAGCCGAACCAGTTCAAAGTCGACTTCCCCATCAAACCCGGCGAATCGCGGGTGGACCTCTCCTGGTCGATGCCCTTCAAAAGCCCCGGCGTCTTCTCCGACCACATCCTCTCGAAGGCCGGTGTCCTCCGCGTCGTCGCCCCGCTCGGCGTCGAATTCAAGAGCGACGATGTCTCTGCGCTTGGCCAGGAGCCCACCAGCAAGGCCACCATCTACGCGGTGAAAGGTCCGGATGTTCGGTTCCAGGTCACCGGCACGGGTCTGTTCAGCCAGGAGGAGCAATCCAGCTCAAACAATGGCCAGAGCCTCAGCGAGAATCTTCCGAAACTCTACGGCCTGCTCACGGCGAATTCGTCGTTCCTGCAGAGCGTCTCGGCGGTGAAGTGGATACTCGCGACCGTTCTCGGCATGCTGGCCCTCGGTTTCACTTTGCTGTACCGGAAAGGCGATCCGAACAACAATGAACGCGGTCGCGGCTGACGGCGTCTGGAAGTATTTCGGCGACTATCCGGCCTTACGCGGCGCCAGCGTCAAAGTGGAAAAGGGTTCCTGTGTCGCGTTGATCGGGCGTAACGGAGCCGGCAAGACCACCCTTCTGCGCATTCTCGCGAACCTGTCGAGGCCTTCGAAAGGCGCGGTCAATATCCTCGGGCGAGTCGGCTACCTCGGCCACGGCATAGGCGTCTACGACGATCTTTCCGCCCTGGAAAACCTCACGCTTTTCGGCAAACTCGCCGGACTGCCGGACGCGAAGCAAGCGGCCGAAGCCGCTCTCGAGCTCGTTGGTCTTGCACGAGTGAAAGACTCGCTCGCTCGTGAATTCTCGCGCGGCATGCGTCAGCGCCTGGCCATCGCTCGCGCGTTTCTGGACGAGCCGGATCTTCTTCTTCTCGACGAGCCGTTCACTTCGCTCGACGACCGCGCCGTCGGCGTTCTCCAGAAGCTCCTCGCCGTCGCCCAGGCCCGCGGCTCGACGATCGTCATGTCGACCCACCAGATCCGCGAAGCCATGGAACTCGCGTCCGACGTCGCCCTGCTGGAACGCGGACGAATCGTCTTCTCCGGAGTCCGCTCGAACGACATGCTGCTCGACCCCGGCTGGCTTTACCGCACCTATGGGGAAGCAACTCGCGGGGAAATAAACGCGTGAAGCGTGGATTGATGGCTGCTCTCGCAATCGCCGGCAAGGATCTTCGCACCGAATGGCGCACCAAAGAATCGCTCAACGCCAGCGTCTCGTTCGCGCTGGTGATTCTGGTCCTGTTCAGTTTCGCCTTCGATCTCGACCGCGATGAGAAACTCGCTCTCTCCGGCGGCCTGCTTTGGCTCGTCTACGCCTTCGCGGGAGCCTTGATTGTGAATCGCAGCTTCGCTCGCGAGATCCCCAACGATTGTCTGGACGTTTTGATCGCCTCGCGCGCGCCGGGGTGGGCGCTCTTTCTCGGCAAGTCCGCCGCCTGCTTCCTGCTGCTGCTTCTGGTCGAGATGATCTCGCTGCCGGTCTTCGGACTCTTTTACAACATCAACTGGGCCAATTCATTTCTGCCTTTGCTGCTTGTGATAGTGTTGGCGACCTGGGGAATTACAGTGGTGGGAACGGCCTTCAGCGCCGTCACCGTGAATGTTCGTTTGCGGGAGCTGATGCTGCCGGTGTTGCTCTATCCGCTGCTGATTCCTCTGTTGATCGGCGCCATGGAGATGACCACCGGACTGTTGAACGGCAACGCGGTCCTGAGCGATATCCGCCTGCTGCTGGTGTTTGACGCGATCTTTACTTCGCTCGCGATTTACCTGATTGAGTTTATTCTGGTGATTTAGGAAGGGGTTTTGTTCATGCGGGAAAAGATAATCTACAGTCTTGGGATCCTCGGCACTCTGCTGCTGGTGTACAACTTCTATACAATCTTCCTCGCGCTCCCGACCGACGAGTTGCAGGGCGCGATCTACCGGATCATCTTCATCCACGTGCCTGCGGCGATAACGGCGTTCTGCTTCTACGGCGTCGCCGTGCTGGCGAGTATCGCGTTCCTCGTGACGAAAAAGTTTTCCTGGGATTCCATGGCCGTTTCCGCCGTCGAAGTCGGCACCATGTTCACCCTGGTGAACCTCGCGACCGGCAGCATCTGGGGCCGCGTCGAGTGGGGAATCTGGTGGGCATGGGACGCGCGGATGACGACGCAACTCATGCTTTTCCTGCTTTATCTCGGTTACCTGCTGCTGCGCCCCGCAGTCGCCGAGCCGACGCAGCGGGCGACGATGTCGGCCATTCTCGCCATTTTCGCAGCCGCCGACATCCCGATTGTGGTGATGGCTATCCGGCTTCACAACGTCCGCACCCAGCATCCGGGACCGGTACTTGAAACCGGTGGGCTGGCCCCGATCTACTGGCCGCCATTCCTCATCGGGATCGTCTCGTTCCTGTTACTTGGATCGGCAATGATGCTGGTTCGTTTACATCAGGAATCGAACAGCCGTGAAATCGATTCGCTTCGTCAGGAATTGCACGCGATATAACTCACATGTCACCCATCGATATCACGAATCTGCACTTCCTGTTTTTCGGTTACTCAGCCGCCTGGCTGATCATGATCGGTTTTGTCTTTCTCCTGGTTAAGCGAAGCCGGCGGATCGATCACGAACTCCGCCGGCTTAAATCGCTGGTCGAGGATAAAGAGAAATAGCCGGCTTACTCTCCGCCGAAGCTGTAGCCGACTCCGAGTGTATATTCGGGTACCCAGTTATTCCCGAACTGGAAGAAATTATTCACCCAGTGAACGTCCACTGCCGGCCTTATGAAAATGCGTGGAGTAACATACAACCGCGCGGCGGCGGCGAAATGCGTTTGAAAGTGGCTTGAACTTTCGGATCCCAGACTAACTGTCGAGCATCCGGTAAGCTGGTCGCAGGATTGGCTGTTCGCGCTGAAACCGACTCTGGCGCCGCCGATACCAGCCTGCAGCTCAGGCACAAAGCGCTTCGTCTTGATCGGTTGCCAGATGCCGTTGAAATCGTAGAACATCGGGCGATAGTTCACGCCCGCGTAATTGCCGGTGCTTGGGCGCCACGAGAATTGCGCGCCCGCGCCGAAGTGGCTCGTAAGCATCATGCCGCCGCCTACAGTGGCGAACAAGCCGGTCATTTTTGGCGTATTGGAAAATACGCCGATTCCAAGGGGATCAAGCGTCTGGCCATTGGAACTGTCCGTTGCCGTACCCAGTCCGAAATAAACATTGGCCTGCGGAACCTGAGCCACGACAAGCGGTGTTGCGGCCAGCATTCCAAAGCACATAGTAAGCGCGGTTCGACTGAATCTGTTCATGAATGAAAAGTCTCCCATTATTTGTTTCGTAACTAACCTTCTAATTCAGGCAGACGGTCTAACTGTGGCGGCAGGTTTCAGAGTAATTTGACTGTGGTGGAGATCTGTACGAATCTGGAGGCACTATGAAGATCTCAATTCTTGGCGCGGGAAACGTGGGCAGTGCGCTGGCGGCGGGTTGGACGAAGCGCGGTCACCAGGTTGTTTTCGGAGTGCGAAGTCCCGGAAAGAAAGAAACGCCGGAAGCGGTGTCCGGTACAACTCAGCTCTCGGTGCGGGAGGCCGCGCAGGCTTCGGACGTCATCGTTCTCGCAGTGCCGGCGGGCGCAGTGGCAGAGGCGATTCGCTCAGCCGGGGATCTCACCGGCAAGATCATACTCGACGCCACGAATCCGCTGCTCCCGGATCTTTCGGGTTTCGATACGCCTGCCGGAACGTCCGGCGGCGAGCGCACGGCCGCGCTCGCAAAGGTGCCCGTGGTGAAAATCTTCAACTCCACCGGGTTTCCGAATATGCTGGACCCCGATTATCATGGCGAGCGGGTCACGATGTTCTATTGCGGTGACGATGCCAACGCGAAAAACATAGCGGCGGAGCTGGCGCGCGATCTGGGTTTTGAGCCGGTCGACGCGGGCCCGTTACAGCAGGCGCGTCTGCTGGAGCCGCTGGCTCTGTTGTGGATTACGCTCGCGCTGAAGCAGGGCCTCGGCAAAGACATTGCGTTCAAACTGATGCGCAGATAAACGACAAAGGCCCGGAATCAGTTCCGGGCCTTGCAGTCAGAGATAACGATTCGTCAAAACGTGAAGCGCGCGATCAGAGTGCCGCTGCGCGGCAGTTGATACAGCTGCCCGACGACACCGTTCTGTGTGTAGGAAGGCTGTGTGTTCGGACCGACCACCAGGTTGATGACGCCGAAGCCGCCCGTATACTGCCCGGCGCCATTTTTGCTCGCCGGGGACCCGGGAGCGGAAGTGCTCGGATTGCCAATCTGCGTGCGATTGAAGACGTTGGTGAATTCGGCGCGAATCGACAAGGCCATTTTGCTGCCCTCACCATGGAGTTTGAAGGTCCGGCCGATATTGAAGTTTTCCTCCGGGCGGCGCGCCTGCCGGAAGTCGCCATAGAGGGTTCCTGTCGCCGGGCCGAATGTGCCGTTGACCGGATTCTGCCACGCCGCCGGGTTCAGGACGACGTCGCTGTAGGGATTGATGCAACCACAATTCAGGTCCTTGAGGTAAAGCGGCACGCCGGGTACGCGGATCTGTTCGCTGCCACCGAGGTTGTTCGTATTGGTCGCCGCGGGGGGCGTCAAAGGTAAGCCGGAGCCGTATTGCAGAAACGCTCCGAATGCCCAGTCTCTGTAGGCCAGGGACAAATATTTATGCTGCGCGAACAAGTTTTGCGTGGTGTAGAGAATGTTCGCATTAAACAGAAACGGCTGATCGGTGGTTTCGAACGACTTGACCGACTGCACGAAGAGAACCGGACGAATAGAGGCCAGCGCCTTCGACCAGGTGAAAGTGCCGTTTATCTGCAGACCGTGCGAGGTCCTCTTGGTCCCCTTTACCTGGAGAGAGTCATACCAGGTGTTGCCGGTCGGCGAATTCTGGACGAGGATCGAACTGAATTGCGGGAACGGACGCAGCGCGTTGAGGAGGGTATTGGTGGTGCTGTAGCCAGGATAGGGCGAGATCACTCCAACTCTGGATGTAACGGCCGTGCTTCCGATTGCGGAACCGAGCAGAAGATTGTCGGTCGCATTTGTGTAGGGCGACAAGCCGTAGGCGGCGAAAGCGGCCGGGCTGACCTGATTGAGATAACCATATGGTCCCGGCGCTGTCGTCGTGCCACCGGGCCACCAGACGCCCCGGTTTCCGACGTAAGCCGCTTCAAACACTGTGTTGGGGGTGATTTCGCGCTGGATTCCGATGCTCCATTGATTCTGACGCGCTGGCCGTGCGGCGTTGGGATCGAGAAACGACAGGAAACTGCTCGTCGTCGCGCCGGGCAGTGGTGTCTGGCCCGGATCGAAGTTCGGCCAGACTGGTTGGGGTACCGTACCGGGGACGTTGAGCTGGTTAAACGCGTTGACGCCGGTCGGCGTATTAACGATGTTGGCGGTGTTCTGCAGATTGATGTCCGGTGGAACCGCGTAAGCGAAGCCCCAGCCGCCGCGGATGACCGTCTTCGCATCGAGAGCGTAAGCAAAGCCCAGGCGGGGAGCGATTGCATACGGATAACCGTGAACGAAGGTGCACTTACAGGTGGCTTCAAATATCGCCGCGCCCGGGCGTCCACCGGCCGAGGGATTCGGCGTGGTGAGTCCGAGATTGGCGGAGCGCCCGTGCTCTTCGCTGGCGGGCGTCGCGTAATCCCAACGCAATCCGTAGTCGAGTGTCAGCTTGCGGCTCATCTTCCATGAGTCCTGGAGGAACATGGCCCATTGCTGCTTGAACATGCGCGCGTCAACGGGCGCGTATTGCGTAGCCGAGGTCACGTCGCCGAGCAGGAAATTGGCGTATGGAAAGCCGGCCGAGTAGGCGCCCAGGCCCGATGCGGCCGTCAGCGTCGCCGGAACACCCGTGGCACCTTGATTGGTAACAGATCCGCCGGTCGTGCCGGTCGTGGTCGTCGCAGCGAAGTTGAGGCCGACGCCTGTAGGTGGCGCAGTGATCTGGGCCTGGAACCAGACTTCCATTCCTGTCTTATAGGTGTGATTGCCGCGGACCCAGGTCATATTTGCATTGGCCGAGGGCCGTTCCGTGTGGGTATGGGTGTGGGCAAGCGCATTGCCCAGCAACTGCATTCCACCGAGGACCGCGGGGCTGGTTACGCTGCCGACAATCACGGTCGGGAAGTTGAAGCTTCCCTCGCAACCCTGGAGCGACAGCATGCTCAGGCAGTTCACGGTCTGGCCGCTGCGCGTGTACGGGCCATCGTCATAGAAATAGATCATGGAGTAGCCGAGGCCGACATGCGCGAGCAAAGTAGGCGTCAGGGTGTAGTCGTAGTTCAACCGGAACGTCGGGCCGCCGATGGGGATCGAGCCGCGCGCGCCGGTAAGCAGATCCGGCAGTCCGTCCGCGTTCCCGTTAGGCGTCGTGAACTGCGCTTCGGTGTCCGTGTGGTGGTAATAGAAAGCGACCTTCTGTTTGGAACCCAAAACCTGATCGATCTTGATCGAAGGAATGCTCGTGATGCGCTGCCCCAGATTGTAGCCGTTGTAATTCTGATAACGGTCGCCGCTCGACAGCGTGGGCAGCAGCTTCTGGATGGCAATCGCCACGGGGCTGAAGCGAGACTGGGGAATGATGTTGCCGGGGAAGGGACTCGCGACTCCGGCTCCGTTAACTGTGGTCCGCGTCGTCGGATCGAAGATTTCGTTGGCGAAAACCGAATGGCCGGCCGCGTCGGTGGAAATGGGCGCGGTGGGAATCCCGAGGGAAGTGTTGAAGTTCGCGCCGCCATTGGGAGAGATCGCCGAGAAATCACCGGCCTGATATTGCGCGGTCGGCAGCGTATCGCTGAAGGTCAACCCCTGCGCTTCCTTGTAGTATTCGTACGAGTAGAAGAAAAACGTCTTGTTGCGGCCGTCGTAAACTTTCGGAATGATCACCGGGCCGCCGAACGTGCCGCCAAAGTCGTTGCGGCGATTCCGGATCCGGTATTTGCCGCCTTCCGGGGTAAAAGAGAACGGCGCGCCGGCGTTCAGATCTTCATTGACGAAATACTCGAAGGCGGTGCCGTGATACTGATTCGTCCCGGACTTCATGGTGATGTTGAACAGACCACCGCCCGCCTGGCCGAATTCGGCCGCGTAGTTACTGGTCTGGATCGCCATTTCCTGGATCGCATCCGCATTGGGCATGTTCTGCATGATCGCGAAGGCCACGGTGTGGTTGGTGTTGTCGAGACCTTCGATGCGATAGCCGGCTGTATTAGTCGGTGCGCCATTCACGATCATCGCGAAGTTCGGCACATAGCTGACGCCCGGCAGAAAGATGACAGAGTTATACGGATTGCGGATTCCGTTGCTGCCGGCGTTGGCCGTGCCCACGCCGAGGATTGGAAGATCGTCCAGTTGCGAGAGGGTCACGTTGTGGACGACGTCGCCGCTCTCAGTCTTCAGCAGAGTGGCTTCGGCCGTGACGGTGACGGACTCGGTGTTCGAGCCGACCTCCAGAACGAGATCGAGCGGGAGCGTCTGGCCGGCATCGACGGTAATTCCGTTGCGCACCAGCTTCTTGAATCCGGCCGACGAAGCCGTGACGCTGTAGGCGCCGGGGGGCAACTGCGTCACGGTGTATACGCCCGTATCGGTTGTGACCGTGGGATAAGGAACGTTGGTTCCGGTGTTTCGTACCTCGACCGGGGCATTTGCCACTACAGCTCCCGCCGGGTCACGAACTGTGCCGGTAATCGTGCCTGTGCCCGCCTGACCAAACAAAACGACCGAAAATAACGCAGAACACACTGCGAGCTTCAACAGGCGCATAGCTGCTCCTTTTCCCCCTCTAAACTGAACCAATCCGATCCGACGCTGCAAGGATTCTATAGCCGGGTGACAATAACGTCAAGCATTGTCAATCAAATGTCGGTCAAAGCCAGTTAAAACAGGCGGCCGCTATTGGACTGGTTCGAGGCGCATCAGAGCCCCGTTCTCTTCATCCGTGAGCACATAAATAAGGCCGTCGGGACCCTGACGGACGTCGCGAATTCGCTGCTTCAGATCGGTGAGCAGCGACTGCCGGCTGGTTTCATCCCAGTTCTCGTTGAAGACGATGCGTTCCAGGTGGCCGACGCCCTGCACCGCGCCGCCCAGCATGGCGCCCACGAGGACGTTATTCTTCCACCCCGGAAAGCGGTCTCCCGTGTAGAATGCCATGCCCGAGGGGGCGATCGATGGCGCCCAGAATACGATCGGGTTGATCATGCCTTCCGCGAAACTGACGATCTGAGGTCCGGAATAATCGCGGCCGAAGCTGACTTTGGGCCAGCCGTAGTTTCCACCAGGCTTGATGATGTTGATTTCATCGCCGCCATATGGACCGTTTTCGTTGTTCCAAAGGTCGCCGGTCGCGGGATTGAAGGCAAGGCCGAGCGAATTCCGATGCCCCATCGAGTAGATCTCGGCCTTGTATCCGGCCTTCCCGGCGAAAGGATTTCCTGGCGCCGCCGTGCCGTCGTCGCGCAGGCGAAGGATCTTGCCCCGCAGACTTCCGCCCTCCTGCGCGGCGTTGCCGTTCGATGCCCCGGTGGTCATGTAAAGCATCCCATCGGCGCCGAAAGCCAGGCGCGAGCCGGAGCCGCCATCGCCGGCCCACGTGTCGCACACGAGGATGTCCTTCACGTCGACAAGCTGACGTCCATCGAGTCGCGCGCGGGCTAGCGTGGTGGCGACCTCTTTGTCCGTGATGTCCTTCGTGTAAGTGAGGTAGACGATCTGGTTCTGCGCGAATTTCGGGTGCGGCAGAATTTCCATCAATCCGGACAAGCGCACGGCGTGCACTTTGGGCACGCCGCCGATGGGTTCCGGATCGAGGCGCCCGTCGCGGATGAGCCGGAGCCTGCCGGGACGTTCGGTGACCAGCATGTCGCCGTTGGGTAGCCACGCAAGGCTCCACGGATGAACCAGACCCGTCGCGATAGTGGTCACTTTGACCTGTGTCGGCCGGGCTTTTGGCGCTTTCCCCTGAGGCTGCCCGTGGGCTTCGGTGGATAAGGTCGATACTGCGATGGCGGTTGCAAACGACAACAACACATAGGCGAACAGACGGCTCCTGGGCATGGTGGTTCGAGGCATGTTGCGTAGAAGCTATCACGAATGCCCCGGACCTGCAATCACCGCGGCGGCCTGCCCAATCACCTTTGCCATCTTTGCCGCAAGTTTGACGGAAGCGGGCCGCCCCTCATCCAAAGCGAACGGTACAATGCCTGTTTACGTATACAAGACCTCTATGAAAAACCTGCATTGGGCTGGATTTGCGGCCGTTCTCCTGCTGGCTGCCGGCGCTTCCGCGCAGATCAATTTGTCCGGAACCTATGCAATGACGCTGGACGAAGATTTTCCCGAGCGGCTGCCGGGTCCTGAGATCGGCGACTACCTGGGAATTCCGATCAACGCCTCCGCCCGAGCCCATGCCGAAGCTTGGGATGCGTCGCTGCTCACACTGCCCGAGTATCAGTGCCGCGTGCATCCGATCGATTACGTGCCCAGTTTTTTCAACATCCGGATTTGGGAAGAACGCGACAAAGACTCGCAGCAGCTGATCGCTTTTCACGTGCACCACGAGGCGTGGGGGACTGAGCGCACGATCTGGATGGATGGCCGTCCGCATCCGCCCGACTACGCGCTGCACACTTCGCAGGGCTTTTCCACAGGTAAGTGGGACGGCGAAATCCTGACTGTGACGACGACCCACCTGAAGCAAGGCTGGATCCGGCGCAACGGCATTCCGCGCAGCGACCGGGCGACCGTGTATGAAAATTTCATCCGCCATGGGGATCACATGACCTGGACGACGGTGATCCATGATGCTCCCTACCTGACGGAAACGTTTATCCGGACGCGCGACTTCCTGATGAGTCCCGGCCTCGTGATGGGCGCTTATCCGTGCGAGAGCGTTGTTGAAGTCGTGATACCGAAAGGAAAGATTCCGCATCATCTGCCGGGCACCAACGAATTCCTTGCGGAATTTCCGTCGCGCTATGGAATTCCGGCTGAAGCGGCGATGGGCGGCGCGGAAACAATGTATCCCGAATATCAGCTGAAGCTGAAGACTCTGCCAAAGCCGCCGCCATTGAAGAAGGCGCCCGACACGAAGTGAGCCCCGGAGAAAATCAATGAAAATCCAATTTCTCAGGCGGGCCGCATTCTTCACCGCACTATGGGCTGGTGCGGCCTGGGGCCAGCAGGCACAGGACTTCTCGAAGGTCGAGATTCACGCGCTGCCGGTGCAGGGTAACGTCTACATGCTGGTCGGTGCCGGCGGCAACATCACGGTCCAGGAAGGCAAGGACGGCGTGTTCCTCGTGGACACCATGTACGCGCCCCTGGCCGACAAAATCGTGGCCGCCAT
>DATAZF010000291.1:0-10670 GCA_036272235.1 Bryobacteraceae bacterium | reverse complement strand
CGGCGTGAAGGCGGGCCATTCGCACGGGCAGACGGACGACTTCAGCTATCGAGCCGTCGACACCCCGGTTGAAGTGCACGACATTCACGCCACCATGCTGCGCATTCTGGGCATCGATCATGAGAAGCTGACCTGGAGGTCTCAGGGACGCGATTTCCGGCTTACGGATATCGCGGGTCACGTCGTTACCGACGTTCTCGCCTGATACGCTGGGAAACGAATGATCGTTTCGGATCAAATGGTGACTGCGCTTGCCACAGCCGCTTTCCCGTCGCTTGCCGTGCTCATCGGCATCCTCATCAATAACCTTCGTTTGAACGATTTCGCAAGAGCGGTTGACACACGCTTCGCCGATACCAATCGCCACATCGACGATGTCAAAGAGGTCCTTCGTGGCGAGATGTTCCGCATGGAACAGGTCCTGGACGCGCGCTTGAAACACCTTGAAGAACATCTGCAGCGTTGATTTAAGCCGGGCAGCGCTAATCTGTTCTTAGTGGATCTCGAAAAAACATTGCTTCGGAAGGTCGGCGAAGCCATCCATCGCTTCAAAATGATTCGCGATGGCGATCGTGTAGCGGTGGCTGTATCCGGAGGCAAGGATTCGGTCACGCTCCTCGAAGCATTGCTTCTCCTGCAGAAGCGCGCACCGATCGATTTCTCCGTTTGCGCGTTCACTGTGGAGCAGGGAAAATTTCTGCGGCCTGTCGGGCCGATCGGCGAATACATCCGCGGTCTCGGCATCGAGTGGACGTATCACATAGACAACCCGTCGCTCCGCCTCTTGAAAGAACAACCGGACCACGGCTGTGACCTTTGCAGCCGCTTCCGCCGCCGCGCCGTTTATCAGATTGCTCGTGGCATGGGCGCGAACGTGATTGCATTCGGCCACACCGCCGACGATTTCTGCGAGTCTCTTTTCCGGAACATCATGTTCACCGGGCGTCTCAGTTCACTCCCGCCTGTCACGCACTCGCGCGAGAAAGACTTCCGCCTCATCCGCCCGTTGGTTTATGTCACCGAGGAAATCACGCGCGACTATGTCGCAGGAAAGGGCGTACCCGTCGTCCCCTGTGGCTGTTCGCTCCGCACCGGCACGGTGCGCCGCAGCATTCGCGAGACGATTGCGGATTGGGAAATCGAGCATCCGCACCTGCGCGAGAACATCCTTTCCGCCATGGGCAACATTCAGCATGGCCGGCTTCTCGATACACGTTATCTCGATGCCGCGGAGCCTGCCGCCGAATCGGAGTTCAGCCTTGGCGGTACTGAGCTGTTGCCGATCCTCCACGAAGCCTGAATGCCGGTTCTCTTAACCTGCGACGCGATTGGAAAATCGTTCGGTTCGCGCACCGTGTTTTCGGATATCTCGCTCAGTCTTCATGACGGCGACAGGCTCGGCATCATTGGACCGAACGGGGCGGGGAAGTCCACGTTCCTGCAAATCCTCGGCGGCGGCATGCCTGCCGACGATGGCACGGTGTCCATCCGAAAGGGCGTTCGGCTCGCGATGGTCGTGCAGGATCCGCGTTTTGACCCTGATGCGACCGTTCGCGAAATCATCGCACAGGCGGCGCGCGGGGGAGAAGACAAGGACATCGAAGTTTCGAAAATCATCAGCCGTGTCGGCCTTGAAGACGCCGCCGCGAAGGCCGGCACGCTTTCAGGCGGGTGGAAAAAGCGTCTCGCGATCGCCGCGGCCCTCGCCGAACAGCCGGACGTTCTTCTGCTCGACGAGCCGACCAACCACCTTGATGTCGAAGGTATTCTCTGGCTCGAAAAGCTGGTGATGTCGGCGGCGTTCGCCTCGATCTTCGTCACGCACGACCGTTATTTCCTGGAGAATTGTTCCACCCGCGTTGCGGAGATCAACCGCGCATATCCCCTCGGACTCTTCAGCGCGCCGGGCAATTACAGCAGATTTCTGGAAAAGCGCTCGGAGTTTCTGCGCGCACAGGCGAAAGAGCAGCAGGCCCTCGAAAATCTCGTGCAGCGTGAAATCGAGTGGCTGCGCCGCGGCGCCAAAGCGCGGACTTCGAAATCGAAGGCGCGGATCGACGCCGCCTTCGAGCTGCAGGATCAGCTCGCGGATGTGTCCGACCGGAACCGGAAGGGCACTTCCGTCATCGACTTCACGGCCACTGGGCGAATGACCAAACGTCTGCTTGCCGTGGAAGGCATTTCGAAGAGCATGGGCGGGCGAGTGCTGTTCAACGGCGTGTCGTTCGCGTTGGGGCCGGGCAACAGGCTGGGCATTCTGGGATCGAATGGCAGCGGCAAATCGACGCTTTTGCGCATCCTCGCAAACGAGATCGAGTCGGATAGCGGAGAAGTGCGGCGGGCCGAGGGTCTCCGGATCGCGTGGTTCGATCAGAATCGCGACCGTATCGACCTCAATCAGTCTCTCCGGCGCGCCCTGGCGCCCGAGGGCGACACGGTGATTTTCCGCGACCGTCCGCAGCATGTCGCCGGATGGGCCGCGCGCTTTCTCTTCCGGCAGGAGCAGCTCGAACTGCCGCTGAACCGGCTTTCCGGCGGCGAACGGGCCCGCGTCCATATTGCTCGCCTGATGCTGCAGCCGGCTGACATTCTGCTGCTCGATGAGCCCACGAACGATCTGGATATTCCGACGCTCGAAGTGCTGGAGAGCAATCTGCTGGACTTCCCCGGCGCGATTGTTTTGGTAACACACGACCGCTTCCTCCTCGACCGGCTGTCGAAAGCCATTCTCGCGATGGATGGCGCGGGCGGTGTGGAATTTTTCGCCGAGCTTGCGCAGTGGGAGCAGGCGAACGCTACGAAGAAACCGTCCGCGAAGACCGCGGCTCGTGAGACACGAGATGCGTCGGCGGGCGCGCCGAAAAAGAAGCTCACGTATCTGGAATCCCGCGAATGGGAACAGATCGAAAGCGTGGTCTCGCAGGCGGAAGAAACTCTGGAACAACGGCGGCAGGAACTGGAGAAACCTGACGTCGTATCCGATCCTGTCGCACTTACGCGTGCGGCGGCCGCGATTGAAGCCGCGCAGGATGAAGTCGATCGGCTCTACTCGCGCTGGGCGGAGCTTGAGACGAAACGAGCCTAAAGTAAATCATGGATCAAAAATCGAAAGGCGCGCTCTTCCGCGATTTGCATACGGGATCCGGCATACTGGTCCTCCCCAATGCGTGGGATGCCATCAGCGCCCGTATCGTCGAAGCCGAGGGCTTTCCGGCTGGCGCGACAGGCAGCGCAGGTGTTGCCGCCGTGCTCGGTTATCCGGATGGCCAACAGATTCCGCGCGCGGAAATGCTCGACATGATCGCGCGCATCGCGAACGCGGTCAAAGTTCCGATTACAGCGGACGTCGAGGCGGGTTACGGCGATACCACGGGCACCGCACTGGAAGTCATCGCCGCCGGCGCGGTAGGGATGAACCTGGAAGACATGGTCGGCCACGAACTCGTGCCGCTTGCCGAACAGCTCGGTATGATCCGCGCCGTTCAGAAGGCAGTGGCGGCGTCTGGAGTTCCTTTCGTTCTTAATGCTCGAACCGACATTTTTCTCGCGAAGCATGGCGACGAATCGACGCGTCTGGATCGCGCCGTGGAACGCCTGAACGCCTTTCGGGAAGCCGGCGCGGATTGTCTGTTCGCGCCCGGCGTGGCCGATAGCGAAACCATCGGGCGTCTCGCGAAGGCCGTGCGCGGTCCGTTGAACATTCTCGCGACTGTGGGCACGCCGCCCGTTGGAGAACTGGAACGGCTTGGCGTGAAACGCGTGAGTCTCGGGTCGGGTCCCTCGCGTGTGGCATTGGGCGCTCTGCAGCGCTTCGCGCGCCAGCTCCGTACTGACGGAATGTTCACGCCTCTCGCCACGGAAGCGGTGTCTTACGCCGAGGTACAGAAGCTGCTCTCGTCTTCGTAATGCGGCTTTCCGATTTCGATTACGAGCTGCCCGAGGAGTTGATCGCGCAGTCGCCTCCGGCAGAGCGTGACGCCGCGCGCATGCTGGTTGTTCACCGCGCGGAGCAGCGATTCGAAGATCGCATGTTTCGCGACCTTCCGTCCTTTCTCGGGCCGGGCGATTGCCTCGTGCTGAACGATTCGCGTGTGATTCCATCGCGGCTCCTGGGGCACCGGCAACCATCAGGGGCCTCGGCGGAAATCCTGCTGCTTGAATCAGTTTCTGAAGATGCCCGCGAGTGGCGTGCGCTGGTGCGGCCCGGCCGGAAGTTGAGAGTAGGCGACGTGGTCCGCTTCGATGAATCGCTTTCCGTAGAGATCGTCGCGCACGGCGAGCGCGGCGAGCGAACCATTCGTTTCCGCGGAGCCACCGATGTTTACTCCGCCATCGACCGGCTGGGGCATATGCCCCTGCCGCCTTACATCAAACGCGCCGACAGGGCGGAAGACCGCGAGCGCTACCAGACAGTCTTTGCGCGCGAGCGGGGATCGAGCGCGGCGCCCACTGCCGGGCTGCATTTCACCGGCGAAGTTCTTGACCGCATTGCCGGCGCCGGGGCGCACAGCGTCCGCGTAACCCTGCATGTCGGGCTCGGCACATTTCAGCCGATCGAGCGCGAGGATTTCGAGAACCATCAGCTTCACTTCGAGCGCTATTCGGTTTCCGCGGACGCGTGGCGCGAAATCGAAGCGGCGCGGCGCGTGGTTGCCGTCGGAACCACCAGCGTTCGCACTCTGGAATCGGCCGCGGGCACGGGCGCGCTGGCAGGTTCGACAAACCTGTTTATTCACCCGGGATACGAATTCCAGCGCGTGGGCGCGATGTTGACGAACTTCCATCTGCCGCGGACCAGCCTTCTGCTGCTGGTCTGTGCCTTTGCGGGTACCGAGTTCGCGCTCCGCGCTTACAGACATGCGGTCACCGAGCGTTATCGCTTCTTTTCCTACGGCGACTGCATGCTGATCGTGTGACAAAATGGAATTTCCGGGTCATCCCCTTCAGGGTGCCGGCTCAACCTCATGACGCTCGAAGAACTGGATCGCGAATATTCGCCGCTACGGGAACAGGCATCTGCCGTGCGGAGCTATCTTTGACGCCTCCAAAAAGAAGAAAGAACTAGCTTCCACCGAAGAACAGATTTCCGCGCCCGACTTTTGGGCTCAACCCGAAAAAAGCCAGAAGGTCATGCAGGACCGCAAGCGTCTCGAAGAGGCTATCGGGAATGACAAGCAGATCTCGGGCATGACTGACGATATCGATACGCTCTTCGAGCTCGCGCGGGAAGGCGAAGCTGTCGGCGCCGATATCGAGCGTGAGTTGAAGCGTTACTCCGAAGTTCTCGGCAAACTGGAAACCGGCATGTTGTTGTCGGGCGAGAACGACGAGCGCGATGCGATCATGACGATCCATCCCGGCGCGGGCGGCACCGAATCGCAGGACTGGGCCGAGATGCTGCTGCGCATGTACCTGCGGTGGGCGGAGCTCAACAACTTCAAGACCGTGCTGACGGACCGTCTCGAAGGCGAGGGCGCTGGTATCAAATCCGCAACGTTCGAAATCAATGGACCCAACGCCTACGGCCTGCTGCAGTCGGAAATCGGCGTGCACCGTCTCGTTCGCATTTCTCCCTTTGATTCCGCCGCGCGTCGGCATACATCGTTTGCGTCGGTGTTCGTGTTTCCGCAGATCGACGATGAGATCCGCATCGATATCAAACTCGACGATCTGCGCATCGATACGTTCCGTTCTGGCGGCGCCGGCGGCCAGCACGTCAACATGACGGATTCCGCGGTGCGGATCACGCATTTCCCAACGGGAATCGTCGTGCAGTGCCAGAACGAGCGCTCGCAGCATAAAAACCGCGACAGCGCGATGAAGCAATTGCGCGCCCGCATGTATGAGTTTGAGCTTGCGAAGAAGCGCGAAGAGACGCGGAAAACTGAGGATTCCAAGCTCGAAATCAATTTCGGCAGCCAGATCCGCAGTTACGTGCTCGCGCCCTATCGCATGATCAAAGATCACCGCACCAAACTTGCCGTCGGCGACGTCGATCGCGTGCTCGATGGCGATCTGGAGTCGCTGATTCACGCGTACCTGGTCTGGCGGAAGACGGGTAAGCTGGCTGGCGAAGGCGCCGATCTTCCGGAGTAGCCGTGAGTGAAATCAGCAGGGCCGCGGCGCTGTTGCGGGCCGGGCGGCTCGTGGCGTTTCCCACTGAAACGGTGTATGGGCTCGGGGCCTACGCGCTCGACGAATCCGCGGTACGGCTGATCTTCGAAGCGAAGGGCCGGCCATCGTCGAGCCCCCTCATCGTTCACGTAGCCGGCATCGAAGCGGCCCGCGACCTCGCAGCGGACTGGCCGGATAACGCGGCGCTTCTCGCACGCCGATTCTGGCCGGGTCCGCTCACGATCATCGTTCCAAAGAACTCGCGTGTTCCCGATATAGTCACGGCGAGCCTGCCCAGCGTCGGCCTGCGCATTCCTGCCCATCCGGTCGCCCGCGCCCTGCTCGAAGCGGCGCAGATTCCCATCGCCGCGCCCAGTGCGAACCGTTTTACCGAACTCTCGCCCACTACCGCCGAACACGTGCGTGAGGGCCTGGCGGGACGGCACGTCGACATGATCCTCGATGGCGGCCCGTGCACCGTCGGGATCGAAAGCACTGTCGTTTCGCTGACCGGCGCGACGCCGCGGATCCTGCGGCCGGGGATGATCACGAGGATACAGCTCGAAGAAGTGATCGGGCCTGTTGCGATGACAGCGGGGGCGGAATCGCCCGGCCAGCACCCGCGGCACTATAGTCCGCGGACGCCGTTGATCATCGACGGGCAGCCGCGCCAGGGCCGCGGAGTACATCTTGCTTGTGCGTCGATGCCGCACGATGCGGCCGCTTATGCCGAACGGCTATACAGCCTTCTGCATGAGCTTGACCGGAACGGCCATGACTGGATATCGATCGAGCTTCCGCCCGATACGCCGGAGTGGGCCGGTATCCGCGACCGTTTAACCAGAGCGGCGAATCGTTAGGCAGCCGGCTTTGGCAGCGCCGGCTCTACCGAATCATTTCGCGAATCACCGGTCCCGGATACGGCGTCGCCGCGGCCCGCCCCATCAACGCCATAATCGTTGGGGCGAAGCTCAGGCTGTCGTACGGTTCTTCGATCCGGATACCGGCGCGTACCCCGCCGCCCGCGGCCATGAACACGGAATGAGTCGAGATCCGGAAAAACGACCCGTGATTGCCGCCCGGATTGAAACCACGCACGTTGAAGTTCCAGTGGTCTGAAGCGACGGCCAGCAGATCCGGTTGCACGACTCTGCGCTGGCGTGCAACGAAGCGTTGCAATACGGGCCAGTCGCGCTGGTCGGCAATCCGGAAGATGGCGGGAAGCGACTCCGGCTCCCAGGCTGAGAAGTATTCGGCGAGGCCAATTACCGCATTTGAATAGCGCGTGCGGTGAATAGCCTCAAGCCACGCGCGCTCCGCATGCCATTCATTCAGCCAGGCCGTCCTGTCGCCGGAGACATGCAGTTCCGGATCTTCAAACAAATGCAGCGGGAAGCCCGGACCCCATGCGGCCGGCTTGAAATCGAGATCGCACACCGGTTCGACGCGAAGCCAAAGCTGGCCTTCCTCGCTGCGGGAATGAATCACTACCCCATGCTGCGCATCGCCGTAAAGAAAAACAGAACCATCCGGCGTGCGCGCCGCAATGAAATCGACGGGCTTCGCTCCGAGACCCGGCTGCACCACATTGCGCACCCGGATATCCGCAAGGGCCTGAAAATAATTGAGCCGTATGAAACTGCCGCCTGAAGATCGCCCGACCGTATAGTGCGCTAACTGCGCAATCGAATTGGATTCACCAGCCACGTTCTCGGGGATCGGAAACTGCGCGGAATCCGTCCAGTCGAGCAGGCGCTGCAGCGCGCGGACATAGTCGCTGTAACCGCGTTCGCTTTTCTTCCAGCTTTCGAGAATCGCGAGATGCCGCCGCGCTTCTTCGCTCTTGCCTTCGGTGAGAGGCCGCTCGCGTTCAATCACGCGCCGCAGTGCTTCGATCTCTTCCCCGAGTTCGCCCACCGTGCGGGACCACTGCGCGCGATTACGATCGATGACCTGCCGGATCGCCACGCGGTTCCCGGCCGGCGACTGCAGCAGAATCTGAATCTCGTTCAGATCGCTGTTCCGCAACTGGATCGACGCCCGCTCGTTGCCATCCAGATCGAGCATCGCCGTGGCCCGGTCTTTGTGATCGCGCAGATAAAAGGAGTTCTGGCTGGGGGTCACAACAGATGAGACGAAGGGATCGAGCCCGCGCAGCTTATATTCGCTGAGAGGGTGACGGGTCGAGATCACGTGATGGCCCCCGCCCGCCGCGCTGTTGAAGAAGCGCACGAGGTTATAACCCTGGCTGTAGACGCTGGGCGTGGAGTTCATACCGTGGTCTGAGACCAGCACCATCACCGTCTCGGAGGCCAGAGGACTCGCTTGAATTGCCATCCAGATCCGTCCGATCGTCGCGTCCAGACGCTGCAGTGCGCTGAGCTGACTTGCGGCGTCGTTCGTCAGATGGAACGTATGGTCGACATCGCCGCTGAAATAGTCGAGGTAGAGAACGTGAGGGTCGGCGAGAGCGGCAATCAATTCCTGCTCCTGCCGGGTTTCGATTCCTTCGCTCAGATCGAATCCGGTCTGCCACTCGTCGATCAGGTCTTTCACAGGCCGCGCCATAGTGGAGCGCAGGCTCTCCGCGAGAGTCTTCCAGCGCACGCCGCGCTGATAGAGCTGCATGCCGCGGTATTCCTGATCCGGCGCGAAGTTGTCGGCGAGAAGCGGGATTCCAGCCTGGTCGAGAACTTCGACGCCGGGCATATCGGCACGGCGGGAGCGGGCATAACCCACATAAAACGGGAAGAAATTCAAGTAATCGTAGACGCGCGGCGAGAGGCGGTCGAACTCCGCGTTGCCCCGAATGACCATATGCTGACCGCTGTCGAGCATCTGCCAGGATGGCGCCGACAAGCTGATGCCGCGCACATAGAAATTCCGCACCCATGCGCCGCGCTCAGCGAATATTCGCCGGATCCACGGCAGATCGTCGAGACGGCGCTCGACCGTATCCTCTGGAAGCCCGTCGACTTTGATTACAACGACCCGCTTCGCCTGCGCGTTGAGCACCGGCAGGTGAAGCAACGCAAACGCGAAGAGAAGTAGCGGACGCACGCGTGAGGTCATTCTCCGGCTTCGATGGCCCCTGGCTCCGGGAGAGCAGCATTGCGTTCCGAAAATGTCTCGCGTCGTTTCGCGGCCAGCCGTTCCAGCTTCGCGGGTGTGAGCGCGTCGTCGTGGCGGTAGAGTCCGAATGTTGACACCGAAGCCACGCGCAGCAGCGCCCGCGCGCCCGGTCCGTGCGCCATGGCCCGCGCTTCCTGTTCCCGGTCGGCCCGCACAAGGCGCGGCAAGCCCCTGGGGTCATCGGCATACTTCAGGAGCGCCGCGTATTGCGCGTTCGCGCCCGCCACTTCCTGCTGCCACGATCTTTCCAGAGGATCGATGTCGAGCATTTCGACGCGCGTCGAAAGTTGCGCGCGAAGCTCCGGATCCAGCGACTCGTCAACGCCCAGCCCGTGCCGCAACTGGACGAACGCCCGCCGCCGCATGGCGCGGTTCGTCGCGCTGCCGTGCCGCTCATGGATGAACAGCCAGCTGGATTTGAGCGCCCGGTACCCCAGATGCGTGAGGCCGAAACCGGTCAAGCCCAGCACCCCGGCCGTAACGTCGTCGGCGGCGCGCAGCGTCATCTCCGAGCGCGTCGGCCTGGTCGCGCGGCGGAAATCCACCAGCAGAAGCGGAACACCTGGGTAATCGAGCGAATAGAGCGCGAGAGGAATCCTGCCATCCGCCGCGTAGCCGCTCCACTGGCACAGGTGCTCATCGGTGAATGGGTTGGCGATCTTCAGGAATTGAGAATCGAAGCGTGGCGCTGGTTTGCCGGTGTCGCAGCGCAGATCATCGCGCGCCATCGAGACCATCGCAAACGAGTCGGTCATGCCGCCGATGGCAAGCGGCTCGAAGTCGAGACCGTTCTCCTCGGCGCTCTGGCGCAGCAGCTCCCAGTTGTGGCCGCGCGTTTCCGTTCTTTCCGTGTGGTACTTCTCATAGAAGCCCGGCAGCGCTTTGTCACTCACGAGGCCGCTGAACATGCGGCCAGTCAACTGGAGCCGGCTCTCCAGCAACCGGATTTCGTCGCGGCTCAGCCCGCCCGCTCTGTCGCCGGAATCCGCCGGAGGAATCACATCCAGCGCTTCCCAGACGTGGGTTGTCTTGTACTCGCCGAGATTCCCGCCGTAGGAGCGTGTCGTGAGTCTCGCCAGGGCGCCCGCCGGATTCACGACCTCGGCCTGGAGCGTCGCCATCGCCACGCGAGTCCAGATGCCGCGCGTTGGCGCTCCCATGTCGAGGACCGGGCGCGGACGTGCGGCTCGACCCGGCGTATCGCTCCAGATCCGGTGATAGAGAAACGGCACCGCGCTTTGAGCCCGCTGGCCGGCCGACGGCGGCTCATAAGTGTAAACCCAGACCTGGCGCAGACGGTCATCCGGCGCTTCGGCGCCGCTTTCGCCATCCGAAAGGGTATCGTTCAGAACGGAGAGGATCGGTAACTCCTCGCCGCCGGGAAGACCTTCGAACCAGGTGATCAACTCCGCTCCCGCACTCAC